>NZ_CALCLB010000005.1:0-219951 GCF_937966165.1 uncultured Odoribacter sp.
AAAGAACCGACAATAAGATGCTCGGTTATGACTTCCGTGCAGATTTGTCCTGGAATCAGGTATTTAATGAAATCCATATTGTGAATTTTTACGGTGGTATGTTGTTGCAAACCGTTGATCGTCAAAAAAACTGGTCACGTGGTTGGGGTCGTCAGTATTCTATGGGAGACATTTCTTATTATGCTTATGAAGTATTTAAAAAAGGCGTAGAAGATAATTCCGATTATTTTACAGTAGACAATAGCCGCTCCCGTTTAGCTGCTTTCTTCGGAACAGCAACCTATTCCTATAAGGGGCGTTATACCGTCAGTGGAACTGGCCGTTATGAAGGAACCAATAAATTAGGTAAAAGTCATTCATCCCGTTGGATTCCAACCTGGAATATATCGGGAGCTTGGAATATGCATGAAGAAGATTTCTTCAAGAATTTGGAACCTGCACTTACTCATTTTACAGTAAGAGCTTCCTATAGTTTGACGGCAGACCGGGGACCATCAAGTGTGACAAACTCTAAGCCTGTGTATCTTAGTGGTACGCCTTTCCGTCCGGAAACGAATGCAAAAGAGACAGCGATCTATTTAGATGATATAGAAAACAGCGAACTGACTTACGAGAAAAAACATGAGCTGAATATAGGAGTAGATATGGGCTTCTTAAATGACCGGATCAATTTTACAATTGACGGATATAAACGTAACAATTATGATTTAATTGGCCCGGTTACGACTGTAGGGGTTGGCGGTGTAGTTGATAAAATGGCTAATGTAGCTGAAATGAAAGCTCATGGTGTAGAATTTTCTTTATCTACAACAAACATCAACTTGAAGAATTTCCGGTGGACTACTGATTTAATCTTTTCATATGCTAAGAATGAAATTAGCAAAATGAAAACCAGAAAACGGGCTATCGATATGATTACCGGTAACGGATTTGGTTTGGAAGGTTATCCGGTGCGTTCGTTATTTTCAATTCCTTTCCGGGGACTGAATGAGGACGGTATTCCTGTATTTCTGAATCAGGACGGGAACATTACTTCAACGGATGTTTATTTTCAAACTACCGATTTAGGCTTTTTGAAATATGAAGGTTCAAGTGAACCCACCATTACGGGTAGTTTTGGAAATACATTCTCTTATAAAGGATTAAAGCTGAATGTATTTATGACCTATTCATTTGGTAATAAGATCCGTCTGGATCCGGTTTTTAAAGGAAGATATTCTGATTTGGATGCTATGCCGAAAGAATTCAAAAATCGTTGGATGGTACCGGGAGATGAAAAATATACCCATGTACCTGTAATTGTCAGTCAACGTCAGCATAAAAACAATTCAAAATTGAATTATGCTTATAATACCTATAATTATTCTGATGTACGTACGGCTGACGGTGGGTTTATCCGGATGAAGGAAATATCTTTATCTTACGATTTCCCTAAAAGACTTCTTACCAAGATTGGCTTTAACAGTCTATCCATGAAAGTACAGGGGACTAATCTTTTCCTGATTTATGCTGACGATAAGCTGAATGGTCAGGATCCAGAATTTTTCCGTTCCGGTGGTGTTGCCGCTCCTGTGCCCAAGCAGTTCACATTCACTTTAAGGTTAGGCTTATAAAAATTAATGATTATGAATAAGAAATATATTATATTACTATTTATCACGGCGCTGGCATTGCTCAGTGTTTCGTGCGACGATTATCTGAGTACTACTCCTGATAATCGGACCGAGCTTGATACAAAGCAGAATATAACAAAATTACTTGTAACGGGATATGCTGCGTCGTCTTATGTTTACCTTACAGAGTTTATGTCTGATAATATAGATGACCGCGGTAATAATGGTTATTCTTCTTTGGGCAGGCTTCAGGAACAAACTTATGCTTGGGAAGATACTCAGGAAGAGGGGGCAGATTCTCCTAAAAGTTTTTGGGCCAGTTGTTATGCGGCTATTGCTACGGCCAATCATGCTTTAGAAGCTATCGAAAATTATGAAAACCCGGAAGAATTGAATCCGCAAAAAGCGGAAGCTTTGTTGATCCGGGCTTATCATCATTTCCTTTTGGTCAATGTCTTTTGTAAACAATATAATGAACAAACCAGTACTTCTGATTTGGGAATTCCTTATATGGAAATACCAGAAACGACCGTGAGTCCTTATTATGAAAGAGGTACAGTGGCCGAAGTATATCAAAAAATACAAAAGGATTTAGAGGAAGCTCTTCCACTTGTAGACGATAACATTTACACGGTACCGAAATATCATTTTAATAAGAAAGCAGCTTATGCTTTTGCTGCACGGTTTTATCTCTATATACACAAATACGATAAAGTAATTGAGTGTGCAAATCTAGTATTTGGTGGTAATCCTGAAAATATTCTTCGGGATATGACCGCTATTGATCGGTCTGCGCAATACGGGCCTATTGCGGAGGATTATGTAAAGACCGAACACCAGGCAAATCTAATGCTTATTTCACTAAATTCTAATATTGCTGTAGCTTTTGGGAATTATAACAGTGGAAAGAAATACCAGCATTGTAAGTTCACAGCTTTAGAAACTGTACAGTCAGAAGGACCTTGGGGCAAATGGAATGCCGAGTTATTCTATTTACCAGCATTGAACTATTCAGCAGGTTATCTTTGTACGCCGAAATTGCCTTACTATTTTGAATATACGGATCCTGTAGCCAAAAAAGGATATGTTCATTCTATTTTACCTGCTTTTCAATCCGATGAATTACTTCTTTGCCGGGCTGAAGCCTATATAATGCTTCAGGATTACAGTGGGGCAACCAATGATTTAGCGATTTGGATGTCCCGGCATACCACTTCTACTATAAAGTTGACAAGGGAATTGATTAATAGTTATTATTCGGATTTGGCTGATTATACGCCTTATGAACCAACGGTAAAGAAACAATTAAATCCGGCCATACCCATTGTTTCCAAAGAGCAAGAAAATTTCTTGCATTGTTTATTACACTTCCGCCGCATTGAAACTATACACGAAGGATTACGCTGGTTCGATATTAAACGTTTCGGTATAAAAATATACCGTCGTTATGTCAATCCAAACAATGATGTGACAGTTACAGATTCCCTGGAAGTAGACGATCCGCGACGGGCACTTCAGCTTCCATACGATGTAATCAGTGCCGGAATGACTCCGAATCCAAGGTAATATTTATGTAATTAAAAAAGAGAAATATGAAAAAAATAGTAATATATCTGCTCGCTTTTACATTGACAGGATCTCTCTGGTCCTGTGATGAAAATGAACCCAGCAGTCATAGTATTTTTGATACAACAGATGAGTCCGGGACTGCATTTGACCAATGGTTACTTTCTAATTATGTTTATCCTTATAATATAGAGGTTAAATACAAGATGGAAGATATTGAATCGAGTATGGATTATACTTTGGCCCCGGCTATGCCAGATAAATGTATGGCTTTAGCTAAATTAATCAAATATTTATGGCTGGAAGCCTATGATGAAGTTGCAGGCTTGGAATTTACCCGTACCTATGTGCCGAGAATTATTCATATGATTGGCTCCGGTGCATATAATAGTAATAATACTGTTATTTTGGGTACAGCAGAAGGGGGATTAAAAATTACGCTTTATCGGGTAAATAATATCAATCCCCAAACGATAACGGCTGCAGAATTGAACGATGCCTATTTAAAAACCATGCATCATGAGTTTGGTCATATCCTGAATCAGATCAAAAATTATCCGGTAGATTTTTTGGGTATTACTCAGAATGATTATATCGGGGACGACTGGAACTCGGCCTCTTTAGCTGAGGCTAAAGAAAAGGGTTTTGTAAGTCAGTATGCCCGCAGTTATGATAGCGAAGATTTCGTTGAGATTATTTCAATATTTGTAACCCGGGATCAAGAAACCTGGGATGTGCTGTTGGAATCGGCCAACACGACAGCACCAGGAAATGAAAAAACCGGTAAGCAGCTTATTGAACAAAAATTCGAAATTGTAAAAAATTATCTGAAAGATTCCTGGAATATCGATATTTACAAGCTACGGGAGGTCGTATTGAAACGTGGTAACAGTATTGATCAATTGGATTTAACACACATTTAAAAAAGTATATTATGAAAAAAATACTATATCTAATCCTTCTTCTCCCGTTCTTTTCTTTGCAATCCTGCATTGAAGACGAGAAAGATATATTTGACACTTCTGCGGCCGAAAGGATTGCGGCTGCCATGAAGGAATACAGGGCTACAATTGCCGCTGCTGAAAACGGCTGGTTGCTGGTTTATTATCCCGAGAAAAATCATTCCATCGGAGGATACAACATGATTGCTAAGTTTACGGCAGACGGAAATGTAACCTTATGTTCAGAGGTAGCAACCACGCATTATGAAATGGGAGATACTGTTTCTTCTGAATACGATATCATCTCTGATATGGGACCGGTATTGACTTTTAATACCTACAATGAAATCATCCATTACTTTACAGAACCCAAAGGTTCTCAGGATGTAGACGGTATGTGCGGGGATTATGAATTTGTATTTATGGAAGTGACTCCCAGTAAAATCGTACTGAAAGGGAAGAAATATGGCAATAAACTGGTGATGACCCGTTTGGATGGACCATTGAATGCAAAAGAATATTTCCAGAAAGTATTAGTAGCAGAAGAAGCTTCCTCTTATGGAAATTATAACTTCTTGATAAATGAAGATACGATTTGTATTGCAAATCGTTCTGGTCGGGTTTTGACAGTTTCTTATAATGAAATTAATGCAGAGGGAGAGACGGTTGTAAGTGAAGAGGATCTAGCTTTCACTTGTACCCCTACAGGAATAAAACTGTACGAACCATTTGTTTATACGAGAGACGACAGAAATAATCAGCAAGTAACCATGGAAAATTTCGAGTGGGATGAAGAACAAAAATCTTTTATTTGTACGGATGCAGGAGTAGATGCGAAGTTAGCCGTATATATGCCTGAAGGTTTCCATTTTTATAATGATTATCTGGGAAATTATACAATGAAATATACTGGTGGTAAAACCGCAACAGTTACGATAAGTCAGAAAGAAAGTAAAAAAACGTATACTCTTTCCGGTAGTGTGTTCCCTTATGATTTAGAATTGAAATACGATCTGGGAGCAGGTATAATTGGTCTGAAAGTTCAAAAAAGATTAGGGCTTATTTCAGAAGGATTGTATATGGGTATTGTTATGTTTGATTCATCCACCAATTATTTAACATGGGGCGATGCCGGACTAAAAGGAGTCGTTTCTGAAGAAAATGGTAAAATGGTTATTACTATGATAGATGATAAGATGTGGGTTGACTACAAAGCAGACTCTTTCTATTATTATTCTTTCGATGATTCAGGGACTAGAGTCAGCAGTTATGCCAGCCAATATGGCCGGTTTACCAATGTTGTATTTGTAAAGCAATAAAATTTATGACTATGAAAAAATTATTTTATATATTTTCTCTTTGTCTGCTTGCCTTTGCAATAGGCTGTTCTGATGGAGAAAATGATACTACAGTTCCAGAACTGGGAATAGAAAGTTCCGGGGTAATATTTTCAGTACTCGGAGGAACGGGAACCATCGAACTAAAAGCTCCCGGGGCTACTGCTACTGCTGATCAGGAGTGGTTTACGGTATCCGTTTCCGGAAAGACTATCACCGTTACAGCTTCTCCGAATAATACAGTAAATGGACGTACAGGATTGGTACTTATTAAACAAAACGGTTTAGAAAGAGTTGTTCCTGTAACACAAAGTGGTAATAGAGCTCCGGCTCCGGAAGTAACAGAGATTATGATGCCTATTAAAGCCAGTGAAGCTTTTATTTTCGTGGATTGTGAAATACCGTTTACGGCAACATCGCAGGCAGATTGGCTGACGACCCGGGTAATGGGGGATACGTTAGTACTCAAAACTGCCGATAATAGTGGTCATCCTATCCGGACAACGACTGTAATGCTTACGTCGGGAACTTTTAATGTACCTGTTACTGTTACTCAGGACGGTATTGTTTTAATACCTGAAAATACGGACGTAATTCTTTCCAATGACGGAGAAACTCTGAAAGTGCCAGTAGAAGCTTCCGGAACATTTACGGCTAAATCCAGTGCATCCTGGTTAAGTGTTAGCAAGGGCAGCAATTATGTAAATATTACAGCTGAAAAGAATCCAGGAACTGCTGCCCGTACAGCTGTAGTTACCCTTAGTCTGGACGGTTATAATGTTGAGATCCAGGTAACTCAAAGACTTTATATTTACACAGACTATCTGGGAACCTGGAGACTGAATGCAAAATCCAGGAAAGACGGTAGTGCCGTAACCCTTGAAGTGAAAATTGTTGAAAAAGTGGCAGGGACTTCTTATTTGGTATATGGTTGGGGTGGTTCCGATCTGGCTACGAATTTCCCCTTTACCATGAACTTCACCGCAGCAGATGGTACGATTAGGGTTGAAAACCAGGAAAATATAGGTACAGACGAAGATGGGAATCAGGTTGCCTTTACAGGTGCTACAAAAGCCTATAGTATTAGTCTCGGAAAATATACCTGTATGATTAGTCAGAGAAAAGGCAATATTGTCACCTGGATAACACAGGACGATATTATCGGTGTAGGATACCATTTTAAAAAGCCGGATAGCTGGTATTCTTACAATGTAGATCCTGTAACAACAGATATGACAATGACCAGAATTTCTTCTGCCACAAGCGGAATAAATACAATGTCTTCTGGAAAAAATACACGATCAGTTTCCGTAGAAAAAGCTATAGCTGAAAAGTAAATTAAGAAGTATTTTAATACAAAATTACCCTTGGAACATTGTTTTCAGGGGTAATTTTAATTTGTCCTTTTGCAAAAACACGCGGAAACGTATAAGCTGTATTTATCGAAATATAAGCATAACAGGATTAGAAAAATACCAGATAATTCGTTCATAGACGAAAAGACAAGGGTAAAAGTAGCTTAAAATATTATTTTAACAGGCATTTGTATTTCATTTAAGAAATACATTGGAAATATAGGTAAAGATGCGTAAAAAGATAAACTTATTCTCTTAACATTGAGGGTAAATATATTTGACGAAGACCGGGAAAAACTTTTGTTGTTGATTACAATTATTATTTAACAAAGTCCGTGAAGGCACTGGAAAAAAGCCTGTTGTAAAATCTATAAAAAACTGCCGGAAATATTTTTCCGACAGCTTTTCTTAATTAGTGACCTCGGTGGGACTCGAACCCACGGCCCATTGATTAAGAGTCAATTGCTCTACCAGCTGAGCTACGAAGTCATCTTTTCGAAGAATTAACTTACTTCTTTTGCGGGTGCAAATATGCAATTATATTTTTGAATCTGCAAAAAATCAGAGATTAATCTTCCTTGATGTTGTGATAAACATTGGTTACGTCATCATCTTCGTCCAGTTTATCCAGGATTTTATCCACCTCAGCCCTTTGTTCCGCAGTTAATTCTTTGGTGTCTACAGGGATTCGGGTAAATTCTCCGCTGACAATATCGTATTTCTGTTCTTCCAGATATTTCTGAATGTTTCCGTAGGCTTCAAACGAACCATAAATATTAATGATCCCGTCTTCGTCTTCAAAGATTTCATCCGCACCATAATCGATCATTTCCAGTTCAAATTCTTCGATATCAAAGTTTTCCGGTTTATTGATTTTGAATACACATTTTCTTTCAAATAAGAAATCCAAAGAACCTGTCGTACCTAAAGAACCACCGAATTTCGTAAACGCATGCCGTACATTGGCAACGGTACGGGTATTATTGTCGGTAGCAGCTTCTACCACGATAGCAACTCCGTAGGGGGCATAACCTTCGTATACGATTTCTTTATAATCAGAAGTATCTTTGGAAACAGCCCGTTTAATTGCACGTTCGACATTTTCTTTAGGCATATTTTCAGCTTTAGCATTCTGGATCAGAATACGCAGGCGTGTATTATTCGCCGGGTCCGGTCCACCCGCTTTGACAGCTATATCGATTTCCTTTCCTATTCTGGTAAATGTACGGGCCATGTTGCCCCATCTTTTTAATTTCCGTGCTTTACGGTATTCAAACGCTCTTCCCATATCTGATTTGTTTATGTCGTTAAAATATTGAGGCGCAAAGTTATATATTTTAAAGTAAAAAATAAAAGGTATGGAAAAAAGATTTTAATTGTTTCGATGGTATCCTGACAGGGATTTATTAAAATTTTCCGGACGATCCAATCATATTTGTTATTCTTTTGGATTGTCCGGAAATGAAGGAATGTGGAAGTTGAAAAATTATTTTATGGAGAATGTGTAAGGGTATTTTTGTAGATTTAATGAAATAGTGTAATTACCTCCTTCTTCTACAATAATTTGGCTTCCATTATCTGTAAGTTGATTTCCGAAATAAAGTCCCAGAACCCGATTACCGGCCCCTGTTTCTTTGAATACAAATTCTCCGGGATTCAGGTGGGTGGTAATTTCCAAATCGTGTTTACTTTCATTATAAATAAGGGCGATAGGAGTATTGGAGGTTGCACTGCCTGTAATGCTCCAGCTTACAGGTGTAAGAGAATAGGTGAGATTATTGATATTGGCAATAACTTTATAAAAACCGGCTGTAGTGACTTTAATATTACCCGCTCCGGCTTGAAGTTTGCCCCCTCCTCCTTCTCCCCAGTTGAGTGGATTCCAGTCCGGTTGGCCTGTGAATTTGAATTCAGTATTCGCCGGGAAGTAGAAATAGCCTTCATAAGTACCGTCCGCTTTAGGGGAGGTTACAACGGTGGATGAATCTGCAGGATTCCA
The DNA here is from genome assembly GCF_937966165.1 of uncultured Odoribacter sp. Taxonomy (NCBI): domain Bacteria; kingdom Pseudomonadati; phylum Bacteroidota; class Bacteroidia; order Bacteroidales; family Odoribacteraceae; genus Odoribacter; species uncultured Odoribacter sp. Next base: position 8,812 of record NZ_CALCLB010000005.1, read on the forward strand.
ACCTTGATAACTACCCGGGACAAAAAGAATGGGATAAACAACTTCTACGTTATAGGCTGTAATCATCAATCGTATCGGTTCCGAATAAAGTGTCCGGATATTATTATTGATAGAAGCATTGACCCGGACTTCGACTTCAGTCGGTGTTTCCGGTACCAGGCCAGCAATGAGGACACTATTGTTTAAAGTAGCTTGGGTAACGGCTACAGAAGTACCTTTTGATTCCGCTATTTTTACTGCAGACTCAAAATAGGTGTCCGGTATAGCTATTTGTACCGTATACGTTATTGCTGCAGGGAAACCGAATGCTGCTGCTTCCCATTTAAATTGAACCGAATCATTGGCTGTAGCTTCAGTCAAAGTAATACGGCTTCCTGTTACAGGCAGGTCAATTTTCGGAGAGATATAATCTCCGGCATAATATTTTTTGTTATCTGTTTCGCAGGCCTGAAGTGCGAATAGGATAAGTATAATTCCGATGTAGTATATTCGTTTCATATTCCTCTTGTTTCAAATTAAATTCTGTTTTAATATCCCGGATTTTGTTTCAGGTTAGGATTGGCTCCTAAGTCGGAGGAAGGTAAAGGGAAGAGATTATAATAAGCATTTACGCTCCGCCCTTCTTTGAGCCCTCCTTTCCAGGGCCATGTATAGCTTGTTTCACTGAATCTGCCGAAACGGATTAAATCTGTTCGTCTGTGTCCTTCCCAATACAATTCGCGGGCTCTTTCTTCCAGAATAAAATCCAAAGTTAAGTCTCCGGCGGAGATATTACCGGAAGTATTCCCATAAGCTCTTTGCCGGATATCTTGAATATAACCGAGAGCTGTACCTAAATTGCCTCCTTGGCCTCCTCTCAATACGGCTTCTGCATACATGAGATAAATATCTGCCAGGCGGAACATGGGGTAATCTGTATCCACAAAATTTAAATTTGAACCGGGTTCTCCCGTGGATTTCATATTTGTAAATTTCGTGACAATAACTCCTTGCTTGAAATCTGATTGCAGATTCACTTCGGTACTGGTTTGTCCTTTGGTAAAAAATAAAGCTCTTTTGTCTCCCGGATCAAATTTTGCCATAAATTCGGCTGTTGTCCGGTTTCCGGCCCAGCTTCCGCTTGCTCCGTAGTCTTGGGTAACAATACTGTCACCTCCTAATGCAGCAAAAATTAAAAAAGTTGTACCTCCATAGGTTTGGGTATGAGTTCCATCAAAAGCGATCGGAAAAATAATACCTTCAGCCGTATGGTTGTCTGCCATAAAGAGATGGTGATAATTATCTTCCAGATGGTAATAGGGGATAATCTTATTGCAATACGTAATGGCTTCTGTATATTTCGGGGAACCGGTATATACCTCAGCATTTAAATACAGTTTGGCTAAAACAGTCCAGGCTGCAGCCTGGTCTACCCGGGCGTATTCATTTGTACGGGGTTCTTTGAGCAAGGGAAGAACTTCTATCAGATCTTTTTCAAGCCAGGTGAAGAGATCTGTACGTTTGATTTGCTCCGGATTAAAGGTACCTATTCCACTGCTTTCTTCCACAAAAGGGACATTTCCATATAAATCTAAAGCTTGGTAATAAGCCAGATCCCGGAGGAAACGGGCTTCAGCCCTATAGAATCCGATGTCCGTACGAAGCTGTCCGCTGACCCCCCGTTTATCCAGTTCGCTGTCCGTGGTTTCTCTTAAATATTCGTTTGCGATAGAAATCAAATAGTAAATACGTTCATAGGTAATGGTGATATAGTCATTTGCAGCCGACCAGCTTTGGTTGTGTAAATCGGGAAGTCCACTGTTATTCCAGGCACAAATTGCTTCATCTGTAGTAAGTTCCTGAAGATTCCAAAGCTGACGGAGATAGTTCGAGGTACCTTCATCGTTTGTAGATAAGTCCGGATTGCCATCCGGGCCGATCTGACCGCTTAAGGCAAAAACAGAATAGATTTTTGCCAGGACTTGGCGATAGGCTTCCGGATTGTCATATACATTTTTAGAACTAATGATGTCTTTATCAATAGGAGTTGTATTCAGATCTCCTATACAGGAACCTGCACCGAAGGCGAACAAAAGCCAGATCGTATAAAACCGGAATTTCGGATATTGAATATAGTTTTTCATAATATACAGATTTACAAATTACGATTTAAAAACCCAGGTTGACTCCCAGTAAAAAAGTACGGGGACGGGGATAAATATTGTTGTCGATACCATTGAATATTTCAGGGTCAAGACCTTTATATCTGGTAATTGTAAATACATTTTGCATAATGGCGAATACTCTTAAATCGATACGGTTTTTCCATAATTTCTGAAAATTGTATCCCAGCGTAATATTATCCAGTTTCATAAAAGAAGCATTTTGAACATAATAGTCGGAAAAATACTGAGCTTCCCGAAAATTGGTTTTATTTACTGCAGTGGGAATATTGGAATAAAAACCTGTATTATCATACATACGACTGTATAAAGCGCCATTGGACTGGACATTATTATAAACATAATTGCCAAAACTAAACCTACCAGCAATATTAAGGTCCCAGTTTTTATATTTCAGGTAAGAAGAAAAGCCAGCCAGCCATTTGGGAGCTGGACTTTTATAACGGTAAAGGTCGAGTTGGTTAATGATACCGTCTCCATTCAGGTCAACATACACTCCTTCCAGAGGTTTTCCGTTTTCATCGTATACCTGATGATAAACGTAGAAAGCATTGGAAGGATGCCCTTCGCTGTGAATTTGTATCGTAGTACCTGTACCTCCGGCAATACTTCCGGTTAAAACACCTACGTAATTAGGGTCTTTATTCCGGATGAGCTTGATAATTTTGTTTTTATTGTAAGACATATTGACATTTACTTCCCAATGCCAGGAGTCGTTCGTAATCGGTACAGTATTCAAGGTAATTTCGAATCCTTGATTGGATAAGTCACCGACGTTTGTAGTCAATTTATTTGTCAGGTTAGATCCGGCTGCTATAGGAATTTCATTGAGCAGGTCTTTGGTTTTACGGTAATAATAATCGATGGAACCATTGATCCGGTTGTTATAAAATCCAAAATCTACAGCGACATTCCAGGTCGTTGTTTCTTCCCATTTAATATGGGCATCATAACCGTTGGGACGAAGAGTATATACAAAGTCGTTGCCGAATTGGTATTGGGCCTTATCATTACTGATCGTATAATTGGGTAGATAAGGGTAATCATTCCCAATAATATCCTGTTGCCCTGTGATACCGTATCCTAAACGTAGTTTTAAAGTGGAGAGATTTTCAAAGCGACTCATAAAGTCCTCCTGGTCGATACGCCAGGCAAGGGCTAATGAAGGAAATGTCCCCCAACGTTGATTTTTGGCAAAACGGGAAGATCCGTCTCCTCTTAACGTAAAGGTCAATAGGTATTTATCCATAAAAGTATAATTGAGACGACCGAAAAAAGACAAAAGATAATTTTCAGACGCATCTTCATTATTTTCTTTTACATAAGTTCCGGCTGTATTGGTCGCATAAGAATAACTGCTTTTTTTGAAATGCTGCCAGGAATAACCCGCAACTACATCGAAAGTACTGTAAATTTCTTCTACCTGTTTGTTATAATTCAAATAGAATTCTAGCAATTCATTGTGTTTTTTTTCGTTATATTTTTTGTGATAACCGCTTCCGTGTATTTCGTCGTAAGTCCAGGCAGCATCTTCCGGTTCAATCACTTTTCCGTCACTTTTAGAATAATCGTAAGCCAAATTCAGGTTGGCGCGCATATCCGGAAAAAAATGCAAGCGGTAATCAAATTGAATATTTCCGATAAAACGTTTTACTTTTGATTTATCACTGTGTTGTTTTAAATGAGCTACCGGATTTTTGGTAGCAATAATATTAGGGTTGCCGGTAGTTGCCTGTGTCCAGGTAAAATATCCGCCGAATCTTTCATTTCCGTCCATTACGGGCCGGGTCGGGTCGAAAAGTAAGGCTTCTCCGATCGCATCTGAGTTTCCAAAGTTATTTTTAATATACATTCCTTTAGCATGTATATTAATTTTCAGGAAATCGTCAAAAAAGGAAGGATTCAGGTTCAAGGCCCCTGTAAAACGTTTCAGATTGGTTGTTTTTAAAATACCTTGTTGGTTAGTATAACCTAAAGATAATCGGAAAGGGGTATTGTATTTATATCCGGAAAAATCCAGGTTGTGGTCGTTACTAACGGCAATCCTATAAATTTCCTTTTGCCAGTCGGTATTGTCTGTACCGAGGTTATTTATAATATTTGCATTTCCTGCAAATTGTTTTTTTACAGTTTCCCGGAATTCGTCAGCGTTCATGACATCAATTTTTCCTTCTTTCCAGCCAATACTGACTTGCCCGGAATAATTGACCCGGAAAGGTTGGCCTTTTTTACCCTGTTTTGTCGTAATTAAGATCACTCCGTTAGAAGCACGGGCTCCGTAAATAGCCGTAGAAGAGGCGTCTTTCAGTACAGTGAACGTTTCGATATCAGCCGGGTTTATGGAGTTTAAGGGATTTCGCATACCCGAAATATTAGAATTATCCAAAGGTACTCCGTCTACAACGATCAAAGGATCGTTACTGGCCTTCATGGAGGAACCTCCCCGGATACGGATTGTGGCTCCGTCTCCCGGAGCTCCTCCTCCGGTCGTAATTTGTACCCCCGGCGTTTTCCCGATCAGAAGATCCTGAGGAGATGACATTACCCCCGGATTAAAATCATTCGCATTTATAGCTACAACAGAACCAGTGGCATCATTTTTCCGGACTTGTCCGTAACCGATGACTACAACTTCCTGAAGTTCCTGCAAATTTTCCTGAAGGGCAATATCCAGTACCCGTTGGTTTGTAATCGTTACCTGCTGGGGTCTGTAACCAATAAATGAAAATTCCAGCACATCTCCCGGGTTAACTTTTAAATTATAGTTGCCGTCAAGATCAGTGGCTGTTCCTGTATACGTGCCTCTTATGACGACACTTACTCCCGGTAAAGGTTGGCCGTCAGCAGCGTCTGTCACTTTTCCTGTAAGATTTATTTCCTGACCAAAACTGTTCAGGCTCAGTAAAAGAATAAATGATAAAATAGGAAACAAAGTTCTCGTCAGTTTTTTTCGTTTCATAATCATCAGGTTTACATGGTATAGTTGTCCGAAAATAGAAAGACATTTTAGGCTGTATACGTAAACTTTATTGAAAGACGTTGGTATTATTTACATAAAAAATATTAATATTTGATTAAATGGCGGATAGCAGGCTTTTTAAGCACAGAATCCCGGAAAAAGCTTTTTAAAGACAAGTGTTTTTCCTCTTTGAAACTTTCTGAACAACTGGGACGTTAAATGTTTACCAGAAAAGTATTTAGTACCAGCCGTTAATTTTGAAGACGGTACATCTGTCATTTGACATAAATGCTGTTTTGTCGGAAACTTGTTTTTGATCGTTTCAGCAATATATTTAGTGTTTGGGGGCTAAAGAAAGATTTATTAATTTTATAATTTTCAATTATAAAGCTATAATAGTAAAAAGAATGATATTTAAAATTATTACAATAATGCTCTTACTTTTGTCTTTCTGGACGTGTAAAAGAGATGCTGTCCGTATACCTGAACATTCTGCGGTATATGATTTAGCTACGCCGATACAATTAAATACTGATACCACCCGTGTCCATTTGACAGATTATTTTCTTTATCCGGAAAAGATCAAAAAGATTATTCCGCCTTCGAATGTAAAACTAATAGAGGAAAAAGAAAAGAAAGAAATTTTACTTCTTCCGGAAAAAGGGATGAAAGCAATGGAAAATATCCGTTTTCGGTATGAAGGTTATACTTATGATATTCCGGTGCTCCGGAGTGTTAAAAAGCCTGTGAAATATACTTTTGATCCTCAGGGGAAACAATATCATAAAGTACAATTGGCAGGAGAAATGAATGCTTGGAATCCGGACAATACAAATTTAGAATTAAGGGATGGGTTGTGGCAAACCACTTTATATCTGGCACCCGGGCAATATCAATATTTATTAGTTCTGGACGGCAGCAAACAATTGGACCCGGGCAATAAGGAGCGGATGGATAATAATATGGGAGGATATAATTCTGTATTGAAAGTGGGGGAAGAAGTTGAAAAAGCCCCTGAAATTTTTACGGATAGAGTAAGTGGGGACACTGTTTTTCTTTCGAGTCAAAATCCGGTGGAAGAATGGCTCGTATATATTCAGAATCAGTTACTCAGTCAAAGGAGCATCATTCAGTCCGGTTCTGTTACAGGCATTGTGATTCCTGAAGAAGCGCGTAAATTAAAACGTTCTGAATTAAGGGTATGGGCTATAAATAAATATGGCGTTTCCAATGACATTTTTATTCCTCTTGATAAAGGGAAAGTAATAGAAAAAGCTTCTCTCTTAAATCGGTTTGATAAAAGGGCTTCTACCCTTTATTTTCTGATGGTAGACCGTTTTAATGATGCTCAGGGAGAAAATAATCATCCTTTGGATCCGAAAGAAGTTTTACCTCTTGCCAATTACATGGGGGGAGATATAGTAGGGATTACACAAAAATTAAAAGAAGGATATTTCGATTCCCTGGGGATGAATACAATTTGGTTATCTCCGATTACGCAAAATCCCGAAGGAGCTTACGGATTTTGGAAAGATCCGAAGACGAAATTTTCAGGTTATCACGGTTATTGGCCGGTTTCTTCTTCTAAAGTCGATTACCGCTATGGAACTTCAGAAGAATTGAAAGAGCTGGTAGAAGAAGCGCATAAACGGAATATAAATGTAATTCTCGATTATGTGGCGAATCATGTACACGAGGAACATCCGCTTTATAAACAACATCAGGAGTGGGCAACAGACCTTTATTTGCCTGACGGCTCTCTGAATACCGAACGTTGGGACGAACACCGCCTCACAACATGGTTCGATACATTTTTACCCACACTGAATTTGGAAAATCCTGAGGTGTATGGACCAATGACAGATTCAGCTTTATTTTGGATAAAAGAATATAATTTGGACGGTTTCCGTCATGATGCGACCAAACATATCCCGGAAGTATTCTGGAGAACATTGACATATAAATTGAAAAAAGACATAATGCTTCCCAGGGATATTACTATTTATCAGGTAGGGGAAACCTATGGAAGCCGGGAATTAATTGCTTCTTATATTGGTTCGGGACAGATGGATGGACAATTTGACTTTAATGTTTACGATGATGCTGTTGCAACTTTTGCCCGTCCTGATGTCGGTTTTCAGCGTTTGAATAACTCTTTGGAAGAAAGTTTTCATTATTATGGGGTACACAATCTCATGTCGTATATTTCTGGAAATCAGGACAGAGCTCGTTTTATTTCTTATGCTGCAGGGGATCTTACTTTTGAAGAAGACAGCAAAGTTGCCGGCTGGACCCGTAGCATTGGGGAGCGTAGGCCTTCGGATGAAACTGCTTACGACAAGTTGATACAACTTATTGCTTTCAATGCTACCATACCGGGTATACCCGTACTTTATTATGGTGATGAAATTGGAATGACGGGAGGGAATGATCCGGACAACCGCCGGATGATGCGTTTTCAAAATTTAAGCGAAGAAGAAAAAATGGTGAAGGAAAAGACAGCTACTTTGATGAAATTCAGAAGAAGTAGTATGGCGCTGATGTATGGCGACTTTATACCTCTACGGGTGGAGAGTAAAGTTTATGCTTATTTACGCTCGTATTTCGGGCAGGATGTTATTGTGGTTTTTAATAAAGAAACGGAAGAGGTGACTTTGAAACTTGATCTTCCCCAACGGAGTAGGAAAGAGCAATTTAAAGCCTTATTCGGAGGACGTTTCAGTTATGATAATTCGAAATTAATTGTCGATGTACCGGCGAATGGGATTGAGATTATTTATAATTAAAAGAGATAGCGGTGCCGGATTGCTATAATTTATTGATTTATAATATTAAATTAGAACGTATGAGAAAATTTTTATTTGTACTTTTTGTTTTAATGATTGCTTTTACGGCTTGTAAAGACAAAAAAAACCGGAATAAAGAGATTGCTACGCCAGTGCCTGTATTTAAAACCCCTCAGGTTGTGCCTTGGGCTAAAGATGCGGTGATTTATGAAGTAAATGTCCGTCAATATACTCAGGCAGGAACTTTCAATGCATTTGCGGATCATTTGCCCCGTTTAAAAGAGTTAGGTGTAGATATACTTTGGTTTATGCCTATCCAGCCGATTTCCGAAAAAAATAAAAAAGGATCGCTGGGGAGTTATTATGCTGTTCAGGATTATCAGAAAGTAAATCCTGAATTTGGGACGATGGACGATTTTAAAGCATTAGTCAAAAAGGCTCATGAGATGGGATTTAAAGTAATTCTGGACTGGGTTGCAAATCATACAGGTTGGGATAATTGGTTGATCGTAGAACATGAAGATTGGTATACGCAAATCAATGATTCCGTTATAGCCCCTGTAGCTGATTGGACGGATGTAGCTGATTTAAATTATGAACAACCGGGCTTGCGTCAATATATGATTGAAAGTATGAAATTTTGGGTAAAAGAAGCGGATATCGATGGTTATCGTTGTGATGTAGCAGCAATGGTCCCTACCGATTTCTGGGAAGAAGCCAGAATGGCGCTGGATAGTTTAAAACCGGTATTTATGTTGGCAGAAGCCTGGGAGCCGGAGTTGACAGCTACTGCTTTTGATGCTTGTTATGCCTGGGATTTATTACATACGATGAATGATATCGCGGCTGGTAAAAAAACGGCTGCTGCTTTACCGGCTTATTTTCACCAAGTGGATAGTATGTATGCTCCCCGTACAATTCTTATGAATTTTTTGACAAATCACGATGAAAACAGTTGGAATGGTACAATTAATGAACGTTTTGGAGATATGCAAAAGGCATTTGCTGTATTAACTTATACGGTACCGGGAATGCCTTTGGTATATAGCGGACAGGAAGTAGGATTGAATCATCGGCTGGAATTCTTCGAAAAAGATGAAATCAAATGGAGCGATGATAAAAAATTGACAGCTTTTTATACACAGCTGGATAAATTAAAACATCAGAATCCGGCTTTATGGGCAGGTATAGAGGCCGGAAAAATGCGTATTTTACATACAACTGCTCCTGAACAGGTTTTTGCTTTTACCCGTACCAATGGGGATAATGAATTATTGGTTATCCTCAATTTGAGCCGGAAAAATGTCTCTTTTAAATTTGAAGAGATGCCTTTAAATTCATATGTGGACGCTTTTACGGGAAAGGATGCGGCCTTATCCACTCCATTCAAAATGCAGTCCACAGAGTATAAGGTGTTCTTGAAAAAATAGAAGCTAGTAAATCCCTTGCAGTTAAATAGCATCTTTGCTTAATGAATGCTTCCGCTAGGTAATATGTATTCATATATCCGCAAGGGATTTATTGTTTTTTATTATTACTGCGCTTTATATACATGCTCTTCTTTCCCGGCTTACGGTTCCCCGGACATCTTTTCCTCTATTATTTAGATTTAATCTGAATCGCAATTGTTTATCATTTTTCTGACTGTTTCTAAAGATTGTAAAATGTTTCTTTTGCGCAAGAATGAATTATAATCATTTGATTATAAATATTTTAATGATGCGTGGGAGAGGGGATATGTAAAACGGCTTAGAATTTCAGATTTCTTTTTAACTGATATAAAAAATCTCCGTATAAATAAAAATCGGTTTGTATCATTTTATGGATTGTAGGCTGATCAGTCAGAAATGTAATAAATGAATTTATGGTAGAAAATACAAATTTGAAGTGCAAACCGCAACTTCGTTTCTGGACCTTATGGAACATTAGTTTCGGTTTTTTTGGCGTACAGATTGCTTATGCATTACAAAGTGCTAATGTGAGTCGTATTTTTGCAACCTTAGGGGCAGATCCGCATACTTTGAGTTATTTCTGGATATTGCCTCCTTTGGCCGGAATTATTGTACAGCCGATTGTTGGTTCGCTCAGTGACCACACCTGGACTCGTTTCGGACGCCGTATTCCCTATTTGTTTGTCGGTTCATTACTGGCGGTGATTGTCATGTTTTTGTTGCCCAATGCAGGGAGTTTCACTCATTATATGAATGCCATGTTGTTTGGACTTATTGCCTTAATGTTATTGGATACTTCTATCAACATGGCGATGCAGCCTTTTAAGATGCTGGTCGGGGATATGGTAAATGAGGAGCAAAAAGGATTAGCTTATTCTATTCAGAGTTTTTTATGTAATGCCGGTAGTTTAGTCGGTTATCTTTTTCCTTTCTTTTTCACATTAGTGGGAATACAAAATATTGCTGCTCCGGGGATGATCCCGGATACAGTCATTTATTCTTTTTATGTGGGAGCTATTATTTTGATTTTATGTGTGATTTATACTTCTGTAAAAGTAAAAGAAATGCCTCCTAAAGAATTTGAAGAGTTTCACGGAATTACTGCTGAAGAAAAAAAAGAAAAGAGTGACTTTATTTCTTTATTGATTCATGCTCCCAAAGTATTCTGGACGGTGGGATTAGTGCAGTTTTTTTGTTGGGCAGCATTTATGTATATGTGGACTTACACCAATGGAGCTATCGCCCAAAATGTCTGGGGAACCGGAGATACAGCCTCTGCCGGTTATCAGGAAGCCGGGAATTGGGTCGGGGTTTTGTTTGCTGTCCAGGCAATAGGTTCTGTTTGTTGGGCAGTTGTTTTGCCTTTATTCCGTTCCCGTAAATGGGCTTACTCCCTTAGTTTGTTAATAGGCGGACTTGGTTTTATTTCCACTTTATTTATTCACAATCAGTATATACTTTTCATTTCTTTTGTTTTGATCGGTTTTGCATGGGCTGCTATGCTGGCTATGCCTTTTACAATTCTGACCAATTCTGTCTCTGGTAAAAATATGGGAGCTTACCTGGGGTTATTCAATGGGACGATATGTGTACCACAGATTGTTGCAGCCCTGGCCGGAGGATTTTTATTACATGTTGTGGGAGGAAAACAGATTGGGATGCTGGTATTAGCCGGTGTATTATTAGTGATAGGAGCTGTTTGCGTATTTATTATTAAAGAGACTTATTCTCACCATACTGAGGAATGTGAGGGGATAGAAAATAAAAAATAAATTAAATAAGAGAATCATGAAAGCTTGTATTTTCGATTTAGACGGAGTAATTGTCGATACGGCGAAATATCACTATTTGGCATGGAAAGAAATTGCTGCTGAATTAGGATTTGAATTTACGGAAAGAGACAATGAATTACTGAAAGGAGTAAGTCGCATGGCTTCTTTGGATATATTATTGAGTATTGGAGGAGTTGATTTATGCGAGGAAGAGAAATTGAAATTAGCAGATAAGAAAAATCAAATATACTTGAGTTATATCACAAAGATGACTTCCGGCGAAGTTTTACCGGGGGTCCGGGATTTTTTAAATGCCCTACATCGGAATGGAATTAAGGTTGCATTAGGGTCAGCCAGTAAAAATGCGAAAACTATTTTAAAACAAGTTGGCATTGAGAAAATGTTCGATGCCATAGCGGATGGGACCAATGTGACAAAGGCTAAACCGGATCCGGAAGTTTTCCTTAAGGGGGCTGAACTATTGGGATTATCGTCCGAAGATTGTATTGTTTTCGAAGATGCCGTTGCGGGAATAGAAGCAGCCCATCAGGCAGGAATGAAATGTGTAGGGGTGGGAAATCGGGAAATTTTGAGAACGGCTGATGTTGTTATGGCGGATTTTACACAGATAAAAATAGAAAATGGGGAATTGGTAATAAATGGAGAAATAATAAACTTTTGAATCTTGGAAGCGGTTTGACTGCTTTTAACATTGTAATTTTAAAGCTATGAATAAATATCTGAAAGTAAACGACTGGTGTATTATTGAAGAAGGATTTGATCCCAGAAATCATCGTTCTTCCGAAAGTATTTTTAGTCTGGGAAACGGAAGAATGGGACAAAGAGCCAATTTTGAAGAAAAGTATTCCGGGAGTACTTTACAAGGTACTTATATCGGTGGAGTTTATTATACGGATAAAACCCGTGTGGGATGGTGGAAAAACGGATATCCGGAATATTTTGCGAAAGTATTAAATGCTCCTTACTGGAATGGAATTGATGTGGAAATCAACAGTGAGCAACTGGATTTAGCGGTTTGTAAAGTAAAAGACTTTATCCGTATTCTGAATATGAAAGAAGGGTATCTGGAGCGTTCTTTTATTGCAGTTATGCCCAATGGAGATGAAGTTAAAGTGAACACCAGACGCTTTATCAGTATGGCCAATAAAGAAATCGCCGCCATACAGTATGCCATTACCCCCTTGAATTTCAGCGGAGATATATTGTTTACTTCATATATTGACGGAGACGTAAAAAATGAAGATGCCAATTATAATGAAAAATTCTGGGATATTTTAGAGACAGATTCTTTACACGGGGAATCCTACTTACGTTCACAGACCAAAAAAACCAATTTTCAGGTTGGAGTAGGGATCAAATATACAATTACATTGGAGGGTAATGAATATCCTACTTCGGATGATGATACGATTATGGATCAAAACTATGTGGCAAATAAAGTATCTGTATTTGTTGAAAAAGGAAAGCAGGTTTGCTTTTATAAATATGTGGCTGTTTTGAGTTCTATGAATCACAGTGTTTCTGATTTATTGCCCAATGCCAAAATTCTGGTAAACGATGCCTGTACCAAAGGCTTTGATACTTTATTGGAAGAACATCAGTTGGTCTGGAAGAAAATATGGGAACATTCTGATATTGTTATTGAAGGAGACGTGGAAGCGCAACAGGGGATACGCTTTAATATTTTCCAGTTAAACCAGACCTATACGGGAGATGATGCCCGGTTGAATATCGGGCCGAAAGGTTTTACAGGTGAAAAATATGGCGGGAGTACCTATTGGGATACAGAAGCTTACTGTGTGCCTTTTTATCTTTCGACTGCTGATTCTGCTGTAACCCGGAATTTATTAATTTATCGGTACAAGCAGTTGGATAAAGCAATTGAAAACGGTCTTAAATTAGGCTTTACCGGTGGCGCGGCTCTTTATCCTATGGTAACCATGAATGGGGAAGAGAGTCATAATGAATGGGAGATTACTTTTGAAGAAATACATCGGAATGGAGCGATTGCCTATGCCATTTATCGTTATATAAATTATACCGGAGATGAGCATTATCTGGAAGAATATGGTTTGGAAGTGCTTACAGCTATTGCTCGTTTTTGGGCGCAGAGAGCTACTTTTTCGGAAGCAAAGAAAAAATATGTCATTTTGGGAGTAACCGGTCCGAATGAATATGAAAACAATGTCAATAATAATTGGTATACCAATAAAATAGCCACCTGGTGTATGGAATACGCCATAGAATGTCTGGAAAAAGTAAAATCACGTAGTGCGGACTGTTTCCTGGAATTGGTGGCTAAAATGGAATTGGATTATAAAACGGAAACCAGGAAATGGCAGGAAATTATCAGTCAGATGTATTTTCCCGAAGAAAAGGAATTGGGAATCTTTTTGCAGCAGGACGGATATATGGATAAAGAACAAATACTCGCTGCAGATTTAAATCCTGAGATCCGGCCTTTGAATCAGCATTGGTCGTGGGATCGTATTCTGAGGAGTTGTTTTATAAAACAGGCAGATGTTTTACAGGGTATTTACTTCTTTGAAAAGGAATACGATGAAACTTGTATAAAACGTAATTTTGATTTTTACGAATCCCGTACCGTACATGAATCTTCCCTTTCCCCTTGTGTACACTCTATTTTAGCGGCAAAAATCGGTGATATGGATAAAGCTTATAATCTTTATTTGCGTACAGCCCGTCTGGATTTGGATGATTACAATAAAGAAGCCCGTGAAGGGTTACACATTACTTCTATGGCAGGGACTTGGATGTCTATAGTAGAAGGTTTTGGAGGAATGAGGATAAAAGAAGGAATACTGAGTTTTCAACCCGCCATTCCGGAAAGTTGGAAATCTTATTCCTTTAAAGTCATGTTTCGGAATAATATTTTAAATATAAGGGTAGAACATTCAAAAATTTTAATTTTCAATGAAAAAGGCGGAGATATTGAATTATTAATGTACGGGAAAAAATATAAAGTAATGGAACATTCTAAAATAGAAATTTAGAAAATAATAGCAATAACGAGACAAAATCTGCAAGCTGTATTTTTAATTTAATGCGATATGAGAATAATAGGAATAATGATATTGCTGATGATATCCCTTAGTGTTTCCGCTAAGACATTTCAACCCAATAAAAAAAATCCGAAAATCCCTGTAGAAAGGATAGAACCTCCTAGCTGGTGGGTGGGAATGAAGAACCCGGAACTCCAGCTTATGGTGTATGGTCCTCAGATCTCTACTTATCGGCCTGAGATCCATTATGCAGGAGTGAAAATTGAAGGGGTAGTGACCACAACTAACCCGAATTATTTATTCATTTATTTGCATATAGACCAAACGGCAGCTGCCGGAGAAATGAAAATAGAGTTCTGGAAGGGGAACCGGGAGATTTTTAATTATCCCTATCTTTTGCAGAACCGACAGGAAGGATCCGGGGAACGGGAAGGTTTTAGCAGTGCTGATGTAGTTTATTTAGTGATGCCCGACCGGTTTGCAAATGGAAATCCGAATAATGACAGCCATGCGGAAACCATCGAAAAGGTAAACCGAAACGATATGAATGGAAGGCACGGGGGAGATATACAAGGAATTATCGATCATTTGGGTTATCTGGAAGATTTAGGGATTACGGCTTTATGGAGTACTCCCTTAATGGAGGATAATATGCCGGTTACTTCTTATCATACCTATGCCATTTCTGATTATTATAAAATTGATCCCCGTTACGGAACAAATGAAGACTATAAGCGATTGGCTGCAGAGGCAAAGAAAAGGGGTATAAAGCTTATTATGGATGTTGTAACGAATCATAATGGTACAGCTCACTGGTGGATGAAAGATTTACCGGCAGACGACTGGATTCATCAGCACGATACGTTTACCCGTTCTAATTTCCGGATAGGAACCGTACAGGATCCTTATGCAGCGGATGCAGATAGGAAATTGAATACGGAGGGATGGTTCGATACTTCTATGCCCGACTTGAATCAGAATAATCCTTTATTATTGGATTATCTGGTTCAGAATGCGATTTGGTGGACCGAATATGCGGACTTGGGTGGTTTGCGTATAGACACTTATCCATATAATCATAAGGAAGCTATGGCTGAATTCAACGAGAGAATAATGGCTGAATATCCGAATTTTAATATAGTGGGGGAAACATGGGTACATCAACCCGTTGAGGTTGCATATTGGCAAAAAGATGCCTTCAATTCAGATGGATTTAATTCGGAATTACCAACCGTTATGGATTTCCCTTTACAGGATGCTTTAATCGTTTTTACCAAGGAGAAACAAGGTTGGGACAAAGGGATTATGCGTCCGTATTCTATTTTTGCTCAGGATTATTTATATCCGGATCCTTACAATTTATTGATTTTTGCTGATAATCATGATACAGAACGAATATGGGAAGCTTTAAACGGGGATATCAATCAATTTAAATTGGTATTTACTTTGCTTGCGACAGCCAGAGGGATTCCTCAGATTTATTATGGTACAGAGATTATGATGCGGGGAGAAAAACAAAAAGGGGATGGAGATATCCGACGAGATTTTCCGGGAGGTTGGCCGGGAGATGAAGTTAGTGCTTTTACTGCTGAAGGGCGGACTGCAGAACAGAATGAAGTATTTGATTTTATGAGAAATTTATTGCAATGGCGGAAAGATAATCCCGTTATACATACGGGAGCTTTAAAACATTTTATACCGGAAAATGAATGTTATGTATTTTTCCGTTATAACGATGATAAGAAAGTAATGGTTATACTCAATAATTCAGATGAAGAATCAAAAGCCCTTGATTTGAAGAGATTTTCCGAAATGTTGTCTGATGTAAGTCAGGGAAGAGATATTTTAAGTGGGCGGGAAATAAAAGAGCTGCATTCTACTTTGATTATTCCGGCTAAAACGGCTATGGTGATAGAATTAGAATGATAGAAAGTATTATTTACTGTAAGAATCAGCTGGTATTTTTGCATGGATTTTAGTTATTAGATGGCATTATGGAAAAAGGAGAATATAAAATAGAGGGAAATAAAAAAATATGGGAAACTGTAAGTTGGGCAGGGAATGCTTCTATGTATGAAGTAAATATCCGGCAATATACTCCGGAGGGTACTTTTAATGCTTTTATGTCTCATTTGCCCCGTTTAAAAGAATTGGGTCTGGATATCCTATGGTTTATGCCGGTTACCCCCATTTCCCGGAAAAACAGAAAAGGGAGTTTGGGCAGTTACTATGCTGTTCAGGACTATCGGAAAGTAAATCCGGACTATGGAACACTGGAAGATTTTAAAAATTTGGTGAAACAGGCGCATGGGTTGGGATTTAAGGTAATTCTGGACTGGGTAGCGAATCACACTGGCTGGGACAATCCTCTGCTAGAGGAACATCCGGATTGGTATATTCAGAAGAATGGGGAAATTGTAAGTCCTGTGGAAGATTGGAGTGATGTGGCAGCATTGAATTATAATAACCGGGATTTGCGGGATTATATGATCGAAAGTATGATCTATTGGATCCGGGAGACGGATATTGATGGTTATCGCTGTGACATGGCTGCTCTAGTTCCCGCGGATTTTTGGAAAGAAGCCCGGGAGGCGTTAGAAAAAGTAAAACCTGTATTCATGCTGGCTGAAGCTTGGGAACCGGTATTGACGGAAAAGGCTTTTGATGCTTGTTATGGATGGGATTTGCATCACTTAATGAATAATATCGCACAGCGGAAACAGGATGGAACTTCTTTACCCGACTATTTTCATAAATTAAAAACACTTTATTCCGAGGAAACCATTATTATGAATTTCATCGATAATCACGATGAAAATTCATGGCAAGGACATATTCAGGAACGTTTAGGAGAAGCTTTCCGGCTTTACGCTGTCTTAATGTATACTGTTCCAGGAATGCCATTGGTATACACGGGGCAAGAGATTTGCTTTAATAAACGTTTGCTTTTTTTCGAAAAAGATGTGGTAGAATGGGAAGAAAATCCGGAATTATCCGTTTTTTACCGAAAACTAAATGACTTGAAACACCAAAATCCTGCTTTGCTGACAGGAAAGAATAGAGGATGTTTTCACATTATCCGGCACCAGAATGAAAAAGAAATATTTGTTTTTGAAAGATTTAAAGGAGATAGTCATGTTATTGTCATCTTGAATTTTTCCGCAGAAAAACAAGAATTACATTTAGAAAGCGTTTTACCGGGAACCTTTTTGGAATATTTTGATGATGAAAAGGCTGAAAATCTCCGTCGTATGACGTTATCTCCTTATGCCTATAAAGTATATATAAAACAATTTTCTCCTTATGCTTTCTAATTTTCTCCTCTTGTATTTTCTGACTGCTTTTTAGGTAAAAACGGGAAGATGCCGGAAAAGATTTGGCACCAAACCTGATAGGAGGCCGGAAATTGATTCTTTAATAATTCCTTTCCTCCATGCATTTGGGAGCAGACAGTCTCTTCCCCTGGCTAATGTTAGGGCCACTGTTTAACAAGTTGTATAATTTTTAGGGAAAAGCTTCTTATAAGTTGCATACGACTTTTCGTGAAGACCGGGAGATTTATGTTACCGTCAGATACGAAAGATGGTTTTTCAAATTGGATTGCCTTTAACGTTTACCCGGAATTTCAACTCATTTTTCTGCCCGTTTTTGATTAATAATTAGAAATTGCTTTTTTAAATTTAATGTTATTCCTGATTTAGAAGAGAAGGCTTGTGTTAAATAGTTGATATTTATATAAATATAGCTTCAAAAAATAAACTTTTAAAAAATGGTAATAGCCGCTATTACTTAAAAAAGGTTATTTTGACCTTTTTAATTTTTTTTTATCTTTACAACTGCAAATTTAAGGAAGTGGTGAGAAAAGAATTTCTTTGTTAAGAATCTCGGAAGGTAGTGTTTTACTAAGTCAAATAGAAAAGAAGCAACCTTTTTGTGTTTGGGTATAATGGGGTAAAATAGAAATTCAGATCATACTTTTTTGTGGGAAAAGTTAAAATTATATCAGGCTTTAATTTGTATTTTCAATATGACATTCTAATTTAAACATATATGACAACTCGAAGAGAATTTTTAAAAACAGTGGCTAGTTTGGCAGCTATCACTGTCGTTCCTCGTCACGTATTGGGACGAGGGTTTGTTGCTCCTAGTGATCAACTTACAAAAGGAATCATAGGTGTTGGAGCTATGGGAAGAGGCCATATCAATTATGGGAATACCCGTTTAGTAGCTATCTGTGATGTGGACAAAAATCATCTTCAGCAGGCAGCTAGTTTAGTGCCGGATAAGGTAGCTCAATATCATGATTTTAGAGATTTAATTCTGGATAAAAATGTAGATATTGTACATATTGCTACCCCGCCTCATTGGCATGCTATAATGGCAGTAGAAGCTGCGAAAGCAGGAAAAGATATCTGGTGTGAGAAGCCGATGACCCGAACGATAGGAGAAGGAAAAAGAGTGGTAGAAGCAATGAACCATTACGGACGTATTTTCAGATTGAATACGTGGTTCCGGTTTAAAGATTCTTTCTATGGTTTGGGGAGCCCGGTTAAGCCTTTAAAAAAGTTAGTTCAAAGCGGGATGTTGGGATGGCCTTTAAAAGTGACTATCAGTAAACATACTGGATTTGACTGGAAGTTTTATTGGGTCGGAAAGGAAAATTTGGATCCTCAGCCGGTACCTTCTGAATTGGATTATGATTTTTGGTTGGGACCGGCTCCTTACAAACCTTATAATGCACATAGGGTTCATCAGACTTTCAGAGGTTACTGGGATTATGATGGCGGAGGACTGGGGGATATGGGACAACACTATATCGATCCGGTACAGTACATACTGGGAAAAGATGAAACAAGCCCTGTGAAAGTAGAAGTGGATGCTCCTCAACAACATTACGATGCTGCCGGTACATGGCGTTCGATTACTTATACGTATGACGATGGATGCCAGATTGTATTGTGGGGAGGGGATTTTGGTAATCCGGGAACGCCTTATATTGCAGGTCCTAAAGGAAATGTCTATAAAAATTTTGTATGTGATATCCCTGATTGGGAAAAGAAATTAGCTGGTTTCCCTGATCCGGAACCTCAGCATACAGATTTTATGGAATGTATTAAAAACCGGCAAAAATTTGCTTTAAACGAAATGAACGGTCATCGTTCTTCTACAATTGTCAATATGGGAATAGTTGCTCTTCGTTTGAACCGGACGTTGCATTTTGATCCGGTGAAACAATTATTTATAAACGATGATGCTGCAAATTTATTGGTCAATCAGCCAATGAGGGCTCCCTGGAATATTTAATGATAAAAGAATGAATCTATGAAAAAGTTACAATTAATACTATTTTTCCTGTTTGTGTTGGGTAGTCTGGTTTACGGGCAGTTGGATGTGAACCGGACCGTAGCAACAAAATTAGCTGATGCATTAGCTGTTCTTCCGGCAGAAAAAGAAAAGGTTTTAAATCAGGCGATGGCGGATATTGCTTCTACGGGACAAGCTGGTTTAAGTGAATTAATCGATATGCGGGAGACTTCTACCGGGGAAGCGCGGGTAAGACTGGACTTTGCTTTGAATAGTATAACTGTTTATGCGACCTCTTTACAGGATCCTGCATTAAGGAACGATTTACAACAGGTATTTATAAAAGCCATTGAAAAGTTGGACAGGCCTGAATCAAAGGCATTTTATATGAATTTATTAGGAATGGTGGGGGATGATGCTTCTGTGGATTTATTTGCCTCTTATTTAAATGATCCCGTTCTTTCCGATAATGGAGCCCGTGGTTTAGCCAAAATAAAAACAGGAAAAGCAACTGATGCATTAATAAAAGCGTTAATGCAGGTTAATCCGGGTTTAAAAAAGAATAGTATGAATGCTTTAGGCGAAATTGCTTCGCCGGAAGCAGAAGATGTTTTGTTGGCACAGGAAGGAAAATTCCCGGCAGAAAATATAGATGTGTGGTATTTTGCACTTAGCCGGAGCGGGAGTACGAAGTCTTTGCCCGTTTTGGCAAAAGCGGCACAGGATGCTCATTATTCTTTGGATCTGAAGAGCGGAAATGAAGCCTATATCACTTTGTTGAATAAATTAGCAGATGAGGGTGAGAAAAAAACGGTTACTAAAGCAGCTTCTGAGTTGTATAAAAATGCTTTAAAAGCTCATCAGGTCGCTACGCGGATAGCTGCATTACAGATTTTATTGAAAACGGATGATAAGAACCGGGCCAAATGGATTATAAAAGCATTGAACGATCCCGAAAGGGAGTATCGGAATGCCGCATTGTTAGGTGCAGAAGAATACACAAATGATGCTTTGAACAGGGAGATTACCGGAAAGTTAAATAAGGCTGACATAGAGACTCAGATCGATATTATCAATTGGTTGGGAAAGAATAGAGTGGAAGCTTCTCTGCAAGAAATTATACCTTATGGGAAGAACGCGAATCCGGAATTAAGCCGGACTGCCATAAATGCGGTCGCCCGTATAGGGGGAAACGAAGCTATAGACTGTTTGTCGGGCCTGGTGGCTTCCGGGGATAAAAATCAGCTGGAAACTGCCGCTTATGTATTGAAATCAATGCCGGGAGATATTGCAGCTCCTTTAATGAATTTATTTGACAAGGCATCTGAAGAAGGTCAAAAAACGATTTTGCTGCTAATAGGTAGCCGGCGATGTGATAAGTATGCGCAAGATATGCTGAATTTTTCTGTAAATGCAGCACCCGGGGTAAAAGAGACAGCTCTTGCTGTATTGAAAGAAGTGGTTACGGCTGAAAATTTACCTCAGTTATATGAGCTGTTGAAAAATGTATCTTCTACAGAAGTAGATGCTGTCCAGCAGGCTATTATTGCTGCTTTACGTATGCTTCCGGCAAGGGAACGTTATGCTTCGGCTGCAGGGCAGATGAAAAAGGAAACCGGTAATATCCGGGACCGGTATTTTAGTATTTTAGCTGCAACCGGAGATCCTGCTGCTTTTGAAATGATCCGCCAAGGATTTGCAGAAGGAAATGCAGGGACCCAACAGGAAGCATTCAAAGCTTTACTTTTGTGGCCGGGTTTTGAGTCTGCAGAGGCTTTGTATACCATTTGTAAGAATGATGGGAATGGAAAATATTTTAATCCAGCTTTTGAAGCGTATGTAAATAAGATAGCCGGAACTGCTCTGGCAGGAGAGCAGAAATTATTGCTTTTGCGTAAAGCTTTGAAAATTGCACAAAATACTTCCCAGAAAAAGGCTGTTTTGGAACAAATCCAGAAAACCGGAACGTTCCTGGGATTAGTTACAGCTGGGGAATATTTGGAAGATAAAGATTTACAACAAACGGCTTGTCAGACTATAATGAATATTGCTTTGGGAAATAAAGCTTATTATGGGGAAGTCGTAAATCGGTTGTTAAACCGGGTGTTGGAAGTATTGAGCGGAACGGATAGTGATTATCAAAAACAAGCGATTCGGAAACATTTGGCTGAATTACCTGAAGGAGAAGGATTTATACGTATTTTTAACGGAAAGGATTTGGAAGGGTGGAAAGGGCTGGTCGGTAACCCGCTGACCCGGGCGAAAATGCCTGCTGCCCGTTTGGCTGCAGAACAAAAAAAGGCAGATAAATTGATGAGAGAATCCTGGAGTGTGGAAGATGGAATACTGGTATTTAACGGCAAGGGAGATAATCTTTGTACGGAAAAAAAATACGGGGATTTTGAAATGTATGTCGATTGGAAACTTTATCCGGAAGGCAAAGAGGCGGACGCCGGTATTTATTTGCGTGGTACACCTCAGGTACAAATTTGGGATACTGCCCGTCGTGATGTCGGTGCTCAGGTGGGTTCAGGAGGCCTCTACAATAATGAAATAAATTTGCGGAATCCGCTTCTGGTAGCAGACAATCAGTTGGGAGAATGGAATAGCTTCTTTATCCGGATGATTGGGGAACGGGTTTCTGTATGGTTGAACGGAATTAAAGTGGTCGATAATGTTATTTTTGAAAATTATTGGGACAGAACCCAGCCTGTTCCTTTTATGGAACAAATCGAATTACAGGCGCATGGAAGTAAAGTGGCTTATCGGGATATTTTTGTGCGGGAGATTCCGAGGGTAGAACCCTATGAAGTGTCTGCCGAAGAAGCAAAAGAAGGTTTCCGTGCTTTATTTAACGGAGTTTCCATGCACAATTGGACAGGAAATACAAAAGATTATGTCGCGGAAAAAGGATGTATAGTGCTTTATCCGGAAAATAGAGGGGGAGGTAATTTATATACCAAAGAGGAATTTTCCGATTTCGTATTCCGTTTCGAATTTATGCTGACGCCCGGCGCAAACAACGGTTTGGGTATCCGTACCCCCACCGAAGGAGATGCTGCTTATGTCGGTATGGAACTTCAGATATTGGACAATGAAGATCCGATTTATAAAAATCTGAAAAAATATCAGTATCATGGTTCGGTATACGGTATTATTCCTGCCCGCAGAGGTTTCTTAAAACCTGTCGGAGAATGGAATTATGAGGAAGTTATAGCAAAGGGTAACCGGATCAAGGTCATTCTGAATGGAGAAGTCATTCTGGACGGGGACATTAAAGAAGCAACTCTTAACGGTACAATGGATAAACGTGAACATCCGGGATTGTTTAATAAAAAAGGACATATCGGATTCCTGGGGCATGGATCGGTTGTGAAATTTAAAAATATACGGATTAAAGAATTAAAATAAAAAATACGCAGGCATTTAAATGCGAAAACAGATAAATGCTCACTTTTCGACTCGCTGATTAACGAACCTTCGGTTCTGATTAAGAAATTTAACCGGAAATGTTAGTTCTGTTAATCAGCGAAATGTTAATTCATTTGAATTTTTGGAACATTGAATCCGGATGGGCTGATGGACTGGCCGCCGGACAAATAAAATAAATTATGGGGCAGAGAACGCAGTTTTTATATAGCAGAGCACAATTGTTTTTTTTAGTACTTCTACGTATTCTGATCGGGTGGCATTTTTTATATGAAGGGTTGAGTAAAATTTTTAATCCCAAATGGACTTCCTATGGTTATTTAATGGATGCACAAGGTTTTTTGGGTAATTTTTTTCATTCTTTAGCGGATCATCCGGCTTCTTTAGAGATCGTTGATTTTTTAAATCCGATCGGTTTGACGCTGGTTGGATTGTCTCTTATTATAGGCATTGCTGTTCGTTTCGGACTTATCGGCGGTATTTTTTTATTGGCTCTTTACTATTTGTCCCATATTCCTTATATCGGGGCAGAATATCTTTTCCCTTCCGAAGGGTCTTATTTATGGATAGATAAAAATATAATAGAGATATGTGCTTTGTGTTTGCTGATGGTGTTTCCTACATCCGGCATTATCGGCTTGGATAGATTGTTGAACAGATATTGGAAAAAGAATCGATATGGTAGATGATACTCAGAGTGGAGAACCGCTGAATACGGCTCCGGACGAAGGAAGACGGAATTTCTTGAAATCTTTGGCTACAGTTCCTTTGTTAGGGGCAATGGCTTATGGTGTTTATAAGAAAGTAAACCGGGAGCGTGTACGCCGGAATGTAAGTGATGTATTTAAATTGGAAGGATATTCTCCGCAGATATTGCCGATACAGCCGGAAGGAAAAAAAATACGCTTGGGGATGATAGGTTTCGGTATACGGGGCAAGCTATTACTGCGGAGTTGCGGTTTTGCAGAACCCGAATACATTGAGAAATTGAAAGAAGAGGCCCGTTTAAATCCTAAAGATACCCGTTATGAGATGTTTTGTAATCAGGAGGATTTGAATATTGAGATTGCTGCTGTCTGTGATATTTTTGATACGCATGCGGAAGCAGCTATGCGGGCAGCTGCTAATGGGAGTAGGGAAGGGGCTAATGGCAAATTGGGCAAACTTCCCAAACGCTACCGGAATTATCGGGACTTACTTTCTGATCCTGAAATTGACGCTGTTATTATTGCCACTCCGGATCACTGGCATGGGACGATGGCTATAGAGGCGGCCCTCCGGGGAAAACATGTTTATTTGGAAAAACCGATGACCTGGACGGTTCCGGAAACTTATGCCGTACGGGAAGCTGTCCGGCAAAGCGGAATTGTGTTTCAGTTAGGACATCAGGGACGTCAGACAGATAGCTATGTCAGAGCTAAAGAAATTATTGACAAAGGATATCTGGGTCCTGTCAACCTGATAGAAGTATGTACAAACCGGAATGATCCGAACGGAGCCTGGGTATATGATATAGAAGAATCTGCTAATCCGCAGACGATCGACTGGAAGCAATTTATTCCGGATGAAAGGCGTTTGAAAGAATATTACGCCTATATGAAAGCCAATCAGCTGGACCGTTTCCTGGGACCGGATCCTTATGAAAAATTTAGCTTGGAACGTTTTTTCCGCTGGAGATGCTGGTGGGATTACAGTACCGGATTGAGTGGTGATTTATTGACTCACGAATATGATGCGATTAATCAGATTATGGAAGTAGGCATACCCTATTCGGCGACCTCTTCGGGCGGGATTTATTTTTTTAAAGACGGACGTACTGTACCGGATGTGTTACAAACGACTTTTGAATTTCCGGATAAGAATTTGACTTTACTTTATAGCGCTACACAGGCCAGTAGCCGGCAGAGAGGAAAAGTCATTATGGGACATGATGCTAGCATGGAACTGGGGAATACCCTTACAATAAAGGTAGACGGTGACTCTACCCGTTATAAAAAGAAAATTGAAGAAGGCATAATACAACCGGATGTTCCTTTTTATAATTATATTCCGGGTTCCAATGATGTAGATGCGATTACTTCGGCTACTGAACTCTATTTTGCCCAAAGGGGGCTATTGTATACTTATGTGAACGGGCAGCGGTATAATACAACTTATTTACATATACGGGAGTGGCTGGAATGTATCCGGAGGGGATTGACTCCGAGTTGCAATATCGACCGGGCCTTTGAGGAAGCAATGAGTGCCCATATGGGAACCCGGGCTTATCTGGAAGGCCGTACCATGTATTGGGATAAAGAAAAGGAAGAAATAGTCAGGGGATAGGATTAAATAATTTATGTAAATTTATACCGGAATAGTAAAAAATATTGAAGTATATGAAAGAATATATTTTTGAATTGGAAATGAAAGTCCGGGATTATGAATGTGATTTACAAGGAATTGTAAATAATGCAAATTATCAGCATTATATGGAGCACGCCCGGCATGAATTTTTGGAGAAAAGCGGTGCTAATTTCGGAAATTTACATAAGCAGGGAATAGATGCAGTTGTAGCAAAAGTAGAAATCGACTACAAAGTTTCATTGACTAGTGGAGACCGTTTTGCAGTACGTTTGTATATTGTCCGTTCGGGAGTAAAATTGGTATTTTTCCAGGATATTTACCGGTTACCGGATAATAAACTCTGTGCAAAAGGGAAAGTGGAATCTGTTTGTGTTGAAAAGGGACGGTTGACGAGAGGAGAATTATTTGATGAGATTTTTGCTTCCTATTTGAAGGGGAAAACTTCGGTATAAATCTGAAAATGTAAAAGTGTTTAAACATTTAGGATTAATATTGCTTTCTTTCGGATAAAAAATCTTTTTGTGAACGCCGGAAAACAACATTGCGATTAGGATTATAAAATGAAAAATATTCGAAAAGTCAGCAGAATTGGTGTACGGCAGACTTTTGAATATCGGAAGTGCAGTATCTGTTCATTTAAAGGCATTCCTTTCGGGCAAATAAATTTTTAAAGCCCGGATTTTTTGAAGATTTGTAAATTTTTTGAAAAAAGAAAGAGATTTTTTTGGTCGGAATAAAAAAAGCGCTACTTTTGTACCCGCATCAGATAGATGTCCCGGGCGCTTAGCTCAGTTGGTTTAGAGCATCTGGTTTACACCCAGAGGGTCGGGGGTTCGAATCCCTCAGCGCCCACATAAAATAAGACCTTCCGATAAGGTCTTATTTTTGTATAGATGCCTTTAAAAGAGAAAGGAATTTTCTCACAGTGTACCAAAAAATATATAAACCCGGATTTCCTTTATTTTTTTACCCATACAGCAATTTTGCCTCCGGATACAAGAAATTTTCCGTTTCCGTTTTCATCGATTTTAATTTCTTCCTGACGATTGCCTGTAATTTCATGCCAGATTTCGTTTTTGTGTTTTTTCCCGACATTCATGACCTTATCTCCGTTATCTCCGTTGGAAAGCAAAAGGACGAGGCCGGAATCCGGATGCGCTTTATCCCCCGATCTTACAAAACCGACTGTGTTGGGATGGTCAAAATAATTTTTTTGTTCTCCGTAAGCGTATTTTCGGCGGGCTGCTAATAGAATATCCAGAATGACCCGATGAGGAGAATTTTTTCCGGATACACCGTAATAATCCCCATAAAAAATACACGGATAACCTTCTTTCATCAATAAAATTAATCCATATGCCAGCGGTTTAAACCAATCTTTTACCTGTGACTCCAGTGAACTGTTTTTTTGAGAATCGTGATTATCTATAAAAGTGACAGCTAGTTCAGGATGGTTTTGTACCAAAGTATCTTTCAGCAGGTCTTGTAAATTGTAGTTTTTACCTATCCGGGAAGCCTGAAATAAATTAAAATGCAAAGGAACATCAAATAAATCGATCTTATAATCGACCTTGGAGAGATAGCTTTCCAAGGAATCTTTATCGTCTTTCCAATATTCTCCGACGGCATAAAATTGTTCCCCCCGGCCGGCTCTTACAACTTCCAGAAAATGTTTGATGAATTGGTCATTCATGTGTTTAATGGCGTCCAATCGCATCCCGTCGAGCTTTAATTCCCGGGAAACCCAAATGCCCCATTGAGTCATTTCCTTTACTACTTCCGGATGGTCAAAGTCGATATCTGCAAACATCAAATAGTCGTAATTCCCATTTTCTCTGTCGACATTTTTACTCCAGGATTTTCCGTCGCTTACAATTTCATAAATGGCTTTTTTATGATTTGCTTCATTGTAATCTGTCCCTGTAAAATGATACCAATGCCATTTAAAAGGAGAATATTTATCTCCCCTTCCGGGAAAATTAAAACCTGTCCAGCCTTCAATTTCGTAAGGTTGACTGATATCTTGTTCTCTTTGTTCGGGATTTACTTCTTTGGCCATAAATTTTTCGGTATAATCGGCTCCGGCTTTATGGTTCATTACGGCATCTAAATATACATTAACCTCATATTTATGTAGCTCTTCTATCATCTCTTGCAGTTCCTGACGGGTTCCGTATTTGGTACGTATTGTCCCTTTCTGATTGAATTCTCCTAAATCGTAGAGGTCGTAAGTACTATAACCCTGGTCGTTTTGCTGGGAAGCCTTGTAAGCGGGAGGAATCCATACGGCTGTTATACCCATTTCGTGTAAATGAGCAGCATCTTCTTTTAAGTGTTTCCAAAGTTTACCATCGTTCGGCAGATTCCATTCGAAATATTGCATCATTACCCCGTTATTCATAGCTTTTTTGTATTTTTATTTCTTTTATAAAACGTTATTAAATGGGATTAAGTTTGGATAGAAAAGAAAAAGTAATTGGCATTGAACTTATATTTTTTTACGGCGTAATAAAGTAAAAACGGAATTTTTCAATATGAAACAATCGGAAAACAGGCCTGCATGGTGGAAAGAATCTATTGTTTATCAAATCTATCCCCGGAGTTTTCAGGATAGTAACGGGGATGGAATTGGCGACTTAAAAGGCATTATTTCCCGTTTGGATTATGTCAAAAGCTTGGGGATAAATGTAATTTGGTTAAATCCGATATGTGCTTCTCCCAATGATGATAACGGATATGATATTAGTGATTACCGGCAGATTATGGGAGATTTTGGAACAATGGAAGATTTCGATCTTTTAGTGCAGGAAGTCCATGCCCGTGATTTGAGATTAATATTGGATTTGGTTGTCAATCATACCAGCGATGAACATCCCTGGTTTATAGAAGCCCGGACTTCCCGTTCTAATGCTTATTACTCCTATTATCATTGGTGGCCTGCAGAGCAAGGGCAACCGCCACTACGTCTGAGTTTTTTTGATGAGAAAGGAGATGCCTGGCGTTATAATCCCCGGACAAAATCTTATTATTTGCATTACTTTTCCCGTAAACAACCGGATTTGAATTGGGAAAATCCGGAAG
Organism: uncultured Odoribacter sp.; assembly: GCF_937966165.1. Classification (NCBI taxonomy): domain Bacteria; kingdom Pseudomonadati; phylum Bacteroidota; class Bacteroidia; order Bacteroidales; family Odoribacteraceae; genus Odoribacter; species uncultured Odoribacter sp. The sequence continues at coordinate 37,146 of NZ_CALCLB010000005.1, forward strand.
TACGCCAGGAAATATATGCCATGATGAAATTTTGGCTGAATAAAGGGATTGACGGATTCCGAATGGACTCGATTACTTATATATCAAAAGATATTCGTTTCCCTGAAATCGACCCTAACCAATATCCCGGGATTTTTGAATATTATGCGCAGGGACCTTACCTGCACGAATATTTGCATGAAATGAACCGGGCGGTGTTAAGTAAATACAATATTATGACGGTAGGAGAAGGTTCCGGAGAAACTGCTGAACAACTGGCTCTGTTTGTTGAACCGGCACGGGAAGAATTGGATATGCTATACGGATTCGGACCTTCGCAGGTGAGAAATAAGACAAAACCGGATTCTCTTTATACCGGTATTCCCTATAGTTTAATCGCTTTAAAAAAAATGTTTACCCTCTGGGATAAAGCGGTAGGAGAGGGATGGCCTGCTGTATACCTGGGGAATCACGATCAGCCCCGTATGCTCAGCCGTTTTGGAAACGATAGTAGGGAATATCGGGAAATCTCGGCAAAAATGTTGACGACTTTTTTGCTTACAATGAGGGGAACCCCTTATTGGTATGCCGGGGATGAAATCGGGATGTGTAATATAAAATTCGATCATATCGAAGACTATAAGGATATAAATACAAAGAACCTTTACAAACAAATAGAAGAAAAAGGTGGAAATGTTCCGGCTTTTTTGGAGGAACAAAAACAACTTGCCCGGGACAATGCCCGCACCCCCTTTCAGTGGAATAAATCTCCTTATGCCGGTTTTAGTACAGTTAAACCCTGGTTAAAAGTGAATCCTGATTATTGTCAAATAAATGTGGAAAATCAGGAAAAAGATCCTTTTTCAGTTTTAAATTATTTCCGGGAATTGATAAAGATGCGACAAAATTACAGGGCTTTCGTGTATGGTAAATATATATTATTAGATGCAGCGAATAAAAAGGTGTTTTCTTACCTTAGAGAGGAAGGACAGCAAAGGTTTTTGGTCACCTTAAATTTTTCTCCGAAAAATGCTTGTGTTATTCCCGGTATGGACATGAGTCAGGCTCGTCTTTTTTTAAGTAATTACAAAGAAAGGGAAAAAGAAAAGGTTTGCAGGAAAATAAAACTTCGTCCCTATGAAGCCAATATCTGGAAATGGGAAGAGGCAGATTAAGGCTGCCCGGTATATTTTCGCCGTAAGGGAGGATTTGTTATAGAAGCATTATTTTTATATTTGTCGCATATAAAAAGAAAAAAATGTCACTGGAAGCGGATTTACTGCAAAGGCGCAAAAATATACAAAAACAGATGGATGAGAAGGGCATGGAAGCCTGTCTGTTGACAATACCCCTGAATTTGTATTATCTGTGTGGATATGTTTTTAACGGTTATTATTATTTACCTGTAGAAGGGGAACCGCATTTGTTTGTAAAACGTCCGGTTGATTTATTGGAGAGGAATGTTCATTTTATAAGAAAACCGGAACAGATTCCGGATTTATTTCGGGAGAACGGATGGAAACTTCCGGAAAGGCTTTTATTGGAGGAGGATGAATTGACTTATAGTGAAACCATTCGTTTACAACATATTTTTGAACTTCAGGGGACGGGTAATATTACGCCTTGGATCCGCCGGATGCGGATGATAAAATCTGCTTGGGAGATTCAGCAAATGCAGGAGACTGCAGAAAAACAGAGCTTTGTCTACAGTCAGATTCCGGAATGCTATCGGCCGGGTATGACGGATCTCGAATTACAGTATGAAATAGAGTACAGAATGCGCCGGGAGGGGTCGATTGGTTTTTTCAGGACTTTTGGGAGCCACATGGAAATTTTTATGGGAAGCGTGTTGGCGGGAGAAAATGCTGAAGTGCCCTCTCCCTTCGATTTTGCTTTAGGGGGTGGCGGGATGCATCCTTCTTCCCCTTTGGGAGCTAACGGAACACTTTTAAAAAAAGGGATTTCCGTGATGATAGATATGGCTGGTAATTATACAGCTTATCAGACGGATATGACCCGTATATACGCTATCGGAAAGCTATCTTCCGAAGCTTATAAAACTCATGAAATATCCCGCTGGCTTCATCAGGAAATTATAGATACAGTTGGGCCGGGAACTGCCTGTGCTGAAGTTTACCGGAAAGTGGAAAAAAGAATAAAAGAAGCGGGGTTATCAGCTTATTTTATGGGGACCCGTCAACAAGCTCATTTTGTGGGACATGGGGTAGGGTTGCAAATCAACGAATTGCCTGTTTTAGCTTCCCGTTCTAAAGAAGTGCTTCAGATAGGGATGACATTTGCTTTTGAACCAAAATTTGTTATTCCTTCAGTGGGAGCTGTCGGAATAGAAAATACTTTTTTAGTGACTGCAAACGGTCTTAAAAAATTGACTTATTTTCCGGAAGAGATTATTCCTTTGGAATAAACCGGAAATTCTGCAATATCTTTATCTTTACAAAACTAAAAACTTGTTTATGGAGAAATTGATTTATAATGCACGGATTGTGACAATGAACCGGAGTATGGAAGTTATTGAGAAGGGATATATCCGGATAAGTCAGGGAAAAATTAAGGAAATAGGGGCGATGGAAGAATTAGGGGATGGGGAAACGAGGAATATTCATCCTTCCGGAGTGGCTTATGATGCCGGAGGAATGTGGATTATTCCCGGTTTTGTGAATACGCATACCCATGTCCCTATGACGATGTTTCGGGGATATGCCGATGATCTTCCGTTACATACCTGGTTGACAGAATATATTTTCCCGGCAGAAGCAAAACTGGTTCGTCCGGAAAATGTGAGAATTGCCTCCCGCCTGGCATTTTTAGAAATGATAAAATCCGGGACGACCTGCTTTAATGATATGTATTTTTATGAAGATATTATTGCTGAAGAAGCCAAAAAAGCAGGTTTAAGGGGAGTGATGAATGAGTCTGTGATTGATTTTCCTACAGCCAGTTTCCGAACGGTAAGGGAAGGATTTGAACAAACAGAGAGACTTATCCGGAAATGGGCAGGAGATCCTTCCATTCATCCGTCGGTTTGTGTGCATGCTCCGTATACTTGTTCTCAGAAAACGTTACAAGAAGCGAAAAAACTGGCAGATCAATATTCGGCTTTATTGCAGATTCATTTGGCTGAAACGCGTAAAGAAGTGAAAGATATTACAGCAGAGAAAGGAGTGCCTCCTGCTGAATACCTTTATTCTATAGGTCTATTGGACCGGAATGTGATTGCTGCCCATTGCGTTTGGCTGAATGAAAAAGAAGTGGAATTGTTAGCGGAGACGGGTACTTCGATTGGGCATTGTCCGAAAAGTAATCTGAAACTTGCCAGTGGTATTGCTGATACAGATACTTATATAAAAGCTGATATCACAGTTGGGTTGGGAACGGATGGAACAGCTAGTAATAATTCTTTGGATATGGTTGAGGAGATGCGTTTTGCAGCTTTATTACCGAAAGTAGTGCATTCCGACCCGGAAGCTGTAAATGCGAAAATGGCGTTGAGAATGGCTACAATTGAGGGGGCCAGGGCTTTGGGCTTGGGAGAGATTACCGGTTCTCTTGAAAAAGGGAAACGGGCTGATTTGATCATAGTACACGCTGAAGCCACCAATATGGTACCTCAATATGACGTTTATTCAGCTATTGTGTATGCTATGAATAGTAAAAATATCCGTTCTTCCATGGTAGAAGGGGAATGGATTATGCGGGATCGTGTCGTACTTCACATCAATAAAGACGAAACTGTTGAGGGGATAAAACGTATCGCTGCCGACATGGAAAATAGAAATTCAGGGAAATTGTACTAGATAGAATGAACTGAAATAGAAAAACGAAATGTTGGAAACCCAATCGTTCAGTTGTTTGGCTATTCTGAGGTTTGAATAAGCAGTTCAGTATTTCGTTTTTGTCTGATCAGCAGGATTTACAGATGTTTTTATTTGAAAGAGGGATAAGTATTTCGGGAAATTTCATAACTTTACCTCTCTGTTAGAAGAGAGTCTTTATTAAACTTTTTAAACGCTAAGTATGGAAAAATTGAATTACGGAGGATTAGATAATGAATTTACGGCTTATGAAAATGCCAGGATAGTTATATTACCTGTTCCGTATGATGGTACGAGCACTTGGTTGAAGGGAGCCGATAAAGGGCCGCAGGCTATTCTGGAAGCTTCGGCTAATATGGAGCTTTACGATATTGAAACAGATTCTGAAGTTTATACACAGGGGATTGCGACTTTGGACGCCGTAACTGAAAATCAGTCACCGGAGGCGATGGCAGATGCTGTGGAGAAAAAGATAGATTCCGTTTTAAATGATAAAAAATTCCCGGTTCTTTTAGGAGGGGAACATTCTGTCAGTATAGGTTCAATCCGTGCTTTTGCAAAGCATTATGAAAATTTTTCTGTACTTCAGTTAGATGCTCATTCGGATATGCGGGACAGTTATGAGGGGTCAGACCATAATCATGCTTGTGTTATGGCCCGGGCGAAAGAAATGGCAACTGTTGCTCAGGTGGGAATCCGGAGTTCCTGTATAGAAGAAAAACACAATATTGATCCCGACCGGATTTTTTATGCACATGAAATTAAAGAATCTCCGACCTGGATGTATGAGGTTTCTGAAAAATTGAATGATAATGTATACATTACGATTGATTTGGATGTATTTGATCCTGCCTATATGCCTTCTACCGGAACTCCTGAACCGGACGGCTTGGCTTACCGGGAAGTAATTAATTTTCTGAAATTGATTAACGAAAGACATAATATTATCGGATTGGATGTAGTAGAACTTTGTCCCAATGAAGTCAATAAAGCTCCGGATTTTCTGGCATCGAAACTGATTTATCAAATATTGAGTATGAAATTCAATCCTGTGCAGGGATAGATGTTTTTTAGGAAATAAAATAGATTATAAATGAATTTGACTGAGTCAGTGGGGTCCTCATATTTGTACCTTACATTGTTTATATTAAAAAATGGAAAAGAAAGATTTATTAAAAGACACAATTAAACACATCGACATCAAGTCTTACGATTCAACCCAGTTGATTGACGCTATGCGCGATATGTCCTTCACCTCACGCGATACGGCCCGTGCAGCTGATATTTTAATGAAAATGGTAAAGGAAAAAGAGTGTACGAATATTCTTACCATTGCTGGAAGTACAAGTGCTGCCGGATGTATGCAGGTATATGTGGATATGGTCCGCAATAAGATGATCGATGTCGTTGTAGCGACCGGAGCATCTATTATTGATATGGATTTGTTTGAAGCTTTAGGATTCAAGCATTATAAAGGCCGTCAGGACGTTCCGGATATGCAATTGAGAGATTTATATATTGATCGTATTTACGATACTTTTATTGATGAAGAAGAATTGCAGATTTGTGATCATACAACGTATGAGATAGCAAATGCCCTGGAACCCCGTCCTTATTCTTCCCGTGAGTTTATTTGGGAAATCGGAAAATGGCTGACAGAACATTCGGTGAAAAAAGATAGTTTGATCCAGACGTGTTATGAATGTGGAGTGCCTATTTTCTGTCCGGCTTTTTCAGATTGCAGTGCCGGATTCGGTATTGGAAAACACCAGTGGGAACATCCGGATAAACATGTCTCTATCGATTCTGTAAAAGACTTTATCGAATTGACCATGATCAAAATGAATGCCCCGACTACCGGTTTATTTATGATAGGGGGAGGGACCCCTAAGAATTTTGCACAGGATACGGTCGTTTGCGCTGAAATTTTAGGACATGAGGTTCCTATGCATAAATATGCCATACAGATTACAGTAGCTGATGTACGGGACGGAGCTTGTTCTTCTTCTACTTTAAAAGAAGCTTGTTCATGGGGTAAGGTAGATGTGACGTATGAACAAATGGTATATGCCGAAGGTACTACAGTAATTCCTCTGATTGCCAGTTATGTATATCATAGTAATGCATGGAAAAACAGAGAATATAAAAACTGGGTAAAATTGTACGAAAAGAAATAGTATTTACCGGAGTGAATATTTAAAAGTCCATAAAGTCTGTTGTATTTCCAACCTATTTGGTTCCAACTGAATAGAGAAGCTCACAGGACTTTATGGACTTAATTTGTGAATTTTGAAAAGTATTTATGTTTATATTTTTGGTAAATTACAAAAGGCCGCTTGAAGAAGTGGAAGAAAATCTGGGGGCTCACCGGGCATATCTGGACAAATATTATGCATTGAAAAAATTTATTTTTTCCGGAAGACGGAATCCCCGTACAGGGGGATGTATCTTATGTAATGCTTCGGATAGAGAGGAAGTAAATGCAATTATTGAAGAAGATCCTTTCTATTTTAAAGGTATTGCTGATTATGAAATCATCGATATTTCATTGACAAAGTATGCGGAAGGCTTTGAAAAATTCTTTTAAAAACAATTGAATTATGATAACCTATGTCATTATCGGATTGACAGTTGTAATTTCTCTGATGTGTTTCAATAACCGGGCTTTATTAGAGAAACTGTCTATGAATCCTTATAGAGTCATACACGCGGGAGAGTGGTACCGGTTGATTACCCATGGATTTGTACATGCGGATATGACACATTTATTTGTCAATATGTTTACTTATTGGTCGTTTGGGATTTATATAGAATCTGTTTTCCGATACAACGATTTTGGGGCATGGGCTTATCTTATATTGTATTTCGGAGGAATGATTGTCGCCTCTCTGTACGATTTATTCCGGTACCGGAATGAGCCTTATTATTCTTCTATTGGTGCATCCGGGGCAGTGGCTGCTGTGCTGTTCAGTTGTATATTTTTGAATCCCTGGGATAAAATTCTTTTGTTTGCAGTAGTACCTGTTCCCGGAATTTTATTTGGGGTTCTTTATCTTATTTATTGTCAGTATATGGCTAAACGCGGAGGGGGGCATATTAATCACAATGCCCATTTTTATGGGGCCGTATTTGGTTTTATCTATCCTGTATTTTTGGAACCCCGGTTATTACAAGTGTTTTTAGATCATTTTTAAGCGATTCAACTCCTGTAAATAAAATAGCCCTTAAGCATTTTAAGGGATTACTGAAGTGTTTTTTTCGGAGTTTACCGGAAAATAGTATGCTTCAGCAAAATGCTTAAGGACTTTAATAAAATGTACAGTATCTATTCTAAATAAGTATAGCCATAAAGTCCGGAACGGTAATTCGATAAAAACTCCCTTCCTTCTTCGGCTGAAATAATACCTTTTTTTACAGAGGCAGTAACCCAAACTTCTACAGTACGGGCCATTTTTTTAGGTGTGAATTGTACGTATTCCAATACATCGGCTACTGTTTCTCCTTCGATGATTTTATCGATAACATACTCATTTCCTTTCACTTTAATGTGTACAGCGTTTGTGTCGCCGAAAAGATTATGCAAATCTCCTAAGATTTCCTGATAAGCCCCGACCAGAAATACACCGAAATAATAAGGTTCTTTATCGTTGAGTTCGTGTGCGGGTAAGTGGTAAGAGAAATTGCGGGTAGAGATAAAATTATCTATTTTCCCGTCAGAATCACACGTAATGTCCTGAATGGTTGCAGATTTTGTGGGTTGTTCATTTAATCTGCTGATAGGCATAATGGGAAAAATCTGATCGATGGCCCAGGAGTCCGGGAGAGACTGGAATAAAGAGAAATTACAGAAATATTTATCCGGTAACATCTTAGAAATTTTCTTTAATTCATCCGGTGCATGTTTTGTCGCTTCGGCCATCTGATAAACATCGCGGGCAACGGACCAGAACAGGCGTTCTACTTGTGCTCTGGTTTTTAAGTCAATCAATCCCAAATTGAAAAGTCCTAATGCATCTTCCCTGCATTGTACGGCGTCGTGCCAGGTCTCCAGCAAACGGGGTTGATTCAGGTTTTCCCATAATTCATAGAGTTCCTTTACTAATTCATGAGCATCTTTGGAAATCTCTTCATTTTCATCAAAAGCCGGTAAATGGGTACTGGCCAATGCTTCGAATACCAGTACTGAATGGTGTGCTGTAAGCGAACGCCCGGACTCCGTGATAATATTGGGTTGTCGCAGATTATTCTTTTCGCAGGCATCTACAATAGAAGATACGGCATCATTTACATATTCCTGTATAGAATAATTCATACTATTCCCTGAAGTTGAAGACCGGGTTCCGTCGTAATCTACGCCTAATCCTCCCCCTATATCTACGAAATTTATTTCGTATCCCATATTTTGGAGTTGTACATAAAATTGGGAAGCTTCTTTGAGGGCTGTTTTGATCCGGCGGATGTTTGTAACCTGACTGCCAATATGAAAATGAATGAGCTGCAGACAATCCCTCATTTTGTATTTATCAAGAATATCCAACGCTTCCAGTAATTCGCTGGAATTTACACCGAATTTACTTACATCCCCTCCTGATTCTTCCCATTTTCCGCTACCGGAACTGGCAAGTTTTATGCGGATTCCGATATTCGGACGAATATTCATCTTTTTAGCCAGCTTGGCGATATTACGGAGTTCCATTAATTTTTCGACGACCAGAAAAATACGTTTCCCCATCTTTTGAGCCAGTAATGCCAATTCTATGTAACTTTCATCCTTATATCCGTTACAAATAATCATGGCGTCGTCGTCTATATCGATGGACAGAACAGCATGTAACTCCGGTTTGGAACCGGCTTCCAGCCCAATGTTGAATTTGTTTCCGTGGCTGACGATTTCTTCTACCACAGGACGCATCTGATTGACTTTAATGGGATAAATAATGAAGTTTTTTGCAGTATAACCGTATTCACGGGCTGCAAATTCAAAGCAGTTGGATATCTTTTCTATCCGGTTGTCCAGAATATCCGGGAATCGCAACAACATAGGGGCTTCTACATCACGTACTTGTAATTCTTCCATTAATTCTTTCAGATCGATAGAGGGGCCGTCGGCTTTAGGAGTTACTGCTACGTGTCCCTTTTCATTAATTGAAAAATAGTTCAGCCCCCAACCATTGATGTTGTATAATTCTGCTGAATCCTCAATACTCCATTTTCTCATTTCTGTCTATTGATATCGATATTATAGCGTTTTATATTCGCCTGCAAAGCTACGGCAATTAATTGAAAATTGAAAGATGAAAGTAAAAATATATAGGGTAAAAATAGGCTTATTTAATTTCTTATAAATTCTTCTGTAACTGTTTGGAATACTTCTTAAGAAGCATAGAAAGAATGTCTTTTCGTTTTTCTTTATTCGAATAAGGATATTGCCTTCTGAAGAGCTATTTTGATTCTAAATAAATAATGTTATTTTTGTATAAAGTTCATTCTCCAAAGGGGAAAGGAAATCGAAAAGCGGTAAATCTTCAGTATTTATCGCTTTTTGCTTTAATAGATCCCTTCTAATTTTCTATTTCTTTTTTTTTCGATTTTATACCGGTTTCTGCCTTTGATATAAAAAGCTGTAATCAGATAATAATATTGAGGTGTTTTGGGCTCCAGTACGACGATATAGGACTCTTTTTCGTTGTAAATATAAGTCCTGACCGCTTGTTTATCTTTGACTGAAAAAACTTCAATAGTATCTGCCTTTTTTTCCTGAAGGTGGAATTTTATCCAGTGAATCCGCATGGAACGATCCCGGTCGTATACCCGATGGTGGTATTTCCCTTCTGAGTGGGTTGTCAAATGATGAAAGAGGATTTCTATGGTTGTCTTCCCTTCCTGGGGAGTCGGTTTTACCGCTTTATTCCGGAAAAAATTATCGGTTTCTATAAAATCCCTATGGAAAATTCTGCCTAATGAAATATTCCGTTCGGATTCACTGAACGAATCTAATTCCAATAATGAATTATATGTTTTAAGTAAATTCAGGGGCATGATGGCGGAATAAAATCTTAATTTTAAATCTGTATTCTGAAAATATTGAATTTAGCAACACTTTTATAAGTTGTTTCTTCCAAAGAAGCTCCGGTACGTTGCCGTATTTTTTCAATTAACCGCAATTTGGGAAGCGCTTCTTTTACCGTATTGTTTAAATTATAAGATAAGGCGCCGATAAATAAATCGCACAATTGGAGTAAATCCACTTCATGTGACCGGACGTGCTGAATTTTTTCAATAATTCCCATATGTACGTTTAGAATTTTTTTCAGTTCTTCAATCCGGTATGAACTGAGGTCGTCCTTTATATCCAGATAAATATTGTAAGTAGAAGTTGTATCTAATAAATGGTAGATAAGCTGATAATACATCAGATAATAAAAACGGTCGTAGTCGTGGTTACATTTAGCGGCTATATACCGTTTTTTATCTACAATAATAGCCCTGAAACGGATATCCGAACGGTCAAAAAAGAAATTCACCAAGTCGGCATAAAAATTATAATTCCAGGCATTGAGATTACTCCATTTTACTTCAAGTGAATTTTTATGTTTTTTTCTGAGTTCCTTAATATCTTCTTTTAATTTTTTTATCCGCTGGTATGGCGCAGAAATATACCCCAGGATCATATATTGCTTTCCGTCGTTTTTCAGATGACAGCTTTCGTCACAATAATAATTATAGATAGGATGATATTCCATAAAATTACTCTTAGAATTTGACGATACGATCATTCATACCGGAAGGCCTTTCGAAAAAATGGAAAAGTCGTCTTCTCACTCCCGCACAGTATATACAAATTTACAAAATTTCTCCCACAAAAAAAACTACACACTAGGGACGTGCCCTACTGTGTAATTTTCATTTACTCTCCACAGAAAAAAAGTGAAACATCGGTTTAATAGGCTTTAGAACAAATAATTATGGATTACTTAAAATAGAAATTATCGGGAACAAAAAATAGAGGGCTACGAACGATTATGAGGTTGAAAAGTAGCAGTAAGGGATTTGGCTCTAAATGTTTATGAAAAACGAAATCCGGAAAAACTGAAGGTTAATTTAAGGCAGGTATTTTTATTAGTGCTTTTATTAAAGGGATTTTGGATAATCAGCTGAAATTATAGCATATTCCGTTTAAAGTATATTACCACTGAAAAAAATTTGTATTATTCGGGTAGAAGCCTTTATCAGATGACGCTTTTATTTCTGATTTATTCATTACAAAATAACAAAAATAGGGAATTACTCGTTTTCGGGAAACCTTTTCTTTTTGAAACACTATTCCTTATTGAGGACATGTGTTTCAAAGGTCAATTTTGTCCACTTCTTACAAATTTGTCAACTTTAAACAAAAATGCACTGATTATCAGTGTCTCCAGCTTTGGACCGGGATGTCTGGAATTTTGACGTTATTGTAAGATTTTGATGATATAACTTTCGTTATTGCTAATTTGTGTAGACATTATTACCAGTGATACACTTAAAGATTCCGGATTTTTTCGATATGTTACTCTGAATATGTTTAAGGATTCCTCGGCTTCTTCGACATATTCCTTAGAATAGCTTAGCCGACTGTTTTTAACTCTACAAATCTAGGAAAATTTTAGCTCAGTCAGTTTATCCCGAATGTATTAAAAGTTTTCTACAAAAAAATAGGCAATTGACACGTTACCTGTCAATTGCCTTTAATTGGTCGAGATGACTGGACTCGAACCAGCGGCCTCCACGTCCCGAACGTGGCGCGCTACCAACTGCGCTACATCTCGTTTGTTTGCGGATGCAAATGTAATAAAATAATGAATTTATTATAGTATATTTGTAGAAATTTTTATCATATAAAATAATTAAGTGATGGATTCGATCAGGCAAAATAAGGTTTCCCGTTTGATACAGAGGGATTTAAGTGAAATGTTTCAAAAAGAATGCAGGGAGATAATAGCGGGAGCAATGGTTTCGGTTACTAAAGTAAGAGTGAGTCCCGATCTTTCGTATGCTAAGGTATACGTAAGTATTTTTCCTTCAGAGAGTGTAGAAGCGACAATGAACAATCTGAATGAAAAAAATAAAATGATCCGGTTTATTTTGGGTAAAAAAGTAGGGAAACAAATGCGGATTATTCCTGAATTGCGTTTTTTTGTAGATGATAGTTTGGATTATATTGAAAAAATAGACGAACTTTTGAAATAATTTGCGATTTTTGGACATAGATTGTTTCCGGACCGGGGCATAGCAGGAATAAAAATAGTTTTAATTTAATAGAGGTCTTAAAATCAAACTCATTTAAAAAGAGCATAAATGAAGCTGTCCTTTTTTATTGCCCGTCGTTATCTTTTTTCTAAAAAGAAGCAAAATGCTATAAACATTATTTCTGCTATCAGTGTAGCGGGAGTGGCAATTGGTACGACGGCTTTGATTGTAATCCTTTCTGTTTTTAACGGAATTGATTTGATTTTACAGAAAAGTACAGACAGTATGACTCCTGATTTGATTATTTCTCCGGTAAAAGGAAAATTTGCGAATTTTGATAGTTTGGCTTATCGGGCTCTTCTTGCTCATTCCGATATTGACTATTTTAATCCGGTAGTGGAAGAAAATGCTTTATTAAAATATGGGGATCGTCTGAAGCCGGTAGTTGTAAAGGGGGTTATACCGGATTACGGGATAGTGACCGGATTAGAGGAAAACATAATACAAGGGGAATTTCATTTGCGGGAAGGGGATCTCTACACATCTGTTGTAGGGCAGGGGGTAGCTGCAGAATTAGGAATCGGACTGAATTATTTAACTCCTCTGGTCTTCTATTATCCTAATAAAGAAGCTTCTTCTTTGAATGCTGCTTTAAATACAGAATCTGTCTTTCCTGCTGGTTTTTTTTCTTCACAGCAAGGAGTTGATAGTAAATACATTCTCACTGATATTAATTTTGCCCGCAAGTTATTTCGTTTAGATCATCAGATTTCAAAAATAGAGATTAAATTAAAAAATCCGGAAATTTTAAAGAAAATAAAAGTTCAGTTACAAAAAATAAGCGGAGAAAATTTTAAAGTAGAAGATAAGTATGAAATAAACCGTTCTTTTTACGCAATGATGAAATCAGAAAAGCTGGTTGTATTTTTAATATTACTTTTCATACTGTTTATTGCTTCTTTTAATATTGTCGGATCAATTTCAATGCTCATTTTAGATAAGAAAGAAGATCTGGCAACTTATAAGGCTTTGGGGATGACTTCCCCAAAAATTATTTCCGTATTCCGGACAGAAGGAAATTTAATCACTTATGTAGGTGCCTTTGTCGGATTGGTGTTAGGGGTATTGATTTGTTTTTTACAGCAGACATTTGGTTTTATCAAACTGGGGGAAGGAAATTATATAATAGAAGCTTATCCGGTCAAATTGGTGTTCGGAGACATTGCTTTTATTTTATTGACTGTTTTATTGATCGGTTATATTGCATCCTATTTCCCGGTTAAATATTTGATAAAAAAATTAGTGTAAGGAATGTAAATTCAATTCAGAGATCAGAACATATAAAAATAAGTTATGAAAAGATGGATATTCAGTTTCTTATTTATATTTCCCCTTTTCTTGTATGCTCAGGAAAAAGAAGTAATGGCTTTGATAGAAACCAATCTGGGAAATATGAAAATAAAATTGTACAACGATACTCCTAAACACCGGGATAATTTTGTTCGTTTGGCAAAGACAGGTCATTATGACGGAACTTTGTTTTACCGGGTGATCCGGAATTTTATGATTCAGGGAGGATCTTCAGACAGCCGGAATGCAATCGCCGGTCAATTTATCGGTTTTGGAAAGCCAATGACTATAGATGCGGAAATTAAAGAGGAACATTATCATAAAAAAGGTGCTTTGGCTGCACCTCGCCAGCCTGACCGGGAAAACTTTTTTAAGGAATCTGACATTTCCCAGTTTTACATTGTACAAGGGAAAAAATACACTGAAAAGGAGTTAGAACTGATTGAAAAATCGGTTAATGCTCCTATAAAGAATGCGATAAACCGTAAATATTATACACCTGAGAAAAAAGTAATTCTGGATTCCCTTCGTAAGTTAAATAAAGTAAAAGAATTTCGGGAAATTGCAGAAAAGATAAAAAAAGATATTGCTTTTGAATGGAATGCCAATCCGGATAAAATATATATGTCGGAGCAAAAAAAACAGGATTATATAAACCTGGGGGGAGTGCATCATTTAGACAAAGAATATACAGTGTTCGGGGAAGTTGTAGAAGGGTTAGATGTCATTGATAAAATAGCAGCTTTACCGACTGACGAAAACAATCGTCCTTTTAAAGACGTAAAAATGAAAATAATGATATTGAATGAATGATATGGCGGAGACAAGGAAAAACTATATTCTATTATTCCGTAATATAATATGGGCTTTAGTTATTTTTGTTTTGTGTGCTATTCCGGGAGAGAATATTCCTAATCCTCAATGGAGTTTTCCACACCTTGATAAAATTGTTCATTTTGGACTGTTTTTCATTATGGCTATTTTGCTATGCGGTGAATTAGAATATCAAACCCGTTTGACATGGAGAAAAATATATCTTATCACGATTAGTATTGCATTTATCTATGGAGGAATCATCGAATTATTGCAGGAGTATTTTTTCAAACGGAGCGGAGACATGCTGGATTTATTGGCGGATGTTCTGGGGGCTATTATCGGTTGTTTGGTTTATCCCCAATTAAAACAATGGAGAAACAGATTAAAAAAACAAAACAACAACTAAACTTCAGCTGACTTTTTGAGGCTCCTTTTGATTCAGAGTAGTACAATCTCCATATTTTTTCTAACTTTGTAGCCTCGGTAATTAAAAGAAGATACAAATGTTAGATAAGATTAAAGAACTGACGTCGGAAATAAATGCTTTCACGGCGGAAACTCCTGAGCAAGTAGAGCAATTCAGGATCAAGCATTTGAGTAAAAAAGGAACCATTGCTCTTTTATTTGAGGATTTTAAGAACGTGCCTGTGGAACAGAAGAAAGAGATCGGGAAGGCGCTCAATGAACTGAAGACGGTTGCCTTGAATAAAATTAATGAATTAAAAGAGCAGCTTTGCGATTCTGATAGCGGAAAGTCAGGTTTAGATCTTACCTTACCGGGCGATCCTATACATTTGGGAACACGGCATCCTTTGTCTATCGTACGGAATGAAATTCTATCTATATTTGATAAATTAGGATTTACTATTTCCGAAGGTCCTGAAATTGAAGATGACTGGCATAATTTTTCAGCATTGAATTTTCCGGAAGAACATCCTGCCCGGGATATGCAGGATACTTTTTTCATAGAAAAACATCCTGACATTGTTTTGCATACACACACTTCTTCTGTACAGGTCCGGGATATGGAGACTCATGCATTGCCTATCCGTTTGGTAACTCCGGGAAGAGTATTCCGAAATGAAGCTATTTCTGCCCGGGCTCATTGTATTTTCCATCAGATTGAGGCACTTTATATCGATGAAAATGTATCTTTTGCCGATTTAAAGCAAACGCTTACTTATTTTGCCAAAGAACTTTTTGGTCCGGATACACAGATTCGTCTTCGTCCTTCCTATTTTCCTTTTACGGAACCTTCGGCAGAGATGGATGTATCCTGTACGCTTTGTCACGGGCAGGGATGTAACGTATGTAAGGGTTCCGGCTGGTTAGAGATTTTGGGATGTGGAATGGTGGATCCCCATGTATTGGAACTCAATGGTATTGATAAAGAAAAATATACAGGCTTTGCTTTGGGAATGGGAATTGAGCGTATTACAATGTTGAAGTACGGAATAAAAGATTTACGTCTGTTTTTTGAAAATGATATCCGTTTTCTGGAACAATTCAGTACGGCTATTTAACTTAGGATATTATAATAGAAATAAGCTGCCAGAATTTAGTTTCTGGCAGTTTTTTTATGTCTGAAAAAAGATACCTTTTAGGGCTTTCGTTATTTGCAGTTAGAAAATGACCGGGAACTTGGGGAGCATTTCCTTTTTCTTTATATTTGTAAAATAGTTCAAGCTTATAAAAAGAGTGAAAATGAAAGAGATAGAGCGAAAGTTTCTGGTGAAAGGGGAATTTAAATCTTTTGCTTATCAGGTTGTGCCTATTGTGCAGGGGTATTTGTCTTCTTTGCCGGAAAGGACTGTAAGGGTAAGGCTGTATGGAGAAAAAGCTTATCTGACGATAAAGGGAAAGTCGGATGCAAAAGGGGTAAGCCGCTTTGAATGGGAGAAGGAAATTTTACCGGCAGAAGCGCGGGAACTGTTGAAAATTTGTGAACCGGGAGTAATCGATAAATCCCGTTATCTCGTCCGGGCAGGAGATCATCTTTATGAAGTAGACGAATTTCATGGGGATAACGAAGGTCTGATACTTGCAGAAATAGAGCTTTTATCGGAAGATGAGGTTTTTATAAAACCGGAATGGTTGGGAAAAGAAGTCACAGGAAACCCTTGTTATTATAATTCTTTTTTGGTAAAATCTCCTTTTGTAAAGTGGAAGGATCAGTAAAACGATGAGAACGATTGGATTATTTTTGCTTTTGTGGATCAGCGGAATGATAGGATTAAAAGCTAATCCTTTGCAAGCAGCGGACAGTTTGGTCCTGAAAGATTTCTGGAGTTATGCCCGTGTCCGGAACCTGGCTCATTTACCGGTCCATGAACGGATTCCTTTAATCGGGATATTTTTTTTAGAAAGACCTTATCGGGCTGGGACATTAGAGGGAAAGCTACAGGAAGAACTGATTGTTAATTTAAGGGAACTGGATTGTGTGACTTTTGTTGAGAATACCTTAGCTCTGGCTTTTCTAGATGTTTATGAAGAATCAGCTATTCCTTTATTTATAGATAATCTAAGGAAAATACGGTACCGGGATGGAAAAATAGATGGATATGCTTCGAGACTTCATTATTCGGGTGATTGGTTATATGAAATGCAGCGGCAGGGGTATTTGAAAGATATTACCCGGGAATGCGGAGGGATTGATTATCCGCTGAATATCTTTTTTATGACGAAAAACTATTTCAGGTATCCGGCTTTTCTCCGGGATTCGCTTTTAATACCTCAAATGAAACAAATAGAGGAGTCTATTTGTAAAAGGACGTATTTTTATATACCTAAGAATACTATTGAGGAGATTCAAGATAACATACAGTCCGGAGATATTATTTTAATTACTACCGGTATTAAGGGACTGGATACCTCACATGTAGGAATAGCTGTAAAAAAAGGGGATAAAGTATATCTTTTACACGCTTCCAGCAGTATGGGAAAAGTAATTTTATCAAAATTGCCTTTGTCGGCGTACATGAAAAAAATTCCCAGTCAGACCGGAATTATGATAGGGAGGGTCTTATAGATGGTTCGGATCGGATTCCGGTACTGTCGACAGATGATTGGCATAAAAGTTGTAAAATAGAAAATAGCTGTAAAACTCCGGTAACAGTATCAGAAATAAACGTATAAAAATAAACTTATTTAAAACAGAGTATATGAAAAAAATAGTATTTATAATTTTGGCATGGGGATTTTTATTTTCGTTTATCAGTTGTAGTTCTAATCGGAAAGTAGTCCGTATTGATAGTAACGAAGTGGTGGATTTAAGCGGAAGATGGAATGATACTGATTCCCGTTTGGTATCTGCTAATATGATTCAGGATTTATTATCCGGGAGGTGGATTTTGAATTACGAGAGTACGCATAGTGGAAAACTTCCGGTCGTTGTCGTTGGGACCATACAGAATAAAAGCCATGAACATATAGATGCAGAAACTTTTATTAAAGATATTGAAAAAGCTATTTTGGATAATGGTAATGTACGTTTAGTGCAGGCTGGCGCGAAGCGGGAGGAATTGAGGGCAGAACGGGAAGATCAGAATAAAGGGTACGTATCTTTGGAAACTGCAAAAAAATGGGGCCGTGAATTGGGAGCCGACTTTATGCTTCAGGGGACTATTAACAGTATTGTCGATTCTTACAAAAAAAATAAAGTTGTTTCTTACCAGATTAATTTGGAATTAACGGATTTAGAGACTAGTGAAATCGTGTGGATGGGTGACAAAAAGATAAAGAAAACAGTGTCCGACCGTTTTTAAATACCTTTGAGCATGTTAAGGGCTTTGAAGATTGTTACAGAAGGAAGTCACATTATCATCTGTACGTTCTCCATAAATCTGATTGGAAAAGAAAACGAAGGAGTTGAAAGGCCTGTATAATAACGGAATAGAAACTTTCAGTATACAGATAAATAGCTTTGAGGTATGATACGTCTTTTTGTTGTTGTTATATGCAGTTTATTTCTTTTTTCATCCTGTGCAACCTGGTATGAAAGGACATCGGAATTCCAACAGACGGTGGAGACCGGAAATTTTGAAAAAGCAGATAAGTTGTTGCGGAAAGACAAAAAGATGGCAAGAGGGAAAAATAAAATTCTCTTTTATTTGAATTTGGGCTATGTGGAATTTATGGCCGGTCATCCGAAGGAAAGTAATCAGGCTTTTGAGACGGCGGAAAACTTGATAGATGAGCAGGTAAGAAATCCGGCCCTTCAGGCAGCAGTGCTTTTGAGTAATCCGGAGATACTTCCTTATAAACCGGAAGATTTTGAAGTAATCATGGTGAATTTTTATAAATCCATGAATTATCTTCAAATGGGGGATATGGAAGGCGCTTTGGTAGAAGTGAGGAAGATCAATATTAAATTGCAGCAATTGAATGATAAATATCCGGATCATAAAAATCGCTACCAACAGGATGCTTTTGCTCATTTATTAATGGGACTGATTTACGATGCTTCAGGAAACTATAATGATGCTTTTATTGCCTACCGGAATGCTTTTGAGACGTATCAAACGGATTATCAGAAGAATTTTGGGTTGGGAGCCCCTGAACAGTTGAAGCAGGATTTGATGAGAACGGCTTATTTGTGCGGTTTTACCAGCGAGTTAAAGCAGTATGAAACTGAATTTGGAGAGCAATACCGGTATACGGCTCCGCCGCCTTACGGACAACTGATTTTCTTTTGGCTGAATGGATTGGGACCTGTAAAGTCGGAATGGGGTATTAATTTTGTAAAAGAAAAGAGAGGAGACGGGGCAATTGTATTTCACAATGCTGAATACGGACTGACTTTCCCATTTTTCTGGGGGGCTGGATATTCTGCTGATGAACAGAATTCCTTGGCAGATTTAAAAATTGTCCGGGCTGTTTTTCCGAAATATGTAGAACGACCTCTTCAGTATACGCAGGCTGATATAAATTATAAAGGACAAAACTATGGTTTAGAAATAGCGGAAGATATTAACCAGATTGCGTTTAAGACATTACACGATAGAATGTTGAGGGAATTTTCTACTTCTTTGCTACGGGTGGCGACTAAACAGGGAATACAGTATGCGGCTTCCAAGCAAAACGAATGGATCGGATTTTTTGTCGGATTAGCCAATGCGGCGACAGAAAAGGCAGATACCCGGAATTGGCAAACGCTTCCTTATACAGTTTCTTATCGGCGGATACCTTTGCAGAATCAGGAAAATAAAATGGTATTGAATTGTTATTCGTCCAGGGGTGGAAAAATAAGTCAGGAATTTACGTTTATCGGGAAACCGAAAAAGACGGATTTTTTTGTGTATTCTACTTTATAAATAAAGTCTATCGGTATTTTTCACCGTTTTCTTCCATCATGCTCAGATAGCTCCAGTACCGGCTATCGCTGATTTCTCCGGTTTGCAAAGCTTCCAAAACGGCACATCCGGGTTCATGAATATGTGTACAATTATAAAAACGGCATTTAGCCGAGATGCGGAATATTTCCGGGAAAAAATGAGAAATTTCCTCTTTTTTCATATCGATCATTCCAAAACTTCTCAGACCTGGAGTATCGACAATAAATCCTCCATTTGACAAAGGAAACATTTCTGCAAAAGTAGTAGTGTGTTTGCCTGTATGGTGGGCTTCTGAAATAAGGGCTGTTTTTAAATTCAAATCCGGCTCTATAGAGTTAATAAGTGTAGACTTTCCTACTCCGGATATTCCTGAAAATACACTGGTTTTATTTTGTAATAATTGCTTTAGCAAATCCATATTCTCTCCGGTAATTGCAGAGACTGCCAGACAGGTATAACCGATACGGGTATAAACAGCTGTGTAATAATTCAGTTTTGCCCGGTCTGTTTCGTTATAAAGATCTACCTTATTAAAAAGGAGCAGAGCGGGAATATTGTAAGCTTCCGTTGTGGCCAGGAAACGATCAATAAATACAGTTGATGTTTCCGGATAATTGATTGTGGTGATTAAAAATGCCTGATCGACGTTAGAAGCAATAATATGAGCTTCTTTAGAGAGATTTGTCGATTTCCGGATAATATAATTGCGGCGCTCGCCGATGTGAGTAATAACATATCCTTCATTACTTTTTTCTAACGTTACCACATCTCCCACAGCAATAGGATTGGTGGTGCGGATGCCCTGAAGACGGAATTTCCCCCGGATGCGGCATTCTGCCAATTCACCATTCTCTTTCCTTACCCAATAATTATTCCCTGTCGATTTTATCACAACTCCTTTTTCCATTCCGATCATTTTGAATCCTGCAAAGATAAAGGATTTAGAAGATATTACAGAAGATTGTTCAGAAATTATAAAAGTATGACGGGAAGCCAGAATACGAATAATGATCCACACTTTCAGTGATCGGCGGAGCATTTAACTTTTGTTCCTTAAAAGATGATATTTATACCTTTAACTTTTGAACGAATTTCAATCTATTATTTCGTATCTTTGTATGAAAATAGAGTACAGATGAAATTAGTATTTGCTACAAACAACCGGCATAAATTAGAAGAGATTACACAAATGCTGGGAAATAAATACGAAATTGTTTCTTTGGAACAGATTGGTTGCCGGGAAGAAATACCGGAAGATTACGAAACCCTGCAGGAGAATGCTTTAGAAAAAGCCCGTTATGTAAAAGAGCATTACGGATACGATTGTTTTGCAGATGATACCGGTTTGGAAATAGAGGCTTTGGGGAATCGCCCGGGTGTATATTCTGCACGTTATGCCGGGCCTGCGAAAGATTCAGCAGCCAATATGCGTAAAGTTTTGGATGAAATGAAGGGGGAAGAAAACCGGAAAGCCCGGTTCCGAACAGTGATTGCTTTACTTTTAGACGGAGAAGAACATTTTTTTGAAGGTAGAGTGGAAGGCAAAATTTTAAAACAACAGCAAGGAGAAATCGGATTCGGATATGACCCCATTTTTTGTCCGGAGGGATCCCGGCAAAGTTTTGCTGAAATGCCTATGGATCAGAAAAACCAAATTAGTCATCGGGGACGGGCTGTCAGTAAATTAGCAGAATTTCTCAGTCGAAAATAAAAAATTAACAGTAGGGATGGAGGTCGTTCAGGCAATTGTGTTGAAAACGTTTCAATTTTCAGATAATCAGAAAATTGTACGCGCTTTTTCGAAAGAGAAAGGATACCTTTCCTTCATCACACCTTCTTCTTTTTTCAAGAAAAAAAATTGTACTGTTCATTTGATGCAAGTTGTTGAAGCTGAGATATTTTATACAGAAAAGTCGAGTTTGTATAAGTTGAAATCCGTTACTTCCCTGGCAAATCTTTCAGCCGTATATTTTGATGTTTATAAAATGAATATTGCCTTGTTATGGGGAGAAGTTCTGGATCTGATTTTGAGGAATGAGCAAAAAAATACAGATCTTTTTGATTTCATTTTCCGATCCTTGGAATATTTAAATACGGCAACGAAAGATGTTGCTAATTTTAATTTATTTTTTTTGTATCGTTTGACAACTTTAATTGGTTTTAAAATAGATACCTCTACATATGAAGAAGGGTATGTTTTGGATATAAACGGTGGGATTTTTATTCCTTCTGGCGGAAGGGATACTTATGTTTCTGGTCCTAATGCAGCTCAGATTATTCATAAATTATGTACTTGTCAGGTGGAAGAATTAGGGGATATCCCTTTGGACCGTAAAAGCCGAAGTATACTTTTGGATATTATTTTGTTATTTCTCAGCATCCATCTGAATACTGATTTTAATATTAAAAGCATAAGAGTCATTCGGGAAGTTTTCGGTTAATTCTTCCTCATATAGTGTTTCTTTTTTCCGGGAAGGGGATCTGAGGCTGATATTTTTACATTCTCTTTTTATGTAGATAAACTTTGGTGTATAATTTATGTCAAAATGTTATTATAATATTAAAAGACGTAAAAGTGGCAGAATATGATTTGTAATTTGCTATTTTTATGGCATTCAATGAGGTAGTGCTAAATAATGAGAATAAAAATTAAGGACTTAACCAAAATCTATCCGGATGGGCATAAAGCATTGAGCGGGCTGAATCTGGAGATTGAGCCGGGGATGTTTGGTTTGCTGGGCCCTAATGGTGCAGGAAAGACGACTCTGATGAGGATTATGACTTTACTGCAGAGTGCTACTTCGGGTACGGTATATTTTGATGATTACGATATTGCGAAGGATAGAAAAGCCATTCGTTCTGTTTTAGGATATTTACCACAGGATTTTCGTTTTTTTGAGAAATTAAAAACGTGGGAGTTTTTAGATTACGGAGCGGGTTTGGCTGGTATGCGGGGAAAGAGAAAACGTGCGGAAATCGTGGATGAGATGCTGCGAAAGGTAGGTTTATTTGAAGTCCGCGACCGGTGGGCGAATAAATTATCTGGTGGAATGAAACGACGCTTGGGGATTGCTCAGGCTATTATTGGAAATCCGAAAGTCATTATTGTAGATGAGCCGACTACGGGTTTGGATCCCGAGGAAAGAATCCGGTTCCGGAATATTTTGTCGGATATCAGTGATAAAGATGTCATTATCCTGCTTTCTACCCATATTGTAGGTGATATTTCCAGTACCTGTAAAAAACTGGCTTTATTGAACAAAGGGGAACTCCGGTTTGAAGGTTCTCCGGATGAAATGATTAAAATGACGGAAGGGAAAGTATGGGAAATCTTTGTAACCGATCTGGAATTTAAGGGAATCAAAGAGAAATATCCGATTATTTCAACCATTCCTTCCGACGGAGGTTGGGATATACAAATTGTGGCTGAGGCTCCGGAAGGTTTTGAGGGGAAAACGGTTCCTCCGAATATCGAGCATGCTTATGTTTATTTTATGGATTATCTTTTGCAGGATAAAATGGATATGTACGCGGACCGGGAAGAAGGGGGAGATTTATTTAAGTAAAAATACTTGTAAGCTCAGATTCACATTGGGGGGAGTGGGTTTTGACAAAATTATTTGAAATAAGATAAAATTACGGACTCCGGATATTGAATGAATTGATTATGAATATTCATGCCATAAATATGATTGCCAGATATGAAGTAAAGCTCTTGAAGAGGAGTTGGTTATTTCGTATATTCGCAGTATTGGCTTTGTTTATTCTCACAATAGCTCAATTGAGTAATTTTACTTTTTTATTCTGGAAATACAGTGAAACCTGGAATTATGTAGGAGCAACTTCACTGATTCCTTTCTATACCGTTTACCTCTATAATATTGCCCAGTCTGTAATTGTAATATTTTTAGCCGGGAATTTTTTAAAACGGGATAAAAAACTGGATACAGCAGAGGTAATCTATGTACGTCCTATGAGTAATGCGGATTATATTATAGGAAAGGTATGGGGAATTACCCGGGTTTTTATTGGATTAAATTTAATCACCTTGTTGATCGCTTTATTTATTAATCTAGTCATTAGCCGTTCTCCTTTTAGTATATTTCCTTACTTATTTTACCTGTTTACCCTTTCTATCCCTTCTTTATGGTTTGTATTGGGACTTTCTTTCACAGTGATGTGCGTAGTAAAAAATCAGGCCGTGACTTTTATGGTAATGTTAGGAATTACGGGTATGGTTTTCTTTTATTTACAGGACCGGTTATACGGTGTTTTTGATTTTTTCGGGATATCTCTTCCTACAATTTTTTCAGACATAACGGGTCATCCTTCTCTTTTCTTATTTTTATTACAACGATCGGTTTATTTATTAGTGGCTATTGGTTTTATTTGTCTGACGATTACTTTGGTAAAACGCCTGCCTCATCGTCCCTGGAAGACGCTTATGATAAATTTGATTGCTGTATTGCTGATATTGGCAGGGGGAGTTTCAGGTGTTGTATATGTGCTTCATTTTAAACGGATAGGAGTAGCAAGAGAAGAATATGCTTCCCTCTTTAACGCGTATGCGGACCGGCCGAAAGTGGATATAATCACTCACGAAATCGATATTACTCCCGATGGGGAACGTTTAGAGGCGGAAAGTAAACTGTTTGTCCGCAATAAGCAAAAAGAAGGTATAGAGTCGGTGATTTTATTTTTGAATCCGGGCTTAAAAGTTACCGTTATTGAGCAGGAAGGAAAAAAAATAAATTTTAGACGGGAACAGCAAGTTATAGAAATCCTTCAAAAATTAGAACCCGGGGAAGAAGCTGAATATACATTGAAATATGAAGGGCCGGTAACAGAAAATATTTGTTACACGGATATCAGACAGGAAGATTATTTTAGTAATCCGGCGGGAAAAACCTTTTATTTCCGTTACGGTAAACGATATGCTTTTTTAAATAATAATTATGTCCTGTTGACTCCTGAATGTATCTGGTATCCGGTTGCAGAGTCTCCGGTGTCTCCGGCTAAACCTTATCATATCCGGAAAGATTTTACTAAATATAAGCTTACAGTTTATTACAGCGGAGAAAAAGCTGTTCTGTCTCAGGGAAAGAAGATGAATAATGAAAAAGGAAAAATTATATTTGAAGATACTGTACCTTTTCCTGGGATAAGTCTGACAATCGGAGATTATGAGACAAAGGCAGTTACGGTCGATTCTACAGATTATGAACTTTATTATTTCCGCGGGCATGATGATTTTATGACTTATTTTGATGCCGTACAAGATACATTGCCTGCCGTGATTCGTGAAATTCGCGCCGATTTGGAAGTAGCCAAAAATAGAAATTATCCTTTCAGGAAATTTTGTATTGCAGAGGTTCCTCTATCGTTTGCCGGGTATGTCCGGAACTGGAAAAGCAATACCGAGTACCTTGTGCCGGAGATCGTATTTATTCCTGAACGAGGTCTGAGGACGCAGGCGGATTTCCGGGCAATGGGGCATCGGTTGAAGGATTGGCGGGAGGAAGGAGAATTGCTGGATAAAAAGGATATTCAGGCAGGAATGTTGAAAAATTATGTCAAAACAACTTTTATAAATGCGAATGCCTCCGAGGGGAATGCCTGGATGAAATCTTCGGAAGTTAATGAGTGGAATATAGGACCAATGTTTTATGGTTTTTCGGGATTTTTGTCGGATACAGATTACCCGATAATGAATGTTGCGTTTAATATCATGCAGAATATAACTGAAAATACGCAAAAAGGATGGTTTTTCGGTCCTTTTATTACAGATCCGCAGCGGGCTGTTATTTATTTGCGTGATCATAATTTTCAGACGGCTTTATCGGATAAAAATCTGAAACCTCAGGTACTTTATGAAATATTGAAATTAAAAAGTAATGCTTTAAAGTATTTTATTACGGCTCAGGTTCCGGTCGGGGAATTTGAAACTTTTTTAAAATCATTTAATGAAAATCATATTTTTAAAGAGGTTACCCTTACAGAATTTACCTGTTTATTTCAAAAGCAGTTTGGAATCGATCTGCTTCCTTTTATCCATCAGTGGTATACCGGGGATCATCCGGCTGAGCTGAAGTTAAATGACGTAGAGGTCGGCAGTGTGGTAGTGGATGATTTTACAAAATATCAGGTACGTTTTAAAGTATATAACCGTTCGGAAGTTGACGGAATAGTAACGGTAAAGATTGAGGAAGGCGGTGGCCGTCCGGGGGGCTTCCGTCCGGGCAGGGGAAACACGGAAACAAGTAATACTATTCATAATTATATTATTCCGGGTCAGAGTGCCTGGGAGGTGAAAATAATAAACGATGAGCGTCCGGGGCGTGTAAGTATAAATACAAATATTTCGGCTAATTTACCGAGCGAATATGATTTTAATTTTTCGAAAGTAGATCAGGAAGTAAAAGATACGTTGACGGGATTATTCCCGGTGGACACTCTTCCGTTTACTTTAGGTCCGGGGGAAATTATTGTAGATAATGAAGATGCCGGATTCCGTATTTTGGAAGCGAATACCCGGCATAAATTAAAAGATTGGTTTAAACGGGAAGAGGAGGATAAATATAAAAATTTCTTTCCCTGGCGGCCTCCGACGAAGTGGACAGCTGTAATAGGTAGCAATTGTTACGGAGAGCCGGTGCATTCCGCCGTATATAAAATAAAGGGTTCCGGGGCAAATAAAGTACAATGGGTAACGGATATACCGAAAGACAATTATTATGAAGTATTTATATGGAATCCAAAGTTTGAGACCTGGAATTGGAGAAGGCGAAACCGGGGGCATGAAGGTCACACCCAGACCTATGTAGTCAGATACGAGGAAGAGGAAGAAGAAATTTCAGTGGATTTGGGGCAGGAGGAAAAAGGATGGGTGTCTTTAGGGAGTTTTTATTTCCCGGCCGGGGAAGTTTCTGTGACGCTTTCAGATAATGTCTCCGCTCTTTTTGTTATGGCGGACGCTTTAAAATTTACTTTGATAAAAAAGGAATAATTGTCTGGAATAATAGTGCTAGAGGTGAAATAATAATGCCTGGGAAATAATGATAAAGTTTAATAAGAATTGAGATGTACAGATACATTTTGTTTATTGCCATTTTTTTGATATGCGGGAGCTTAGCTTTTGCACAGGAGGTATTGACATTGGATAAGGCATTGAAAATTGCGTTTGAAAATAGTCCTACTTTGGTACAAAGTAAATTGAGTTTACAGCAGAATGAGTTGAACTTGCAGGCGCAGAAAGCTTCTTTAAAATCTCAGTTTTCTTTGGATGTGAATCCGTTTTCTTATTCACGGAGTAATAGGTATGATGGTTATAACAGTAAATGGTATGATAGTAAGACCATGTCTTCTTCTGCTTCTTTAGGAATTGTGCAGCCTGTGAAATGGACAGACGGAACCATTTCTTTGATTACTAATGTTTCCTGGCAGGATGCTTCAAACCGTTCTTCGGGAGGGAAAAGTACGGCTTTTAATCATGATATTTCTTTGCGGATAGAACAGCCGATTTTTACTTATAACCGGACTAAAATGAGACTTCGGGAACTGGAATTGAGTTTGGAGAGTGCCCGGTTAAACTATGCCATGAAGCAATTGAATATAGAAAAGAGTGTAACAGATGATTTCTATTCTGTATACCAGAAGTTTAAAGATTTATCGATTGCAAGGGATGAGTATGCCAATCAAAAACAGAATTATGAAATTATAAAAAATAAAGTTGAGGCTGGATTAGTAGCTAAAGAGGAATTATTTCAAGCAGAAGTCAATATGGCCAATAGTGAATCGTCTGTCTATTCTGCCGAGATCGCATACGAAAATGCGAAAGACAATTTTAAGCTTTTATTGGGAGTATCTTTGGACGAAGATATAGCAGTACTTCCTAATACAGAAATTGCGCCTATTTCAGTGAATACAAATGATGCTGTGAAATATGGATTGGACCAGCGGATGGAATTGCGGGAAAGGAAAATAACTTTGGAGCGGGATGTCTTTTCAATTATAGAAGCAAAGGCAGAAAATGAATTTAAGGGAAATATTTCTGCCCGGGTGGGATTAAATGCTTTAGGGAATAAAATTAATAATGTATATAGTAATCCGACCGATAATGAAGAAATAGGGGTGACTTTGACAATACCGATTTTTGATTGGGGGGCTAAAAAAGCCCGGGTTGAATCCAGTAAACTGGCTATGCAGTCGGATGAAATCGAGTTAGAAGAACAGAAAAAGGAAATTGTGATCAATATCCGGCAGATATGCCGTAATTTACCGACTTTGATTAATCAGATTAATATCAAGAAAAAAAGTATAGAAAATGCAGAACGGACTTATGAAATTAATTTGGAAAAATACAGAAACGGGAATCTGTCCGGTATGGATCTGCAGCAATATCAGTCCCAGCTGACTCAGGCGAAACAGGAATATACCAATGCCTTGATTCAGTATAAACTGGAGTTATTGAATTTAAAGGTACAGACTCTCTGGGATTTTGAGACGAACAGGTCTTATTTGCCGATGAACTTGGTAAGATAGAGGCGTTTGTAGCAGGCGTTGAACCTGTTGTTTTAGGGGAAGTTTGTTTTAAAAAGAGTAAAAAATTACAATACGATATAAAAATAAGATAATATGAATAGTTATTCTAACCTTGTGGGTGTTATTGCTTTACTAATTGTGTGCTATGCTTGTGGGGGAGACCGGAGTAATCAATCGTCAGAAACCACAACTCCTGTTTGGGTAGAAGATGTACGCCCGCGGACAATAGAAGAGTATGTTACTACGACCGGAACGGCTAAGGCCGTAAAGACCGGTGAAATAAAATCGGAAATGAACGGTGCATATCGTTTACAGAAAAATCCGGTGACGGGAAAGCCTTACCGTCTGGGAGATATTGTAGAAGCTGGTGCTGTCATTATTCGTCTGGAAAATAAGGAATACGAGAATAATGTGCAATTGGAAAGTAAAAAATTGCAGATCCAGATTACCGAAAAGGAGTGGGAAGGACAGCAAAGTTTATTGGAGAAAGGGGGGACGACCGAAAAAGAGGTGAATAATGCCAAGACTTCTTTTATCAATGCTAAGCTGGAGCTGGAAAATGCTTACATTACTCTGGGAAAGATGGAAATCAAAGCCCCTTTCCGGGGAGTAATAGTCAATTTGCCTTATTATACTGAAAATGTCGAAGTTGCTTCCGGTTCGGTAATGTTGGGAGTAATGGACTACAGTAAGATGTATATGGAGACCCAGTTTCCGGAAAATGTCATGACGAAAGTTAAAGTAGGGCAAAAGGTAAATGTGACTAATTATAATATCAAGGCGGATACTTTGCAAGGTAAGCTGACGCAGCTTTCTCCTGCTGTTAATGAGGAAACCCGTACGTTTGCCGGATTTATTGAAATCGAGAATCCGGATTTGAAATTACGTCCGGGAATGTTTGCTAAAGCAGATGTTGTTACAGTAAAAAAGGACTCGGTTCTGTCCGTGCCCAAGGAAATCATTACCACCCGGCGTGGAAATAAAATTGTATTTACAGTAGATCGCTCTTCTGCAGAAGAGAAAATCATTGAAACAGGTATTAGCGATGATCAGTTTACAGAAGTGATAAAAGGTTTGAATAAGGGAGAAAAGGTAGTTGTCAAAGGATATGAATGGTTGAGAAACAGAAGTAAAGTAAAAGTTATGAAATAATAGGGGAAACGAGTTTTTATGTGGAGACCGGAAGGGTAGGAAATATAAAATATCTCCCTGTAAAAGTAAGTATTGGACGATGAATCATATTACAAGATTTGCAGTAAAATATCCTGTGAGTGTATTGATGATTACCTTGGCAGTCTGTCTGTTGGGGATCATTTCTTATAATAAACTGGGGACAGACTTGTTTCCGGATTTAAAAAATCCGGCCTTATATATTGACCTTCAGGCAGGTGAGAGACCTCCTGAAGAAATGGAAAAACAGTTTGTTGAAAATATAGA
This sequence comes from uncultured Odoribacter sp., assembly GCF_937966165.1. Taxonomy (NCBI): domain Bacteria; kingdom Pseudomonadati; phylum Bacteroidota; class Bacteroidia; order Bacteroidales; family Odoribacteraceae; genus Odoribacter; species uncultured Odoribacter sp. The sequence goes on from NZ_CALCLB010000005.1 coordinate 66,664, forward strand.
AGCTTTGGCTGCCCGTCAGGACGGGGTAAAAAATGTGAACAGTGTTTGCAAGGCGGGTTCGGCTACGGTTACCGTAGAATACGGTTGGGATCAGGATATGGATGCCGCATATTTGGATTTACAGCGTAGTTTATCGTCGGTTTCCCAGAATACGGAGATTACTTCTTTTAATGTTTCGCGTTATGATGTGAATGCTGCGCCGGTGATGACAATAGCGTTGACTCACAATGAGATTAGCGATATGAATGAGCTCCGCAAAATTGCTGAGAATTATATGCGAAGTGAACTAGTGCGTTTAGACGGTGTGGCGGATATTCAGTTAAACGGTGAGGAAAATGCTTATATAGAAATAAAAACTGATCCTTATATGCTGGAGGCTTTTAATCTTACTGCAGATGCAATTGCCAGTAAGATAGAAAGTGTCAATCAAAATGTCTCCGGAGGAACAATAGTGAATGAAGATATCCAATACAGTATAAAGGGGGTCCATTTACTTAAAAACATTGAAGATATCGGTAATGTCATCGTGGCATTCAAACAATCATCTACCGGTCAGAATGAAGAAATACAGACTTCTGCTGCAGTCAAGGCTCCGGTTTATTTAAAAGATGTCGCTACAATACGTTCGGTAAATAAAGAACCGGATAATATCACCCGTTTTAACGGAAACCGCTGTCTGGGAATAAGTATTTATAAAGAAAACAAATACAATACAGTAAAAGTGGTGGAAAATATTCAGGATAAATTAGCCGAATTACGGAAAAGTATGCCTGGATATGAATTCAGTATTATCAGTAATCAGGGAGAGTTTATCGGAGCTTCTATAGGTGAGGTAAAAGATTCTGCGCTGATCGGAATCTTTTTGGCTGTTATCGTTTTATATGTCTTTTTACGCCGTATTAATACAACTTTAATTGTAAGTGTTTCCATCCCGATTTCGATTATTGCAACATTTAATTTGATGTATTTTAACGGATTGTCCATGAATATTATGACTTTAGGAGGATTGGCTTTGGGAGCAGGTATGTTGGTGGACAATGCGATTGTGGTAATGGAAAATATTTTCCGGAATCTGGAAAATGGATTGACGGCTAAAGAAGCTGCAATACGGGGTGCATCGGAAGTATCGGGGGCTATTACATCTTCTACTTTAACCACAATTGTCGTCTTTCTCCCGATTGTTTATATACAGGGAGCTGCCGGAGAATTGTTTAAAGAACAAGCCTGGACGGTTACTTTCTCTTTATTGTCTTCGCTTTTTGTAGCGCTGTTATTTATACCGATGCTATCTTCTTGTTTTGTCCGGCAGAATAAAAAGGAAATAAAATCTATTCAGATTAAAGGATACGGGCATTTTGTAGGGAAATTGTTAAGACATCGGTACGGCGTCGTTTTTGGGGCAGTAATATTAATTGCTTGTAGTTATGCTACCTTGCCTTTAATCGGTATGGAATTTATGCCCAAAGCCGGTTCGAGGGAATTGAATGTGAAACTTACCTTGGAACCGGGCACCCGTTTGCAAAGTACGGACTATGCTGCTGAGTCCATTGAGCAGACGATTAGAGAGTTGGGAGGAGAAGACATTGAGTGGATGTATACATTAGTAGGTCCCTCGCATACGGATACAGAATCCGGAAAAAATACGAAAGAAGAAAATCAGGCGGAGATTAAGATAAAGCTGAAATCAGAGGCAAAAATAGATGCTGATTATTTGGTTATGGCTTTGGGGGAAAATGTGAATATGCCTGAAGGGGTAGAACTTACCTATGAGAAAGAGCAATCTGCATTACAGACGGCTCTGGGGACGGAGGGATCTCCTTTAGTGGTGGAAATCCGGGGGGATGATATCGAAATCCTGGAGCAATTGTGTGATGAGCTGAAACTGAAGCTGGGAAGAGTAGAAGGTTTATTTGATGTCAATACTTCGATGGAGAAAGGTTCTCCTGAAGTGAATATTGCTTTAGACCGTCTGCGGAGCGGTATTTATGAAGTGGATATTGCCTCAGTGGCTCAACAAGTCAATGATCAGTTGAATGGTAAAAGCGCAGGAAGCTATGATGTTCAGGGAGAACCTGTAGATATTGGGATTCGTGTACCGGAAACCCCTTTGGCCAATTTACAAAATATGGAAATTTACCAGGGAGAAAAAAAATATCGGTTGGGAGAAATTGCAGAAATTTTAGTGACGACGGCTCCTAAGGAAGTTATCCGAAATAATCAGAGCCGGGTAGGAGAAGTGAGGGCTATGCTGGAGAAAAAATATTCTTTAGGTGACGTTACTCCGGCTGTACGCGCTTGTATTGCAGAAATGGAATTTCCGGCGAAATATTCAGCTAAAATAACAGGGGAAGAAGAGAAGCGGGCAGAGTCCTTCAACGGTTTGGGATTTGCTTTGATTTTATCCATTGTATTGGTTTATATGGTTATGGCTGCACAATTTGAATCTTTAAGGCATCCTTTTACCATTCTGTTGACAATTCCTTTGGCGGGGGTAGGAAGTATACTGGCCTTTTTACTGATGGGTCAGACTTTAAATATGATGGCTTTTATCGGGATTATTATGTTGGCTGGTATAGCTGTAAACAGCTCGATTATTTTGGTCGACCGTATCAATCAGTTGAAGGATCAGGGATTATCTTTAAACGAAGCTATTATGCAGGCTGCCCAACAGCGTATCCGTCCCATTATCATGACAAGTCTCACGACAATTTTAGCTTTATTGCCCATGTGTTTCGGTTTTGGAGAGGGAGCTTCTCTCCGCTCTCCCATGGCTTTGGCTGTAATTGGAGGATTGCTGACTTCTACTGTATTGACTTTAATCGTTATCCCTTGTGTATATTATATTTTTGATCGGAAACCAAAGTCTCGGGATAAAAGGGAAGTCTGATTTTATGGCTTTGCGATATTTTGATATGTAATATGGATAGATTAATAAAACGCCGGGTTCTGATTTCTATGCTTTTCATCGGATTAACGCTGATGGGATATTTTTCTTATCGTTTTCTTCCGATGGAATTATATCCGAATGCTGAATTACCGGAATTAAGCGTATATGTTAGTGCAAATACAGAATTGGACCCGAAATATATTGAAAATCAGGCGGTCATTCCGATAGAGGGCGTAATCAGTACTTTGGAGGGTGTAGAAAAGATAGAGACGCGTATTTCTCCCCGGAATGCAGAAATCAGGGTTACTTTTTTAAAAGGGACCGATATAAAGTATGCTTATCTGAAATTGGAAGAAAAAATCAAGACAATTTCGAAGAATATACCTGAAGAGTTCAGGACGACTGTCAATAAAATGTCTGGCGGGATGGTCAGCTCACAATTTATGTCTTTGTCTGTACTGGGGGAAGAGGATGTGGATTATGTCCGGAATATTACAGATCACGATATTGTTCCTGTATTGGAAAATATTGACGGGGTAGCTGAAGTGACCGTTATAGGAGGGCGTCAGAAAAGTATAGAAATTATTGTAGATCAGGATAAATGTGAAGCTTTGAAAATCACCCGTTCTCAAATTCGTACGCTTATCAGCAAAAATATGGCAGAAAAAACATTTGCTGGTCCGGTATATGAAAATAATAAACGGTATTTTGTCAACGTCACTGCAGAATATCTAAAGACAGAAGATTTGGGAAATATTGTAGTTGCTCAGGGACCTGTTTTATTGAAAGATATTGCTGAGATAAATTTCGGTATTAAAGAAGAGGAGGCTTATTCCCGTATAAATGGTAAAGAAGAGATTACATGTATTTTAGCTAAATCCCCTCAGGTAAATGTCATCGATCTTTCTGAAAAGGTACGGAAGGAAATAGATCAGCTAAATAAAGAATTAGAAGCTAAAGGAGTCAGTATTCAGGTGGATATGGACGTGGCGGAGACGATGAGTAATAATATAGACACTATTGTAAATCTGGGAATTACAGGAGCTATTCTGGCCATATTTATTCTTTATTTATTTCTGCGTAATTTCAGGATTGTTACAATTATCGCTTTTGCGATACCCATATCAGTATTTTCTTCCTTTTATTTCTTTTATTTAGCCGGCATTACTATAAACACCCTGACTCTTACAGGAATTGCCCTGGCTGTAGGGATGTTGTTAGACAATTCTGTGGTGGTCATGGAAAATATTTTTCGGCTTCGGGCTACCGGAGTTTCGGAAGAAGAGGCTGTAATCAGAGGGACGAAAGAAGTGTGGAAGTCCGTTTTAGCAGCCACGCTCACGACGATAACTGTTTTTCTTCCTTTTTTGTTTGCCGATAATTTTATGATCAAATTGATAGGTGAGCATGTGGGAGTTTCTATTATTGCTACCCTTACCGTTTCATTGGTAGTAGCATTGTTGCTGGTACCCATGGCGATTCATTTTTTTATGACCCGGAGAGAAGACCGGGTAAATTTTAGTACCCTTTCCATACATAGCCGTCCCGTACAGATTTACATTGCTATTTTAAAAATCTGCTTACGCAAACCAACGCAGGTTGTTTTGATTTCCCTGCTTGTACTGGCGGTTGCTGTTGCATTATCGCTGACGCTGACTTTAAACACTTTAAAAGAGATAGAGACAGATACTTTTGATGTCTATATCACTTCTCCGGGGGGATATACGTTAGAACGTACGGACGAAATGATCCGCCGGTATGAGGATGTTTTGGTAGAGATCCCGGAAGTTGAAAAGATCTCAGCAAAAATTTATGCAGCAGAAGCTAATATAACGATAAAATTAAGAGAGGATTTTGAAAAACTGGATCACAGAGATCTCACTGAATTGAAGAATGTAGTTTTAGCTAAGGCCAGGCAGCTTCGGATAAGGGATATCAGTCTGGAAGCTAAAACCGGAAGTGAAAATTTCAGGGGAGATGGCGGAAATGCTATGATTGGGGGAGGGCAAGAATTGTTGAAGCTTATGGGATTGGGAACCCAAAGCGAAAAGATTGTCATCAAAGGACAGGATTTTGAAAAAATGGAAAATTTAGCTGAATATCTGGAATATCAGCTTCATGATTTGGAGAATGTAAGTAATGCATGGGTGAATACTTCGCGGGGGAAACCCGAATCCAGAATACAATTTGATCAGTATTTGATGGGGATATACGATCTTACCCCTGCCAATGTCATGACGGAACTGACTAATTTTGCGCCTGAAAATACGACAGAAATAAAATATAAAGCGGGAGAAGAAGAGTATGATGTTTTGATTAAAGACAAACAGTATGCAGAGGCTGAAAAAGAAGATAAAAAAACAGAACGAACGCTGGAAGATCTTCGGAACCTGTTCGTTCGGAATGAGAAAGGTTCTTTAATCGAATTAAAAAATTTCGGGAGCATTAATCTGACGCGTGGACATGGTAATATTAACCGGGTAAATCAGGAAAAAGAAATAGAAGTCAGCTACCGTTTTTCGTCGGATGTAAACGAATCCAAAGAATTTTTAGAAACTGCCCGCCAGGAAATTGATGAATTGATACAACGGACGGATATTCCAACGGGTTTGGCAGTAGAAGTCGTACACGAAGAAGAGGATACACAAGAATTTACTTTTCTGATATTCGCGGCTTTTGTCATTATATTCATGATATTAGCTTCCGTTTTCGAATCACTTAGTGCCCCTGTAGTCTTAATGTTTTCTATTCCTTTAGCTGCAATTGGTTCTTTACTGGCTTTGCTTTTTACCAATAATTCGGTAATGAATGCCAATGTCATGACGGGCTTTATTATATTAATCGGCATTGTAGTGAATAACAGTATCATATTGATTGATTATACTTCTTTGCTGAGACGGCAGGGAAACAGCAGGCAAAGGGCATTGATCATTGCAGGAATTTCCCGCTTGCGGCCTATTTTGATTACTGCTATCACGACTATTGTGGCCATGTTACCTTTAGCGCTGGGGAAAGGTGAATTTGTGGCCGGTTTAGGTGCTCCTTTTGCCATTACTGTTATAGGAGGCTTGACGATGAGTACTTTATTGACTTTAGTAATTATCCCTACTTTTTATTCCGGTTTGGAAGATGCTTTACGACGTCTGAGAGAACAGCGTTTGAGCATGAAGATTTTACAGGGAGGAATGTTTATAAGTGCTGTTGTTGTCATTTATTTATTTGCAGATTCCTTATTGTGGCGTGTTGCTTATTTGCTCCTGGCACTGATTCTGGTCCCGGGCATTACGTGGTTTATGGAGACCAGTTTGAGGAGGGCAAATAGTCATATTCTTCCGGAGAAAGAGGAAATTCGGATACAAATCCGGAATCTGGTAAAAATATATGGGAGAGCGGGAGAATTTAAAAGGGAATGGACCTCGGGTTTACGCATCCGCCAGCGCTTAGGATTGGAGGAGCATTTTCTGCATTGGAAAGACATGCGGGCTTTGATCTGGCTATTGCCTTTAAGTGTTTTCCTGTTCTATTTTGTTTATGTCTATCAGGTCCTTGCGTTCTGGGTCCTCTTCTTTGCAGTATTGACTTGGCTATTGATTCTTCAAATCGGCCGTATGTTTCAAGAAATGGTTTCTTTTCATTCCTTAAAGAAAATCGGCCGTGTTTTGGATATTTTCCTTTTTCTCTGGTATTATTTTTCTCCTTTTATAACCTTGTGCTGGGCTATCATAAAATTTCAGGACAGGGGTGAGGTCATTTTATTGGGAATGTTATGGTATGCCGGAATTCTGGTAAAACATTTATCCGATCGTATTCATAAATATAATATTAATATTGATTTGATAGAAGGAAATTTCAGGGGTATTCGGAAGGGATTTTACCGTATGGCGACTAAGGTTCCCTGGATCGGATACCGGAAACAACCGTTTAAAGCTTTAAATGCGGTATCTTTGGATATTCATACAGGGATGTTTGGGTTATTGGGCCCGAATGGGGCAGGAAAAACGACATTAATGCGTATTATTTGCGGTATTTTTGAACAAAGTTACGGAAAGATTTTTATCAATGGTATTGATACACAGTTAAAGCGGGAAGAATTACAGGGATTGATCGGTTATTTGCCTCAGGAATTCGGAACATATGAGAACTTAACTTCCTGGCAATTTTTAGAATACCAGGCCCTTTTAAAAGGAATTTATGATAAAAATGTCCGGCAAAAGCGTATTCAGGAAGTATTGGAAGCTGTACATATGTATGAAAACAGGGATAAGAAAATTGCCGGCTTCTCCGGAGGGATGAAGCAAAGGATCGGTATAGCTCAGACATTGCTCCACTTGCCCCGGATTTTGGTTGTGGATGAACCTACTGCCGGACTGGATCCCAGAGAAAGAATACGCTTCCGGAATTTATTGGTAGAGTTATCCAGAAACCGGATTGTGATATTTTCTACTCATATTATTGAGGATATCGCCAGTTCCTGTAATCAGGTGGGAGTGATTAATAAAGGCTCCTTAAAATATTGCGGAACCCCTTCGGAAATGTTGCAAATTGCAAAAGATGTAACCTGGGTATTTGAAATTTCTACAGAGGAATTCGCTCAATTGCCGTCGGATTTATTGATTGTACACCATATTCGTCTGGGAGAGAATATCCGGGTCAGATGTCTTTCTGAGACGCAGCCTGTTCCGAATGCTGTACATACAAATCCGGTTCTGGAGGATTCATATTTATGGCTGTTGAGAGGGGTAAAATTAGCTAATCATGAGGAGATCATCACACAATGAGGAAATATTCAGAAAGGTAATCTGTTATTTAGAAAAAGATGGAGAAAAATTTTTGGAATAATCTGGTCCGTTTAACCTATTATAATGTCAAAATTATTTTTGGAAATAAATTTGTGTATTTTATACTCAGCGCAGTATTGTTTTATATACTGACTGTATTTATTAATTTATTGACAGATTCAGAAGTAACGGAAGCAACTGCATACAATATGTTGTTAATTCCTTCCATATTGTTGATTTTTTATCCGATGTGTTTTGGGATTCAGAATGATCAGGATGCTAAAATTATAGAAATTATATTCGGGATACCGAATTATCGCTATAAGGTTTGGTTATTTCGTTTATTAGTAGCTTATGTAATCTGTTTTGGTATTACGATGGGACTGGCTTTGCTGACCGATTGGTTATTGGTGGAAGTTGCTCCTTTAGAATTAACTTCACAGGTGCTGGTTCCTGTTTTCTTTATCGGAATGCTTTGTTTTATGTTGAGTACTATTGTGAAAAACGGGAATGGTACGGCAGTTATTATCATTATCTTAGGATTAATCTTTTTTATTTTAGATAACCTATTGGAAGTAAGTAAGTGGAATGTATTTCTGAATCCTTTTGATATTCCCCTGTATAAAAATCCGGTTATATTTTTCCAAACTCTTTTGTATAACCGGATTATTTTAGGATTAGCTTCCCTTGTTTTTTTAGTGGCTGGACTTTATAATACTCAGCATCGGGAGAAATTTATCTAAGATTCGTAAATTTAAGAACTTACAAATGAGGCTGAATTTGCCATAAATGATAGCAATCAACTTTATACTTAAATCCCTGGACGATTAGAAATTGAACATTTAAACGTTTTCCTTCTTTTCAATTTTTTATTTTATCCCTGTGCGTCCGAGTTTCTCATTGAGTTTAGCCCGGATCCGGTTGATGGTGTTCTTTTTTATAATCCAGGGAAGTATTTCATTACTTTTTCCGCTATTTTGCAGTTCCAGTATTTTGTTATCGGCTTCCCGGGTCAAAATTTCCAGGCGTCTCATTTTGTAATTATCAATCACTTTGGGTAATATATCGGATAATACCGTTTCTTCTTTGAGGACGGTAGTGTCTCCTGTCCACATTTTGCTTAGTTCATAGGGTTCACTGAGAATATTGGCGGCAATACTACTGATCTGCGGATTGGGGTGTCCGGTGAAAAATTTGGCTGGGTGGAATCCGATTGTTTTATAATGATTCCGGTATTCCTTTTGGATTTCACATAGACTGGGGGTGAATAATTCCAGTTCATCTTCAGCCAACTCTTCTATAATATATTCTCCTACACTGACGGAATAGGGAAATCCGTTGCGGGTATCTTCATAAAATTCCTGATTCCCGAAAAGAAGCAAATATCGGATCAGTACCATTTCTTCCGTTTCACACAAATTATCTTTAGTGGCAGGACTTGGCGGTGTTTTTTTAGAAGTCGTATCTATCCCGTGACGGGCAGTGTAATGGGAGTGTGCTGCTTCTGCATTTTTACCTGTTCTGATCCGGGCGATTTCGTTATATAATACATTTTCCTCCACTTGCATTTGGATGGCTGTCTCTCGAATATAAACGGAACGGGTAATATTATCCGGTATGAGGGATATACTCCGGACGATATCCGTAATGAGCCGGGCTTTTTCTATGGGGTCGTCTTCTGCCTGCCCTAAAAGTAATCGGGTTTTAAAATTAATGAAATCCGTTTCATGCTGGGAAATGTATTCAGATAACTCCTGTGGTGAACGGGATTGGGAAAAAGAATCCGGATCTTCCCCGTCGGGCAAAAGTACAACTCTGACATTTAAGCCTTCTTCCAGGACCAGATCGATTCCCCTTAGGGAAGCCTTGATTCCGGCGGCATCCCCATCGTAAATGATGGTGACATTCGGAGTGAGACGGCGGATAAGCCGTATCTGTTCTATAGTCAGGGAAGTACCGGAAGAAGCTACGGTATTTTCTATTCCTTTTCGGTGAAAAGAGATAACATCCAGGTAACCTTCTACCAAATAACAACGGTTATGTTGGACAATACTTTTTTTCGCAAAATAAATCCCGTAAAGTGTCCGGCTTTTATGATAAATTTCAGATTCCGGGGAATTCAGATATTTGGCACTTTTTTTATCATTCGTCATGATTCTGCCCCCGAAAGCTATAATTTTACCGGCAATATCCCGAATCGGAAAGATAACCCTTGCTCTGAAACGGTCGAAAAGCCCTTTTTCAGATTCAATAGTCAAGCCTGTTTTGACAAGGTATTCTTTTTTATATCCTTTGGAAAGGGCAGATTGAGTCAGACCGTCCCATTTTTCAGGACAGTATCCCAGACCGAATTTTTCTATAGCAGATTGGTCCAGTCCTCGTTTATGCAGATAACCTAAACCTACGGATTTTCCTTCATCCGTATGAAGTAACTGATCGACAAAAAATTCTTCTGCATAACTGGTGACGATCAGCATACTTTCCCGTTCACTTTTTTCTTTTTTCTCTTCTTCACTGAGTTCTTTTTCCTCTATAGTGATGTTATAACGGGCTGCCAGATAACGCAAAGCTTCTACATAAGACATTTGTTCATGTTCCATGATAAAGTTTACGGCATTACCTCCTTTGCCGCAACCGAAACATTTATAAATACCTTTGGCCGGAGATACGGTAAATGAACCTGTTTTTTCATTATGGAAAGGACAACAGCCTACATAATTCACACCTCTTTTTTTGAGGTGAACGAAGTCTGAAATAACTTCATAGATGTCTGCTGCATCGAAAATTTTTTGTATGGTCGCCTGATCAATCATGATGCAAATTTAAAATAAAAAACGTTAGTAAATCCAGAATGTAAGGTGGAAAACAAACGTATTAAAAAAAACGTTAGTAAATCCGGAATTCAGAATAAAATATATTTATGAAGTGAAAGGACTTTTTGCTCCTAACAGATCAGGATTAAACTCATTATAAAAATTCTGGAATTTGCAGGTAAAAATGAGAAGGGAGAGTAATTCTCAGATTATTTTTTTGATAATATACAAATAATGGCTCGTTCGTTGGTATTTTGGCTCTATTAACCGACAGATTATTAGAACAGTATCGATTTTTCCGGAAGAGGATTAATGATTTGAATACTTGTTTTTTGAGTATTTATATACCCGGGCATTATTACGAAATGAAATCTTAAACCCGTAATATATTATTTTTCTTTATAGTAATAGCTATTTTTAACACTTTATATAATATAGTATTCCTGAATTTCTTTAATTTTGCGCGCTGGAAACGAAAAGAAATAAAAACGTTTCCACATGTAAAATGTTTCATTTCAGTTAAGAAAGGAGATACAATATGAATTATTCCAAAGAAGAATTGTTAGCGAACATTTCAGATTTGTTTCTGACTTATGGTTTACGCAGTACTTCTATGGATGATATATGCAACTATCTGAAAATATCGAAGAAAACGCTGTATCATATTTTTGAAAATAAAGACGATGTCGTAGAACAGGTGATGTGGTATCGTCTTGAATATATACGAAAGAAAACTACTCCGGCAGAAGTTTCGAAAATCGGACCGGTTCTTTTTCTATACGATATGAAGAAGCATATTTTAGAAAATTTAAATAGTCGTATACCTGCGAATTATTTTGATTTAAAAAAATATCATCCTGAGGTAGATAAAAAAATCCGGGCGGAAAAAGATAAAATCATGAAATCTATTCTGAAAGGAGTGTTATCTGTAGGAGTAAAAGAAGGTTTTTTTAGAGGAGAGGCGGATCTGGAATTACAAATTTTTCTTTTGAACAGATCCTTGAGTTTTTTAGAGGAATTGGAAAGACCCTTAGAAGCGGATTATCCTGTTCCTTTATTGATTTCTACTATTGTGGATAATTTTATTTTGTCAATGTCTACAGAGCAAGGAAGGAAGGAATTTGAAAAGATAAAGAAAGAAGAAAAAATTTAAAGAAATTAAAAAATGAAGGTGTATGAGGTAAGAAGAAAGAGGTTATCGGAACTTGGCATAAATTTTGTCATAAATTTTGAAAGTTTTGCGTTTGCTTGTAATTAACATAAATTGGTGAAATGAAAAGATTTATTTTAGTTGTAATGGTTGTTTTTATGATACCTTTTTTAGCGGGAGCTCAGGAGGTACAGGAATTATCGCTTCGGAAAGCGATAGAATATGCAGTGGAGCATAATAAACAATTGCAGATTTCCCGGAAAGATATCGATTTATATAAACAGAAAGTGCGGGAATCGGTCTCCCAGGGACTTCCTCAAATAAATGGTAGTTTGGATTATAGTACGAATTTCGGATATAAAATGGACTTTGGGGGTTCTGCTATTAAGATGAAAGATCAGTCCAATGTAGGAGCAACCCTCTCACAGCTGATTTTTAGTGGTCAGTGGATATTGGGTATACAGACCAGTAAGATTGCTGAACAGGTTGCCAATCAGCAAGTGGGCATTACGGAATTGGATATTAAGGAGAATATCTTCAATACGTATTATGCGATTTTAGTGAGTGAGCGTTTACGGGATATTATCAAGCAGAATCTGGAGAATATGGATCAGATTTATCAGCATACAAAAAATATGTATAATGCTGGTACTGTAGAGATTACAGACGTTGATCAGATCCGGATCAATGTCGGTCAGTTGAAAAATAATTTACTGGCACTCGATCGGAATGTAGAAGTGAATTATAATCTTTTACGTTTGCAATTGGGTTTACAGGCTGAGAATCCAATCCGCTTGACAGATCCTTTGGAGAGTTTTCTGGGGAAAGAAGATTATGTTAAATTAGCTGTCAAAGAATTTGAGATCAATAATAATCCGGAATTTCAATTGATGCAAACTCAGGAAGAACTGAGTAAAAAGATGGTAGGACTGCAGAAATGGACTTTTGCTCCGACAATTTCCGGTTCTTATTCTTATAATTATAAATTGTTGAAGCCGGATTTTGATATGAGTCCTAAACATTCTGCTGTGATTTCGATGGATATTCCTATTTTTTCGGGTTTGCAACGTAAATCTCAGTTGGAACAGGCTAAAATAGAATTGGAACAAACCTCTCTCAATAAAAGTTTGTTGGAAGATCAGTTGAATGTAAATGAGAAACAGTATAAATATGAATTGAAAAATGCTACTGAAAACTATTATTTGCAGAAGGAAAATATTCAGGTTGCCAAACGGGTACTGGAGAATATTCAGAGAAAATATGAATATGGAGCTGTTTCCAGTTTGGACCTGACGCAGGCTAATAATAATTATCTGGAAGCAGAGAATAATTATACCAATGCTTGCCTGACCTTACTACAGGCTCAGACGCAATTAGAGAGATTATATAACAGTCTGGCTTATTAAAAGAAATATTAATTATAAATACTATGATAAGAAATATCATTTTTACACTATTGGCCATTGCGCTACTGATGGGGTGTTCGTCGAAAAAGAAAGACATGCAAAAGCAGGAATCTGCAGAAACTATCCCCGTGAAAGTAATGAAATTAGAGAAACGGAATATTGCGAAAACATTGGATTATACTGCAACATTGCAGGCGGATGAGCAGGTTTATTATGCTCCTGCGGCAACGGGGCGTATTGGAAAAATATATGTTGAAGTGGGGGACCGGATTAAAAAAGGACAATTGTTGGTGGAAATGGACCCTACGAATTTACGTCAGGCAGAGGTACAGTTAAAAAATTTAGAGACGGAATATAACCGGGCAGTCAAGTTGAATGAGACCGGGAGTATTTCTAAACAAGCTTATGATGCTGCAGTGACAAATTATGAGGTTGCTAAATCCAATTTTGATTTCTTAAATGAGAATACCAAAATGTTGGCCCCTTTTGACGGAATTGTTACCGGAAAATATTTTGAGAATGGGGAACTCTATACAGGGGTTGCTACCGGAGGAGCTGCAAAACCTTCAATTATAGCTATTGAAAAAATCAATCCTTTGAAGGCTTATGTAAATCTTTCGGAACAATATTTTCTTTCAGTAAAAAAAGGTACGAAAGTGGAATTAAAGAGTAATATTTTTCCTGATCGTACTTTTGAGGGGACTGTCAGTATTGTGTATCCAACCATAGATCCTTCTTCCCGTACTTTTACGGTTGAAGTAAAAATCCCGAATAAGGATGAAGCTCTTCGTCCGGGAATGTACGGGACAATAAATTTCTTTATCGGCCAGACTGAAACAGTCGTTGCTCCTGCTTTAGCTGTATTGAAATTGCAGGGAGCGAATAACCGGTACGTATTTTTGAATAAGGATGGAAAAGCCAAGCGGGTTGAAGTTACATTGGGAAGGCGTTTTGAAGATCAGGTGGAAGTAATCAGTGATGAGATCCGGGAAGGTGATGAATTGGTCGTTGTAGGACAGGGCCGGCTTGTCGATGGTAGTTTACTTTCTATTGTTGAATAGAAGGAATAATCTTTAATTTTAAATTTTAATACAAAAACATGAGTATATATAATACAGCGGTAAATAAGCCTATTTCTACCTTAATGGTTTTTTTGGCTATACTGGTGCTTGGAGTGTTCTCCTATATGCAGCTGCCTGTAGATCAGTACCCTAAGATGGATCCGCCTTATATTACGGTAATGGCTACTTATCCGGGAGCAAATGCAGCGGATATTGAGGAGAATGTGACAAAGATATTGGAAGATCAGTTAAACTCTGTAGATGACCTGAAAGAATTGACTTCTACTTCCTATGATAATCTGGCTGTCATTTCACTGGAGTTTGAGTGGGAAGCCAACTTGGACGAAGCATCTAATGATGTGCGGGATGCTGTCGATAAGTCGATGACTAATTTGCCCGATGATATTGATCGCCCGACCATTATGCGTTTCAATACGTCTATGATGCCTATTTTGATTTATGCTGTGACAGCTGAGCAGTCATACCCGGGTTTGAATAAGATTCTGGACGATAAGCTGGTGACTCGTCTGAACCGGGTGGATGGGGTAGCTTCAGTTACATTAGCCGGGGCACCGGAACGGGTTGTATATGTGGAAGTCGATCCGAATCGGATGGATGCTTATAATCTGACACTGGAACAGGTTGGAAATAAAATTTTAGCTGAAAATAAGGATGTGCCTTCTGGAAATGTAAAAATGGGATTGTCCGATTATACGCTTCGGGTGGAAGGTGAATTTGATGAAAGCGATCAGATCAAAGATATCGTATTAGGCACTCAAAACGATAAAACCATTTATTTAAGCGATATTGCGAAAGTACGGGATACGTTAAAGGATATTACGCTGGAGCAGTCTATCAACCGGGGAAGGGGAGGTGTATTGCTGATCACCAAGCAGACGGATGCCAATGCGGTACAGATTGCAGAACAAGTGAAAAAAGAATTGGCTGCTGCACAAAAAGATTTGCCTACCGATATTAATTTCGAGATTATTGTAGATAATTCTGATTTTATTGTGAAATCCATCAATAATCTGCAGGACACTTTGATGTATGCTTTGATCTTTGTGGTATTGGTTGTATTCCTCTTCTTGGGGCGCTGGCGGGCTACGTTTATTATCGCTTTGACAATACCGATTTCGTTGATTGTGGCATTTATTTATTTGTTTACTACCGGGGAATCATTAAATGTTATTTCCCTTTCATCGCTTTCCATTGCAATCGGTATGGTGGTGGACGATGCCATTGTGGTGCTGGAAAATGTGACGAAACATATCGACCGGGGAAGTCGTCCGCGGGAAGCTGCTAAATACGGTACCAATGAGGTATGGCTGTCCGTAATTGTAACGACTCTGGTAACAGTAGCTGTATTTTTCCCTCTGACTCTGGTAACCGGGATGACAGGTATCTTATTCAAGCAGTTGGGATGGATTGTATGTATCACTGTATGTACTTCTACTATTACGGCTATTTCTTTAACTCCTATGTTGTGTTCGCAGTTGCTGAAAATCCAGGAATTAAAAAATGACGGAAAGTTTAGTTTTTATGTATTTGTAACACGTACATTAGACAAACTGGATTCCTGGTATGAACGGTTAATACGCTGGGCACTTACACATAAAATATTTGTCATATCAGTGATGCTGGGAATATTTGTCGGTTCTTGTAGTATGATGCGGTATATCAAGACAGACTTTATGCCTCAGAACGACCAGGGATCTATGAGTATATATGTAAAAATGCAGACAGGACAGCGGGTAGAGGAGACAAAACGGGTTGCTTTGGAGATCGATTCGGTCATGCGGACAGAGATCCCCGAAATAACCATTATCAATCTTTCTTATGGTAGTGAAGAAGAAGCTTCTTTTGCTTCTATGATGAACTCTACCGGTAATAACATTCTGAATATGCGGGTAAGGGTGAAAGATGTAAAAGAAAGAGACCGGGATATTTTTATAATTGCCGACCAATTGCGGGATATCCTGAAACGTTTTCCCGATATTCTGGAATATACGGTATCTACTTCCAGTAATTCTATGACCAGTAATACGGTAGATATAGAAATTATGGGTCACGACTTCGATATGACAAGTCGTTTGGCAAATGAAATTGCAAATAAAGCACGTCAGATTCCGGGAGCTGAAGACATTAAGATTAGCCGAGATAATGATAAGCCGGAAATGCGGGTGTATCTGGATCGGGACAAGTTAGCCCGTCATGGTTTAACGACGACCGAAGTCGGGAACGCTTTGAGAAACCGGATTTATGGCTATCGGAATAGTAAATTCAAAGAAGACGGGGAAGAATATGATATTATTGTCCGCTTTGAAGAAAAATACCGTTCTTCTTTGACTGAACTGGAAAATATTTTGATTACCGACAATAAAGGCGAAAAAGTACGTCTGAAAGAATTAGGAGAAATCAAGGAATATTATTCTCCACCCAATATTGAACGCAAGAGTAAACAGCGGATGCTGAAAGTGTCTATCAGTCCCAAGGCTGGTGTCGCTATGGGAGAAATTGCCGGAGCTGCTCAACAGTTAATCGATAATTTGGAAGACGTGCCTCAGGAAGTAACATTGTATATTGGAGGAGGATACGAAGATCAGCAGGAATCGTTCAGTTCTTTGTTAATGTTATTGTTACTTTCGCTGATGCTGGTATATATTGTGATGGCGGCTCAGTTTGAATCGTTTAAAATGCCGTTTATCATTATGTTATCCATTCCCTTCGCGTTTTCCGGAGTTATTCTGGCTTTATTGATGACACATACTACATTGAGCGTGATTGCTGCCTTGGGTGCAATTATGTTGATTGGTATCGTTACAAAGAATGGTATTGTGTTGATAGACTTTATCAATTTGATGAGGGAGCGCGGTGTAAGGCTTTACGATGCTATTGCACAGGCTTGCCGTTCTCGTTTACGTCCGGTTTTGATGACTTCTTTAACCACAATTTTAGGTATGGTACCTATGGCGTTGAGCGTGGGAGAAGGTTCAGAGACCTGGCGTCCGATGGGTATAGCTGTAATCGGAGGTATGATATTTTCTACTGTTATTACTTTGCTGATTGTACCGGTGGTATATGCAAGTATGGATAAGAGTGGAAGCCGGAATAAAAAGAAAGCTTTCAGCAAGGAATTTAAATTTATGAATGATTTTGATGCAGAGAGGGATCTTCCTAAAAAAGTAAAATAATAAATGAAATGCAGAAATGTAAATGTTTCTGCATTTCAGATTTCTGGAATCTTGAATTGTGAAAACTTAGGTGAAAAACGCTGTCAGGAAAGAGTTATAGAAAGGAGATAAAATGCATTCTATAATATTCCTGAAATGAAAATTATTAAATATATGAAAGCAGTATTTATTGTATATAATCAGGCCCTTACAGAACGTGTAGCTTACATATTGGATCAGCTTCAGATCAAAGGCTTTACACAATGGCCTTTGGTGAACGGAGCTGGGACTGTAACGGGAGAACCACGGATGGGGTCTCATACCTGGCCGGAAATGAACTCTGCTACTATGACAATAGTAGAAGAAGATATGGTCCCTTTGATACTAAAGTATGTGGAGAAATTAGATAATGTGAATAAAGAAAACGGTATCCGGGCTTTTGTCTGGGATATTACTCAAATGTATTGATTTTTATCTTTTAGAAACGAAAGGTGCCTGAAGACTTTTTTTAGGCACCTTTTTTTAGGAAGATTTTTCTTTCTGGGACTTACGGAAAAGTACAATACGGTAATTGCCGCAATCTACGGTATAGTCTTTGGGAAGCAGAAGGGGTAATGCTGGGTCGCGGCGTATGTCTTTATTCCGGAGAAATAGAATAAAATCCTCTTTCTGCGCCGTTTCCTGGATTTCCTGAATTTTTATTTTTTTTACTTCTGTATTCAGGTAAATATCCATATTTTCTCCGCTGCGGAAATTGTAATAATAGTAATGCTCGATTTTCTGCTGGTTTGCAATTTCTGCTGCTTCCTGACATACTTCCCGGAATCCGATATAAGGATTTAAGTTCGGCATATAAAATCCTCCGATAAAAATAACTATAAAAATTCCTCCTGCCAGACTTCTGATAGCCTGTTGTAGATTCTTCCGGTAAAGATAACCCAAAGACAGGACAGCAGCAGCTGATAATAAGAATACGGCAATCTGTAAGGAAAACGGATAGCTCCATTCTGTTCGTGAAATAAAAAAATAGGATACCGGAAGGAAAAGAGCTATAAGGATAGCCGGTATGGCAATAGTAAAGGCGACAGACTGTTCAAGAAAACGTTTTAACAATAAAATCGTTAATCCGGCAAAGAAAGGAAATATAGGTAAGAGATAAATATCCAGTTTGCTACTAAACAGGGAAAGGAGGAAAAAATTTACAACGATAATAATTAGAAAAAATTTTTCGATACTGCTTTTCACTTGTTTTTTCCAAAGAGCTATAAGCGGAACAAAGATATAAAGCAGTGACCAGGGGGCCAGAGCATACCAAATGGTGGTAAAATAATAATAAAATGGTTCTTTGTGATGAAAAGAGTCCATTGCCCGGTCTAATGTCTGGTGAAAAATAAGATTGTAAAGATAGGCAGACCCGCCTTCCCAATATACTCCTAAAAACCATAAACTGCACATCCCTAAAAGAATAGACCATTGGAAAAAGCCAAAGTATCTGAAAAAAGTTTTTCCTTCTTTTTGAAATAATAAATAAGCTAAAATGGAAAGGATAGGTATGATTAACCCGAGGGGACCTTTGGTAAATAATGCTAAGAAGATATAAAGAGGTAAAAGTACTTTTGCTCCTTTACCCGCATGTCCGGTATACATACGGTAAAAAGTATACAGGGAAAGAAGGATAAATAGAGCCATCAGCATATCCATACGGAGAACAATAGCAGAACCTGCAAATAATCCGGTTGTGATAAGCATTAAACTGAACGTAAGCAGATAATTTTGAGGAACATAGGAAGATAGCCATTTCTCCATAGTGTATAATATAAAAAGTGCCGGTATAAAAGAGAATAAGCTGAGAAGCAGCATACTGTGATAACCTAGTAACTGTTTGCAAAGCATGATCAGCCAGAAATACAAAGGAGGTTTGTCCGCATAAATCGTACCTTCATGCGTGAAGGTTAAATAAGTTCCTGATTTTAATGCTTCGTCAGCAATACTCAAATATTTAAGTTCATTATTCGGAGTGAAATCTCTGAAATAAAGTAATGGTAAAAATATAATAATCAGTAAAATATATTTCGAAATTTTCTTCATTCCTTTCGCATCGAATTTGAGTAAGGAGATCGTTCGGTAGCAAAATATCAGGAATCAGTATTATCGCTCCTCAGGTTTACTCCGTTTTTAATGAATTTATTTTATCTCTGTATCTTTGATTGCTCTCTCCGGTGATAATCCATGTAAATGACTAACGAAACCATCGCCTAAATGTTACAAAATAATGACCTGAAATGCTTCATGGGCCTATTGTAGTTCATGGGGCAGGAAGAGGGATTAATTTTACGGTACGACAGACTGTTTTCCTTGAAGGCTTTTGAGGCTTCAAAATAATTATTTGTAGCACTACAGATTTTTTATACTTTTGTTTTTTCTATCGGGAAGAATAGAAACTGTGAATGAAAAATTTATAAGGCATTGAGTATGTTTAACAAAAAGGGTTTTCATTTTTTGTTTTTAGGGATTGTTTGTTTTTTTACTTTCTTTATTCATAATCCGGTCATTTATCCGGATATTATGGAATCCCGGAATTTAGTTACAGCCCGTGAAATGGTGGAATATGATAATTGGTTAGTGCCGACGATGAATGGAGAATTAAGGCTGGAAAAACCGCCTTTACCTACATGGGTGGCTGCTGTTGTCGAATGGATCTCTCCCGGTAATATTATTTTACAACGGACAGCGGCGGGGATTATGGCTACCTTACTTGTCTTTTTTTTATATTTCTTATCCGTAAAGCTTACCCGTAGCCGGCTTTACGGTTTGATGGCAGCATTGGTCTTGTGTACTTCTGTCAATATTATTCTTATGGGGCGGACAGCAACCTGGGATATCTATTGTCATAGTTTTATGCTGGGAGCCATTTATTTTTTATTTCGGGGCTTTGAAGAGGAAGGTAGTCGGTGGAAAGATTTTATCGGTGCAGGTATTTTTATGGGACTTTCTTTTTTGGGGAAAGGCCCTGTATCTTTTTATGCTTTACTCCTCCCTTTTTTACTTTCCTATTTTATTATTTACCGGCCTGTTGTCCGGAAAAAAGGAGGCCCTGTTTTGGTGATGGTACTCATTTGTTTAGTCATCAGCCTTTGGTGGCCCGCTTATTTATACTTGTATCATAAGGATATGGCGCTTTATATTGCCAATAAAGAGAGTACTGCCTGGTTGCAGCACAATGTACGGCCTTGGTATTATTATTGGAAATTTTTTCTGGAATCGGGTATTTGGTCTTTGTTTTTATTGACTGCTTTAATCTGGCCTTATTGGAAGCGGCGGATACGCTTAAAAAAAGAATATACACTTACGGTAAGCTGGACCTTGGCTGTCTTGATTTTGTTGTCTCTTTTGCCGGAAAAGAAAAGTCGTTATTTGTTGCCGATTTTGATTCCGGGGGCTATGGTGGTAGCCCATTTATTCTATTTTTGGATTGAAAAAATCCGGATGCATTTATTATCTGCCGGTGATAAAGTAATTTTTAAAACCAATGCATTTATAGTCTGTTTGGCCGTGATTGCTTTGCCGGTAGCTGTATATGTTTTGTTTTATTCTAAGGGTTTAATGAGTACGGCTTTATTTGTCGTAGTATCTTTACTTTTTGTCTGGGCATTGTGGTTTTTAATTCTTTCAGCTTGGAAAGTACGTCCTTTGTCTTTTTTATGGGGAGTAGTGTTTCTTTTCTTTATTGTAGAAACCAGTTTGATGCCTTCCATTGCTAATTTGTTTAATAACCGAGAGATGAAAAGTATAAGGGGAGTACGTGAAGCCGGGGAATTACAGGCATTGCCTTTTTATTATCCTGTAGGAGAGGAATTGAGGATAGAATTGGTGTATGAAGCGGGAAGGCGTATTTTACCTTTGGATTTAAGTAATGACACTGTTGTGAAACAGCGTATTCCGTTTGTATTGGTTTCCAAAGCTCCGGCGGTAATTACTTTTGATGCAGAAGTGAAAAATCAGTTAAAATTAAAGCAAATAGATGTTTATGACGATAACCACCGGCCGAAAGGAACCCGTTGGTATTCCGATCTGTTTGTACGTTATGTAACAAAAGTGGAAAAAGCTGAGTAAAAAATATAGCAAAAGAAAAAGCACCCCGCAAGAGGTGCTTTTTCTTTTGTTATACTGATGTCTAACTTTAGTCGTTCAAAGTATATCTTACAAAACTTGTAACAGTCAGGTCTTTGTCCTGGCTTTGCATGTAAGCTTTTACAGTTTGTTTGGCATCTTTGATAAAAGCCTGATTCAGTAAAGTAGATTCCTGGAAAAATTTATTCAAGCGGCCTTGAGCGATTTTTTCCAGCATATTTTCCGGTTTACCTTCTTCACGGGCTTTTTCTTTACCGATTTCCAGTTCATGAGCGATTACGCTTTCAGGAACACCGTTTTTGTCGATAGCAATAGGAGCCATAGCGGCAGCTTGCATAGCTACGTCTTTTTTCACTTGCAACTCAGCCGGTTTGTTGAAACCTACGATAGTTGCCAGCTTATTTCCCGGATGGATATAAGCTACAGTGTCTTCGGCTTCCAATTTTCCGTAAAAACTCAATTCCAGTTTTTCTCCGATAACACCGGTTTGTTCTGCTATTTGGTCTGCAATACTTCTGCCATCTATTTTTAATGCCAGTAAGCTGTTTAAATCAGCCGGCATATTTTCCAATGCGGTGTTCAGAATTTGTTTTGTAAAATTGATAAAGTTTTCGTTTTTAGCAACGAAGTCTGTTTCACAATTCAAACTTACTAAAACACCTTTTTTCCCATCAACTGCTGCCAGGACACAACCTTCTTTTGCTTCTCTGTCAGCTCGTTTGCTGGCAACGATAAGGCCTTTTTTGCGGATGATATCAACTGCTTTGTCGAAATCGCCTTCAGCTTCCTGAAGAGCATGCTTACAATCCATCATCCCTGCATTTGTTGCGTGACGCAACTTCATCACATCAGCTGCTTTTATTTCCATTTTAATACGTTTTTGAGTTTTTGACTTTTGATTGGATTATCACTGTAATCTGAAATCTCAAATCGTAAATAGTTTATTCTTCAGTAGCTTCTTCAGCTGTTTCACTCTTTTCTTCTGCTACAACTTCTTCTTCCTCTTCTTCTGCACTTACCTTTTCTGATTTTTTTACTGCAGGTTTTTTATCCCCTTCTTTTTCTCTTTCAGCTTTCCGCTCGTTCAATCCTTCCTTAATCGCTTCGGCTACTTTGTCGATAATCAGGGAGATAGAAGTAGAAGCATCATCGTTACACGGAATAACAAAATTGATGTTATCCGGGTTAGAATTGGTGTCTACCATGGCAAATACCGGAATACCCAAGGTATTGGCCTCTTTAACAGCAATGTATTCTTTCATGACATCTACCACAAAAAGAGCGGCAGGAAGACGGGTCAAATCAGCAATACTTCCTAAGTTCTTGTCCAATTTTGCACGTTGACGGGCAATCTGAAGCTTTTCTCTTTTAGACAGGTGATCGAAAGTTCCGTCTTTTTCCATCTTATCGATGGTCGTCATTTTTTTCACAGCCTTCCGGATCGTAGGAAAGTTAGTCAGCATTCCGCCCGGCCATCTTTCTGTCACATAAGGCATGTTAATATTGGAGATTTTTTCTGCAACAATGTCCTTAGCCTGTTTCTTTGTTGCAACAAACAGAATTTTTCTTCCTGATTTAGCAATTTGTTTTAAAGCTGCCGCAGCTTTATCCAACATAATCGCTGTTTTATTCAGGTCAATGATGTGGATATCATTCCGCTCCATAAAAATATACGGAGCCATTTTAGGATTCCATTTACGGGTGAGGTGTCCAAAGTGACAACCTGCATTTAATAATTCATCAAAATTTGTAGACATACTAATTTTTTAAAAGTTTACATTCTTAATTTTAGCAATTGCCGGGTAGTCCTGAGAAGAAGTCCCGTCAATTTAGATACTAAACTGCTATTAACGTTTAGAGAACTGGAATCTCTTACGAGCTTTCGGACGTCCCGGTTTCTTACGTTCCACTTCTCGTGGATCACGGGTCAGAAATCCTGCTGTCCTCAACTGAGATTTATTCTCTGCATTAATTTCAACCAAGGCTCTGGCAATGCCTAAGCGCAATGCTTCTGCCTGCCCTTTAAAACCGCCTCCGTCCAGGTTTACCCGGATGTCATATTGGCCGTTTACACCCAATAGTTCCAAAGGCTGTTTTACAATATACTGAAGTGTAGGTAATGGAAAGTATTCTTCCAGACTTCTTTTGTTGATCGTGATATTACCCTTTCCTTCATTTACATAAACGCGAGCTACTGCTGCTTTTCTTCTACCAATTGCGTTAATTACTTCCATACCTTATTATTTAAGTGTGTTTAAATCGATTTTTTTCGGTTGCTGAGCTTGCTGAGCATGCTCTGTACCAGCATAAACATAAAGGTTTTTCATGACGGCTCTCCCGAGACGACTTTTAGGAAGCATTCCTTTTACGGCATGTTCAATCACTCTTTCCGGATGACTGGCTAATACAGCTGCCGGTGTTGTGTGTCTTTGCCCGCCGGGATATCCGGTGTGACGGGTGTACTGTTTGTCGGTTAATTTGTTACCGCTCAATACAATTTTTTCTGCATTGATAATGACAATGTTATCTCCGCAGTCTACGTGAGGTGTGTAGGACGGTTTGTATTTGCCTCTCAATAGTTTCGCAACTTTAGCGGCAAGACGTCCCAAAACTTCATTTTCTGCGTCAATCAAAACCCATTCTTTTTTGACTGTGGCTTTGTTGACGTAAGTCGTTTTGTAACTGATTTGATCCACTTCTTTTTTAATTTAAATTATACATCTGTTTGCTTTCTGAAGCGATATGTCCTTGCATTTCACAGAATTAAAAGAAACGCGGTAGTCGGGCAGACTTACTAACTTTTTCATTCCGGAATGTGCCTGTAAGGGAAATGGCTAAGGTTCAGCCTTACAGTTTAAAGCACAGACCACTTCAAAATGAGGGACAAAAATACATAAAATATTCTTGTAATCAAATAGTTTCAGGAAAAACTTATCTCTGTAATCAGTGAAGGTTTTTTTGTACACTGATTTCTTTTTTCTTTTTCTTTTCTCTTTCTACTTTTTGTACTATCTTTGCGCCGTTTTACTTCAAGAATTGTGGATAAATTGAAAGAATATAAGGTAGCTCACAGGAGCTTAGGAGAGGGGCAACATATCTTTCATTTTGTGTTGGATGATGTTTTTTTCAATTGTTTTGAAGCGACAAAAGGCACAAAGGGAAGGTTAGAAGCTATGGTGACAATCATCAAAAGTTCGCTTTTGATGGAAGTAAATATGAAAATCGAAGGGAGTGTAAAAGCAACTTGTGACAGATGTTTGGAAATTTTCGATCTTCAGATAAAAGGAGAACTGAATTTATATGTGAAGCAAGGGAGCAGAGAAGCAGATAATGAAGACGATTTTATTATCCTGGCTCCGGAAGACGATTTTTTAGATTTAAGTTCTTACCTTTACGAAATCTATATGCTGAATTATCCGATGCGGGTTGTGCACCAGGAAGGTCATTGTGACGCAGAGATGGAAAAAGTATTGGATGAATATATTACGGATGAAAAGGAAAAGCCTGCCGATCCAAGGTGGGATGAGTTGAAAAAATTAATTAATAACTAAATAAAGAAGAGAAATGGCACATCCTAAACGCAAAATCTCTAAGCAGAGAAGAAATAAGAGAAGAACTCATGATGCACTTACTGTAAAAGTAGTTGCCAAGTGTTCAAATTGTGGTGCTGCTGTACAGTATCATACCGTATGTCCGGAATGCGGATATTACAGAGGTAAATTGGCTATTGAAAAATCAGTAGTTGCATAATTTTACGCTATACGGGATTGTTTTATGATAACAAAGCCTCCTATAGTGTAGGAGGCTATGTCTGTTTACACCAAATCCGTTGATGTAATAAAATCGTTGATTTAGAGAATTGGAATCTGACGTTTTACGTTCTCTGGAAATAAGATGTCAAAAGTCAAAGTAAATTTATGGAAAGGCCAAAAGCAATAATAACAGGAGTGGGAGCCTATTATCCCGACTATATTTTGGATAATAATGAGTTAAGTCGGATGGTGGATACTACCGATGAGTGGATTATGACCAGGGTCGGAATCAAAGAAAGGCATATTTTGAAAGATAAGGACAAAGGCAGTGCTTATCTGGGAAGTAAAGCGATAGAAGATTTATTGCAAAAAACAGGTACAAGTCCGGATGAAGTGGATTTGCTGATATGTGCTACAGTCACCCCAGATATGCATTTCCCGGCAAATGCCCAGATAATAGCTGATATGGCGGGTATAAAAAATGCTTTTGGATTTGATTTAAATGCTGGTTGCTCAGGCTTTATTTATGGCTTAGTGACCGCATCCCAGTTTGTAGAAGGAGGCCGGTATAAAAAAGTGATTTTTGTAGGAGCGGAGAAAATGTCTGTAATTACCGATTATACAGACCGTAAAACTTGTCCTTTGTTCGGAGACGCCGCTGCTGCAGTTTTATTGGAACCTTCTGACGAGAATTTAGGAGTGATGGACCATATTCTCCGCTCTGACGGAAGCGGACGTTCCCATTTGTTTATGAAAGCAGGAGGATCTTTAAATCCACCCTCTATCGAAACGGTTACGAACCGGGAACATTTTATCTATCAGGACGGACAATATGTATTTAAACATGCTGTGTCGAAAATGGCAGATGTATCAGCGGAAATTATGGAAAAAAATCATCTGACAGCAGAAGATATTTCCTGGTTGGTGCCTCATCAGGCTAATCTGAGAATTATTGATGCTACAGCTCACCGCATGGGACTGGATCCTTCGAAAGTGATGATTAATATTCATAAGTTTGGAAATACTACATCGGCAACTATTCCTCTTTGTCTTTATGAATGGGAAAATCAATTACATAAAGGCGATAATTTGATTTTATCGGCTTTCGGTGCCGGATTTACCTGGGGATCTATCTATCTGAAATGGGCTTATGATAAGTAACCGGTCAAAATGAATTATAATTTCGGGGATCGTGTTTGCCTTTTTTAAAAGATGATAAAAAATAGTGAATAAGCCGGTAGACTTAAAAATTAACAGGAATATTTTATATTATTGTTTTTTTTAAGGAGATTGGAAAAAGGTAAGGCTGATTCCCCAAAAAGGGATAAATCCGTAAAACGATATTTATAAAACGGTATAAATACAGGATCATTTTTGATTCTGTATTTTTTTATGTATAGGTTTTAAAGATGCATTCCTTAAAATATTTACTGTTTAGGGGCGGATTAAATTTAGTGAAAAGAGTGACAAAAGAACCGTCCCCCTGTCACCTATTTGGGCGGAATGTAAATCTTTAAATTAATTATTTGGATTTGCAGGGGTTTTTTAGTTAATTCGTATTTAATTTTTGAGGTAGAAATGAGTCAAATGGATTTTAGTATAGGGAATGAGGGTTCATCGATCCTCGGGGAAACGGTTGTAAAAGGAGATATTTTTGCAGAAAAAGATGTCTGTTTAAGAGGTACATTGACAGGGAATATTCACTGTAAAGCTACTTTATTCCTCCCTGCGGGGGCAAAGATAGAGGGGAATGTTTATTGTGCTAATTTGTTTTCTGCGGGTCTGATTACAGGGAATGTACAGGTTATTGGGAAGGCTTGTTTAAAAGAGAGTGCTGTGATAAAGGGGTATTTGATAACTTCTTGTTTGCTTTTGCATCCACAGACAATTATTGAAAAGGGATTGAAATTGCAGGACAGGAAACGGTAGTAAATCCGATAGGACAGTGAGAATAAGTTCCTGGAAAAACGGGATTTACAAGGTCCTGAGGATAGGAAAGCTGCAGCGGAAAGGATAAAACTGTTCGTAAAGTTAAAAAGAGGGAATGTGAACTAAAAAATAGAGAAATATGGGGAAAGAACCAAACAGTAATGCTGTAAATCTGATTTGTGAAGGTACAAGTATTGTAGGAGATATTAAAACTAAAAATGATATCCGGATTGATGGAAGCATTAAAGGAAAAGTCCATACTACCGGCAGATTAGTAGTGGGAAATACTGCAAAAATAGAAGGAGATATTGAATGTACGAATATCGATGTGATGGGCGTAGTGATGGGAAATATAAACGCAGAAGCTGCGGTGACATTGAAAGCCCCGGCCCGGATTGTCGGTAATATTGTCTCCGCTGTTTTGTCTGTAGAACAAGGTGTTTTTTTCGATGGCAAATGTCAGATGGTTAAAAAGGAAGTACGCGAATCGAAAGAAATTCAGAAATAACGACTATGAAAATGTTGATTATTATTCCGGCCCGTTATGCTTCTACACGTTTCCCCGGTAAACCCCTTGCTGAAATCGGGGGGAAACCGGTTATACAACATGTCGTTGAAAAGGCAGTAGCGGTGAGTACTGATGTATATGTGGCAACAGATGACGAACGCATATATAATAAAGTTGTTGCTTTAGGTGGAAAGGCTGTCATGACGGCTGCTACTCATCGAAGCGGTACAGACCGCTGTTTTGAAGCTTACTGTAAAATTACGGAAGGGAAGAAATGCCCGTATGACGTAGTTATCAATATTCAGGGAGATGAACCTTTTATACAGCCAGAGCAGATTCAGGCGTTGGCAGACTGTTTTGAAAATCCGGAAGTACAGATAGCGACATTGGCAAAACGATTTGAGACCAGTGCAGATATTTTTGATCCGAATAAGGTAAAGGTGGTGTTTTCTGCTTTCGGGAAAGCCTTGTTTTTTTCGCGTTCTCCTATCCCCTATTGTAGAGGAACCGAGAAGCAAAATTGGTTGACGGAAGTCGATTTTTATAAACATATCGGCATGTATGCTTACCGTCCGGAAATATTGAAAGAGATTACGGACTTAGCCCCCGGTAAATTGGAAAAAGCGGAATCTCTGGAACAATTAAGATGGTTGGAGAACGGTTATAATATAGCTGTAAAAATAACCGGACACGAATCTCTAGGCATTGATACACCTGCTGATTTGGAAAAAGCCAATCAAATTTATCAGAAATAAAAATAGGATCCGGGCTACCAAGATCCGGATCCTTCAGAAATTCTGTTTTCATTTGTTGAAACGAATAGACTTTTAAAAAAATCAGAAAACTAGATTGTCATAATGTCTTTTTCTTTTGTCGAGAGCATGTCTTCGATTTTCTTACTGTAAGTATCGGTTAATTTTTGTACGTCTGTTTCAGCATCTTTGGCAGCGTCTTCCGGTAATCCTTCTTTCGTCATTTTTTTGAATTGGTCGATGGCGTCCCGGCGGGCGTTCCGTATACTCACTTTAGCTGTTTCTCCAATAGTACGGGATTGTTTTACCAAATCTTTCCTGCGTTCTTCCGTTAAAGGCGGAACATTGATACGAATCAGTTCACCGTTATTATCCGGATTAAAACCAAGATTAGCATTCCGGATGGCTTTTTCAATAGGATTGATCATTTGTCTTTCCCAGGGTTGTACAGTGATGGTCCGGGGATCGGGCGAAGTAATATTGGCTACCTGAGCTAAAGGAGTAGGAGTACCGTAATATTCGACTAACACATCGTTCAGGATTTTGGGATTAGCTCTGCCGGCTCTGATCTTAGCCAGTTCATTTTCCAGATGATTTAATGCATTTTCCATTTGTTCTTTGGCATCATCCATGAATAATTTTACTTCCTCGTTCATATATTTGTTTTGTTGATGATTATAAATTGATATCTTACAAATTTTAACGTCCTTAAAATAAGAATCTAAAAGAATGATTTTAAAAGAAACGGATTTCTTTGTCAAACAAAACAAAGATAGAAATTTTTTTCACAATGGAAAATTTGTTTTATCCTTTTCCCTAAGGATGTTTGAATGTGTCAGATAAAGTTAATGGGTATCGTATAAGATACATGTACAGGTTTGCCATTTACTTTTCCGGGACTTTTCCATTTCGGCATCGATTTTATGACGCGGAGAGCTTCCGTATTAAAAATCTCATAAGGACTTTTACGGACTAAAGTTACGTCTTTGACTTCCCCATTTTCATCTATGATAAAATGGACGTATACTTTGCCCTTCAAACCCATTGTTTGTGCTGCCTCCGGGTATTGGATGCGGGCATTTATCCATTGGATAATATCTTCTCCGAATTGCGGCATTTTTTCTTTTGATAAAGATATGTCTGAAGATTGTGTGGGAATAAGCTGGGAATAAGCAGGGGTGGATAAGGAGAGACTTTCTGTTAACCCATTCCGTATCATTTTGATCAGGGAAACAGGCCCTATAGTATTCTCTTCTATCGGAAACGAGGTTGAAAATAGTTGATTTTCTGTAAACGGGACGGCAGAAAGCGGACCGGATTCCGCTCTCCCTATGACAAGGGAAGTCGAACCGAAAAATAAAATCCCGCCGAGAAAAATAGACAGGACATAACTAAAAAGTTTGTATCTGTGAGAGTTAGCCTGTGTGATCATTTGTACTCTTCTTTTTAAATTTGAACAGGAAAAATAGTTCCGGAAGGGTGCTTTGCCTTTTAGGGTTTGGGATACAAGTAATTGCAGATAGCTGGAGGTTTGGAATTGTTGTACTACTTTCTGGTCGGCCAGGTATTCATGATTTTGTAGAATAAGTTGTTTGAAAATCCAGACGAAAGGATTGAACCAGTTCAGCATACAAATGATTTCGCTTATTTGTATATCCAGACTGTGTAATTGCCGGATATGGACTTTTTCATGTTCGATAATTTTCAATTTACTTTTTTTATCTAATCCTTGGGGATTAAAAAATAAATGGTGAAAAAGAGAGAAGGCCGGAACGGATTCGGGAAGCAAATAAATATATAAACCCTGAATTTTTTTATGGGGTAAAAGAGAAGAAAACTTAAAAATCTGAACCCAAAAATTTAGATAGCGGATAGAGAAAACGATGACTCCGCATAAATAAAAATAAAATAAATAACGGAAGAAGACAGGGCCGGACAAGAGGGCAGTAGGAGAAGTTTCGTTTATCCCGCCTTCTTCTAAAACATTTATTGACGGATAAGAAAGGAAATAAATGGGAGGAACTTTATTAAGAAATGGGTAAGAAAGGTGTATAAAAGGTATTCCTACTGCGAATAATAATGCTCCCAGCAGATAAATCCTGTTGAGTTGAAAAGCAGTTTGTTTCTTCAATACTAATTCATAATAAGCCCATAAGAAAAACAGAATAATTTCCGATTTGACGATATAGGAAATAAATGCCATACGAAGGGATTAGTCTTGTGGATGATCTTTGATATTTTGCAAAATCTCGTCTAATTCCTGTAAATCAATATCTTCTTTTTTTGCAAAAAAAGAAATCATCCGGGAAAAAGAGTTATCAAAATAGTTACCTACAAAATTCCGCAAAAATTTGTGAGTGTATGTTTCTTTATCTATAAGGGGAAAATAGCGATGGCTTTTCCCGAAGACTTCATGACTGACAAAACCTTTGTCCTGTAAAATGCGGACAATCGTAGAAACTGTGTTGTACGCTGGTTTAGGGTCAGGCAATTTATCCAGAATTTCTTTTACAAAAGCTTTTTTCAAGTCCCATAAGACTTGCATAATCTGTTCTTCTGCCCGCGTTAGTTCTTTCATTTTAATTTATACGTTTGTTATTCCTTCATCTTCCGGCTTTAAAGATGTTTCCTATATGAAATAAAGATACAGTGATTCAAAAATAGAACTAAATTTAAAGTTATCCCAATTATTCCTTTCTTTTTGATAAATTTTTTGTAAAAATTAGCTGTAAGATAAAGGGGAAAGAATAAGACTATATCCTTCCAAAGGCAGGGAATCTTCTAATGCTTTGCATTTCGTCGGAAGCCTGATGTAAATTAATGAAGATCTGTAGGAAAGAATGCTGATCCTTTTCCGGTAAAGCCAAAATACTGTATGTATCCTTTTTCATTCGGAGAGATGGTGAATCACCACGGTTTGCTTGAAGAAAAACGCCTTTTATTACAAGTACTGGCATATCGTGTGGGGAATCTGATATCATATCATGAATTGGGCCAGCTTTGCAGAACAGATTCTGAGACGGTAGAAAAATATATTCTTTTGCAGGAACAATGCTATGTTATTTTTCGCCTGCCCTCTTTTAACAGAAATCTCAGAAATGAACGAAAACAAAGTAAAAAGATTTATTTTTTCGACAATGATGTTCGCATACATTGATTCACGATTTCCGGCAAACTGAAAGCCGTACCGATACCGGGGTACTTTGGGAAAATTTCATCATTGCCGAACGTATGAAATACAATGAATACACTTATCATTGGAATCATGGCTGGTTCTGGCGTGCGAAAGAACAAAAAAATAGACTGCCTGGAAGAAAAAAACGGTCAGTTAAATGCATAGGAATTCAAAGGAAATCCTGCTGCAAAAGTCTTTCTCCCCCGGCTTTTGCCGGGATATATCCGATCGCAGCATTTAAAGTAATTCATCCGGGCAATATGGAAAAAGTCATTCTGGACTTTCCGGAATAAGGCCGGAAAATTCAGGTGTTGCTGAATTAAAAGCCATTTTTGTTCTAAAAGTTAATTGACGACCGGGAGATAAAAGAATTTATTGCATGAGGTCAGGTGTTGTCTGAACCCATTTGAATAATTTATCCCCCCGGCGTATTTTCCGGGGAACAGGCATGGAGAATAAAGTTCCTTTTTCTATTTTTTCTACCGGCTTCAGGTCTACTCGTATTTCAGGGACTTTCATTTCAATGACTCCGGTTGTTTCTCCCGTAATGAGTATTTCATCCTTGACTTGTAAATCAGCAGATTCCAGTCTGAATTCACCTACCTTCAAATTGGAAAAATAGTTGGTTACTTTCCCCAATGCTATTTTTTTCCGGCTTGCTTTTGAACCATATACTTCACTCCATTCCCCCAATCGTTTTCCTAAGTAATAACCGTCCCAGAACCCACGGTTAAACACAGTAGCCAATTGGGTTTTCCATGCTGAAATATTTTCGGAAGTATATCTTCCCTGAAGGTACGCATTCAGGGCTTCATTGTAACACCGGCATACGGTTAAAACATATTCTGCAGGACGGGCACGGCCTTCTATTTTAAAAACCCGGACTCCTGCATCAATCATTTTATTCAGGAAACCGACCGTACATAAGTCTTTGGGGGACATAATATATTCATTATCGATTTCCAGTTCGATTTCTTCGTCTTTATCTTTCACCGTATAGGCCCTCCGGCAAATCTGAAAACATGCTCCCCGGTTAGCAGAGGCATTTTTTTCGTGTAAACTGAGGTAACATTTGCCGGACACGGCCATACAAAGCGCTCCGTGAGCAAACATTTCGATCCGCATACGTTGTCCGTGAGGACCTTTTAAATTTTCTGCTTCAATTCTTCGATGAATTTCTGCAACTTGATTCATATCCATTTCCCGGGCCAATACTACGACGTCCGCGTACTGGGCGTAAAATCGGACGGCTTCGTAGTTTGTAATATTGCATTGGGTACTGATATGTACTTCGACTCCTACAGAACGGGCATAAAGAATGGCAGCAATATCGGAGGCAATGACCGCACTTATACCCGCTTTTTTAGCCCGGTCTATAATTTCATGCATTTTTTGCAGTTCAGTATTATAGATAATGGTATTTACTGTCAGGTAAGTTTTTACTTTTTTCTTATTGCAAAGCCTTACAATCTTTTCTAAGTCGTCTAACGTAAAATTAGCTGAAGAACGAGCCCGCATATTTAAACCTTCTACTCCGAAATATACCGAATCAGCTCCTCCTTGCAGTGCTGCAGATAAAGATTCATAAGAACCTACCGGAGCCATAATTTCAAAATCTTTTCTTTCCATATAAGAAAATTTCACTGTCGATAACAGCAATCTGAATAATTTTTTAACTCTGCCTTTTTATAGCTGCAAAGTTAGGTTTTAAATTCGGAATAAAATTTATAAATACTTAAAATACTACTTTTTATAACAGATGAATTCCGTATCTATAGGGTAGCGGTTGAAATTATTATAAATTTGCGAGCTGAAAATTTCATTTACGTTTCGGGTGGGCTTTATAAGGGTTTATAGTAAAGTTTAAAAGCTTTCTTTTTTTAACTTTATGAACGTTTTACATTTTAAATTCGTTTAGATGACAGTTTTTAAATATCCGACATTTTTACAGTCGGTCATTCCTGTTATTGTTTTAATTGTGTTGTTGTTTTTCAATGTAATGTATTTCGAAGAGGCTTTGGGAGGAGCAAATCAGACAGCTTTGATTATTGCTGCAACAATCGGCGGAATCATCGGGTGGAGGAATCGGATACGTTGGGCGACGATACAAGAGAAAATTTTATATACGATTCATGCTGCCATGCCCTCCATACTGATTTTATTTTTAATCGGTGCATTGAGTGGAAGTTGGATGATTAGCGGAGTAATACCGATGATGATCTATTACGGAGTAGACATTATGCATCCTTCTTATTTTCTGTTTGCTTCGGTTATATTATGCGGGGTCGTGTCTCTGGCAACGGGGAGTTCCTGGTCGACTATTGCTACGGTTGGAGTAGCGATTATCGGAATTGGAAATGCTTTTGGCCTTTCATCCGGTTTAGTTGCCGGAGCTGTTATTTCAGGTGCCTATTTCGGGGATAAAATGTCTCCGCTTTCGGATACGACTAATCTGGCTCCTGCTATTGCGGGTACAGATCTTTTTACCCATATCCGTTATATGATATATACAACCGGTCCTACATTTATCTTTACGCTTTTGATTTTCGGTATAATCGGTATTTTCCATGTGAATAGCAGCGCTGAAATCAATACAGAATTTATCAAACAGGGTATTGCCGCTACTTTTAATACAACTCCGGTTTTATTATTTGTACCTGCACTTCTGATTTTAATTATTATAAAAAAAGTGCCTCCTATTCCTGCTATGCTGGCCGGTACTGTTTTAGGTATAGTGTTTGCTTGTATTTTCCAGCCGGAATTATTGGATCGTATCCTGATAACTCAAAATTTTCAGAATAAGTATCAATTGTTGATGCAGTCCGTTTTTGGAGGAATGAATCTGGAGACCGGAGTGGGGGAAGTAGACAGGCTACTTTCGACCGGTGGAATGGAAGGAATGTTGAATACTGTATTTCTCATTATAGCAGCTTTGACATTCGGAGGTGTGATGGATGCCTGTGGTTTTTTAAAGAAAGTAACTGAAACTTTCTTGAAATTTATTGTAAATCAGACTTCTTTAGTGGGCTCTACTCTTTTAACCTGTATATTTTTCAATCTGACAGCATGCGACCAATATCTGGCGATTGTCGTACCCGGGAAAATGCTACAGAAACTCTATCAGGAAAAAGGCCTGAAACCAGAAGTACTTAGCCGGGCTTTAGAGGATTCTGCTACAGTTACTTCTGTATTAGTTCCCTGGAATAGTTGCGGAGCTACCCAGGCCAAAATACTGGGAGTGGCAACACTGGATTACTTGCCTTATTGTTTTTTTAACCTGCTTTCTCCTGTAATGAATTTGTTTATTACCGCTATTCATTTTAAGATACGTAAAATGAATAACGGTGAATAAGCGTGTATACGGGGAAAGATGTTTAAACCCTGGCCGTGAGTTCTGACTGTTTTTTAACCTGCAGTCTTTTTTTTACAGCAAAGACGATTGCTATAAGCAGCAGAAGTAACAGAATTCCCGTACAAATACGTGATATCACAGCTCCTTCATAATAAGAGGCCGGTTTATACTCAAAAGTGATGGTGTGTTCTCCTGCAGGAACAATCATGGCTCTCAATATATAATCGGAACGGAAAAGTTCAGCAGATTTCCCGTCTATACTGGCTTCCCAGCCTTTGGGGTAATAAATTTCACTGAATACGGCCAGTTGCTCTGTAGCAGCTTGCGACTTATACTGCAATTGGTTAGGAGTATATTTCTGTAGTTCTATTTTTGCTGTGGAATCGGGATAAAATGTTTTTCCTTTTACTTGTTCTGCAAAATCTTTCCCGATGATTGCCGTTTTTCCCGGGTCTATCATTTTTAAGCTCAAAATTTCTTCGTCCGGAGTGTCTACCAGTTGATAATCACTGACAAACCATGCGTTTCCAAGGGCGGAGGGATTTAAGATCGGAGCAGAATTCGGGTCGATAATAACGTATTTCGCATTCAGCATGTTCAGTACAGGCTGTTGGCTTAAACTTTTTTCAGCATTCTCCAAAGTGGTACTTTGCTGCAAATCTTTTATGAAAGATTGCATTTCGGGTAAGATATGGTAATCGATTAAATCCTGATAACGCTGTAATTTTACTGCACTGTATCCCCCTATCGTTTTATGATGAAAACTGGTGTGCGAATCATTAAAAGTATTGACAGCTAAATCCAATACACGATAGCTTTCCCCTTTGTCCTGCAATATTATTTTGTCAACAGGACGGAGGGTAAAATTATTGTTGAATTCTCTGGGGGTGACGAAATGTTCGTCGTTCAGGTAACGCCTGTTTATCGTCCACATATCGGCTAGTATCAATATACCCAGGCAAGCGACTGCTACAGGTAATTTTAATTTTCTGATATAGCCCAGCCATACTGTTAAGGCTCCCAGGCCGATATAAAGCAGAGATCTCAGCGCGTCGTACCGGAGCAGGCTTTCCCGGTCTGCAGGTAAAGTCTTTTGCAGCCAATCCGGATATTGGACGTCAAGAGGAGAAGTAAAACTTCCGGCCAGGCCGGGAAATATCAGAAAGAGGGCGCAGAATCCGCCTGTAATCCCTAACGCGATTTTAAAATTTTTGAGAAACGTTTTTTTATCATAACATCCCTTGAAGGCTTTATTTAATGCATAAATACCTAAAAGAGGTATGGTTATTTGCAGGATGACCAGGATCATAGAAGGGACCCGGAATTTATTATAAAGGGGTACATAATCGAAAAAAAAGTCGGATACCAGGCGGAAGTGCCTCCCCCATCCTAATAACAAGGCTAAGGCGGAAATGCCGGCAATCCACCATTTCATAGGGCCTTTCACCAAGAGAAGGCCCAGGACGAATAAAAAGATGGAAATAGCTCCCATATACATCGGGCCGGCAGTAAAAGCCTGAGGCCCCCAATAAGTAGGCATTTGTCGGATCATCTGATCGGCATTTCTTACACCTCCCCGGCTTAAGGTTTTATAGGTCTCTGAATTTTTACTCAAAGCTCCTCCGGAAGAACCTCCCATAAAGTTTGGAATCAATAAATTAGCTGATTCTTCAATTCCATAACTCCAGGAAGTTGCATATTCCTTGTCTAAGCCGTCTTTATTGACAGTAGTATTCGGCGAATTTTGTAAACTCAATTCGGAACCTCCCCGCATGGTATATTTCCCGTATTCCCAGGTCGGCCATAAATAACTGACATTTGTACCGGCTCCCAGGAAAGCTGCTATAACCAAAAGGACAGATGTCTTTATGAATTTAGATAAGGTTTTGGTTTGAAGTGCACAATAAAATTGTGCAAGGGTATAAGCCAGTAATACAAAAATCAGATAATAAGTGATTTGTGGATGGGCAGACATGATTTCAAAGGCTATAGCAAGCCCGAATAAAGCCGATCCGAGCAGATAATTGTTCCGGTAAGCGTATACGAGTGCTGCAAATACCATAGGTGCAAAGGCAATCGTATTGACTTTGGTACTGTGCCCGACTTGGATAATTTCAAAATTATAGGAACAAAAAGCGAATGCAATGGCGCCTACAATGCTCAACCAGGGATTTACCCGGAAAGCCAGTAATAGAAGATAAAAACCAAATAAAAGTAAAAACAGGTCGTTTGCAGGCCGTGTTAACGGGAAAAATAAATTATAAATTTTCTGGACGACAGTGTATTGTATTCCTCCACCTATGGCTACTGCAGGCATACCGCTGAACATCGAATTGGTCCATAAAGCATTTTCCCCGGTTTGGCTTTCATACTGTCGGATTTCTTCATAAGCTCCTTTCCAGGAAGAAATATCCGATTGATTGATCACTTTCCCTTCCAGTAAAGGACTGAAATAAGTCAATGCAATTACGATAAACAATACAATGGCAATGACATAAGGCCAGATGGAATTTATATCGATTTTTTTCACAACCATAATTTATATTAAACGAATAGATGAACAAAAATAGAAATTAAATATCTGATTCAGCAAATAATTCCTACTTTTGTATAAATAGGGAGGTAGAAAAAATAAGAGAAGATTTTAAAAAGAAATGACGAATATTTCAGAAGTGGGTGGGAGAAGGTAGCAGGAATGTTTTAAGGGAAACAGTCGGTATGAAGGTGAATCAGTTAAAAGCAGGTGCTTTTTTGTCTTATTTTTCATTGCTTTTAAGTAATGTGATTACATTACTGTACACTCCTTTTATGATGCATACCATGGGACAGTCCAAATACGGACTGTATGCTGCTGTTTTCAATGTCGCTGGTTTTTTGGGGATACTGGATTTCGGTTTTGGAAATGCCATTGTCCGGTATACAGTGAGTTTCAAGTCTCAAGGCCGCCTGGACAAAGTCTATTCCTTGTTCGGGATGTTCTTTATTTTATATAGCCTGATCGGTTTAATTGCTTTTGGGGCTGGTCTGGGACTTTATTTCAATGTAACTTCTTTTTTTGAAAAATCTTTGACTTTACAGGAAATAGAAGAGGCCCGGATTATGATTTTTCTGATGATCCTGAATGTGGCTGTTTCTTTTCCATTAGGGGTATTCGGGTCGATTATTGTTGCTTATGAAAATTTTGTATTTCAGAAAATTGTAAATATTATCCGCATTGTTTTACAGCCTTGTATTATGATTCCTCTTTTACTGATGGGATATAAAGCAGTAGCTATGGTGGTAGTATTCACTGTTTTGAATATATTTTGCCTGTTGTTGAATTGTTGGTATTGTTTTTTCCGCTTGCAGATCCGGTTTTATTTTAAAAAAATAGAGTGGAAACTGACGCGGGAAATTGTCAACTATTCTTTTTTTGTATTTATCGGAATAATTGTGGATAAAATTTACTGGGGATCCGGGAATTTTGTAATGGCTTCTATTGCCGGAGCTGCTGTAGCTGCCGTTTATGCTATTGTCATGCAGCTGACAAATTATTATATGAATTTTTCTCTGGCGGTATCGGGGGTTTTTCTCCCTAAACTGACGAAAATGGTTACTCAAAATCAGTCGGATGCTGAAATTTCAGATCTGTTTGTCCGTCTGGGAAGAATACAGTATTTAGTGATGGCTTTAATTTTGAGCGGATTTGTGTTGTTTGGAAAAACGTTTATCCATTTATGGGTGGGACCGGGATTTAAAAATGCTTATTTGATAGGATTAATTATAATGATTCCCCTTACTATTCCGTTGATTCAGAATCTGGGGATTACAATTTTACAAGCCCGAAACCAGCAAAAATTCCGGTCTTTGGTTTATATTGTAATTGCCTTGTTCAGTTTGGCGGTAAGTATTCCTTTAGCTAAAGAATACGGAGGTGTCGGATATGCTATTGGGACATCCTTTGCTTTAGTGGTGGGGAATGTAATTGTCATGAATATTTATTATTATAAAAAAATCCATTTGAATATTCCTTTATTTTGGAGAGAAATTATCCGGATGACTGTACCTATAGCTTTTATTGCTGTAATAAGCGCTTTGTTAAGCGGATTGTATGGGGAAGACAATTGGGTTTCATTAAGTGTGAAAATTCTTTTGTATATTTTATTATACGGAACAGTGGTATGGAAATTTGTTATGAATAATTACGAAAGAAATTTATTCCGGGCACCTGTACAAAAAGTTTTTTATCGTTTTCGAAAATCATGATTCAATTTGTAGAGAAAAAGAAATGTGTAGGCTGTAATACATGCGTACAACGTTGTCCTAAGGGGTGTATCCGGCTGGAGGAGGATGAGGAAGGATTTTTGTACCCGAAAACAGATTCTTCTCTTTGTGTAGATTGTCATCTTTGTGAGAAAGTTTGCCCGGTGATTTTCCGGAAAGAGAAAAGGCTGCCTTTAAAAATATATGCCATGAGGAACCGGGATGAGAATATACGTTTCCGGAGTTCTTCCGGCGGAATATTTTATTTGTTGGCAGCGGCGGTTTTGGCAAGGGGAGGAGTGGTTTTCGGAGCTCGTTTTAATGAGCGGTGGGAGGTTATTCATGATTATACGGAAACCCTGGAAGGGTTAACTCCTTTTCTGGGAAGTAAGTATGTGCAAAGCAGGATAGGGAATAGTTACCGTCAGGCGGAGCTTTATCTGAAAGCAGGACGTCCTGTTCTATTCAGTGGGACTCCTTGCCAGATAGCAGGTTTACGGAATTACCTTGGAAAAGGAAATGAGTATTTGCTGACTGTCGACTTGATCTGTCACGGAGCGCCTTCCCCCCGGGTATGGGATAATTATTTGGGTGAACTTTTGGAAAAGAAATCACTTCCGGGCGGGAGAATAAAGGAGATTTCTTTTCGGAACAAAAAGCAAGGGTGGAAAAATTATAACTTTGTAATAGCAGGGACGGAGGGGAAAGAACAGCAATCCGAAATCAAAGAATGGATATCTGAACCGGGCAGTGAAAATCGTTTTATGCAGGGATTTCTGGGGGATTTGTATTTGCGTCCTTCCTGTTATGCTTGTCCGGTGAAATCTTTCCGGAGCGGAAGCGACCTGACGTTGGGAGATTTCTGGGGAATAGAGGAGATTATGCCGGAATGGGAGGATAAGCGGGGAACTTCCGCTGTTTTTGTACATTCGGAAAAGGGAGTAGAAATCGTTCGTAAAATTGCGGATAAATGTGATTGGAGGCAGTCGGATTACGGACAGGTGGTAAGGAAAAATCCATCTTTGGAAGTATCTGTTACAGCACCCCGGAACCGACAGTATTTTTTTGCTCACTGGAAAGAAAAATCTCTTATTCCTTTTATAGAAGAAATGATAAAACCTCTGCCGCAGAGGAAGTGGAAAAAACTTATACGAAAGTTTATCCGGATATTAAAATCGGGGAGAAAATATGAGTAAAAAAAAGATATTACTGGAACATTTTTCGAATTTGAATAATTACGGAACAGCCATGATGGGATTGGTGACGGTTCAACGGCTGGCTGAGCAATGGGGAAAAGAAAACGTAGAATTTTATTTTTATCCGGATGAATATACGGATAAAAAATTGCTATTATCTGAATTAGAACCTGGTATACAATTAACTGAATTCAAAAATGAGGCGAAGGAAAAGTGGCAGAAGGCTTCTCCCGGTTTGAAAAAAAAATGGTTAAAATGGAAGAGCATACTTTTTAATACATATAGTAAACAATTTGATAGGGTTATTTCATTGGGAGGGGACGATTTTTCAGAATATTATTTTAAAAAAGCGGTATTTTTTGACCTTTTGGAGAAGTGGAGAAATTCTTTTCATACGAAAGTTGTACTTTTGGGACAAACAATAGGTCCTTTTTACTTAAAATTGAACCGATGGGGAATAAAACATTTATTGCCCCGTTTGTCGGTTTATGCCCGGGATCCCTGGACCGTTACTTATTTGCGGCAGGAATTTGGAATACCGGTCCGGCAAATGGCAGATATTGCTTTGTCGGATTTGCCCTTGCAAGGGGATAAATGTATGGAGGCTGCCGTATTACAACAGTACGGCTTGGTGGCAAAAGAGTACGTTACTATTATTGTTTCCGGCATGCAGTCGGACGGGTATTATTGCCGGGACAGGGCCCTCTATCTGAGACGTTTCAATGAGATACTGCAGATGATGGAGAGAGAACCTTGCCTGAAAAAACAAAAAATGGTATTATTGGCTCATACTTTTCCTCCTTATGGAGATGAAGTGGGTTATATAGAAGATTTGCTGATGCTCCTTTCTCCGGAATTGAAGTCTAAAATAATTGTAGTCAGGGCAAGGATTTTGCCGACCCGGGCCCGTTTTATTTTAGGGAATAGTTTATTTGTACTGACCGGGCGGATGCACCCCGCTGTGTCGGCCTTTCAAATGGGGACTCCGGCGATTTGTCTTTCCTATAGTGTAAAGTATAAAGGGGTAATAGGGGGAAGCTTGAGAAGGGAAGATTTAATTATCGAAGCCGGGGAAGAAGAACTTTGGCTAAAAGGGAAAATTGTATCGGAAGTTCAGGAGAAATTAGAGTATTTATTTGCCAATTTTGAAAAAATTAAGTCGGAAATCCGGGAAATGGTGAAGCAACAACAAAAGTTATTGGGAGAAATCTGGAAGGAATTATAGAAAAAAGAAAGATGAGATTGTCTGTAATTATACCTGTTTATAATGCAGGCCGGTATATTGGTAAATGTTTAGAATCCCTTTATCGGCAAGGATTAGTGGAAACAGATTTTGAAGTTATTCTGGTCGATGACGGTTCTCAGGACGATAGTTTGATGCGGATGAAGAATTTTGCTGCTCTTCATTCCAATATACAAGTGATCAGCCAGAAAAACCAGGGAGTTTCTGCAGCCAGAAATAACGGGTTGAAAAGGGCTGAGGGAACCTATGTGTATTTTATGGATGCGGACGATTATTTGGTCGACGCCGCTTTGGGACAGTTGCTTGCTGTGGCAGAAACCAATCAGTTGGAAGTAGTAAGAGGGGAATTGATAGAGGTAGACAGTGAAGATCGTTTTTTAAGGGCTTCGCTTCGGTTTGAACAGCGGAAAGTCTTTGCCAATCAATTATTAGACGGATTTGCATTTTATGAAAATGTTTTTCAGGGAGCTTTTTATTGTTGGTTGCTTTTGTTTGAACGAAGTTTTTTGGAGCAAACAACGGTTATTTTTAATGAACGTATTGCTTTCCTGGAAGACGAAGATTTTATAACCCGCTTGATTGTATTTGCAAAAAAGACAATGTATGTACCGGTCGTTTTTTATGCTTACCGTCAACATCCGGCCTCAGCAGTGGCTACCATGAATCAGAAAAAGCTGCAGGATATTGTACTTGTTTTAGAAAACCTGAAAAAGTATACAGAGCAGAAGAAGGGGGAGCAGCGATTCCGGAAAAAAGTGAAGGCTGAAATGTCGGAAGTATTTTATATTTTGCTTGTTTGTTTGATTTCTCCTGCTTTCTACCCCCGACGGAAAATTTTTCTGGATCAGGTCCGGTCATTAAAACTACGTCCTATGGCTTTAACCGGAAATTGGAAAAAAAGAGAGCGCCTCTGTTTATTTAACCTTTTAGGAGGGAAAGCGGTTGACCTGTTATTTTATATCCGTTGTATTATAAATAAATTGCTACATTCCAGGTAAATATGAAAATTGTCTATTGCATACAATCGCTGACAGCGGCAGGAGGGATGGAAAGGGTCCTGATTAATAAGGCCAATTATTTAGCGGATATATTAGGGGAAGAAGTGAGTATTATCACTACGGATCAGGGCGGGGCTTCTCCTTTTTACCCGGTTTCCAGGCGCATAAAGTGTTTTGATCTGGGGATCAACTATTGTGACAATACGGGTAATAAGTTAGGCGTCCGTTTGAGAAAAAAACACCTTCATCGAAAGAGATTGAAAAAATTATTGACAGAGTTACGGGCGGATATTGTTATTTCTTTGTTTAAAAAAGAAGCTGACTTTTTATATAAAATCAAAGACGGAAGTAAAAAAATACTGGAATTTCATTTTTCCCGTTTTTACCGGCTTCAGCATACTTCCGGTTGGCGGATTTTATGGAAAAAGATACTGTTGAAGAAGGATAAATATCTGGCTTCGAAGTATGATAAATTTGTGGTATTGACCGAAGAGGACCGTGGTTTGTGGGGAAAAGCCGGTAATATTTGTGTCATCCATAATGCTTGTGATTTTCAAACGGAAAAATATGCTGATTGGGACGTAAAGAGAGTAATTGCGGTAGGACGGTTGGATTATCAAAAGGGATACGACCGGTTGATTGCTATCTGGAAACAAATCCATGCTGCATTTCCGGCTTGGACGTTGGAGATATTTGGAGAGGGGGAGGAAAGGGAGGAGTTGATACGGCAGGTCCGGGAGAGCGGTCTGGAAAGTGTGGTGACAATTCATGAGCCGGTTTCGGATATCCGGGAAGAGTATTGTAAAAGTTCGGTATACGTCATGACTTCCCGTTTTGAAGGTATGCCTATGGTTTTGATTGAAGCCATGGCGTGTGGATTACCGGTTGTTGCCTATGCCTGTCAATGTGGTCCCCGGGAAATGATTCAGAACGGTGAAAATGGCTTTTTAATAGAAGAGGGAAATGAAAAAGAATTTGTGCAAAAACTCTCTCTCCTGATGCAGGACAGAGAGTTACGGGCTGCGATAGGCAAGCGGGCTGCTGATCGTACAAGCAGATTCTCCAAAGAGAACATTATGAGGCAATGGACAGAATTGTTTTGTTCTTTAAAAGCGGACAACTAAAATTTTGTTTTTACCGGGTATAAATATCCCGGCTGTTTTATATTTTCTTTTTCCCTAATTGATTCAGAAGGAAACCGGCCAAAGGGGATAAATTGATGTATTTTTTAAAGAGGAATAAATAAAGTGTGGCGGCTTTGCCGATAAACCGGTTACTTACAGTTACTGAAAAATAATTTTTATAAACACGTTCTATAAAGGGATGACGGGGATTTTTTAATTTCCCGGATAAAAAGGAACCTTTCAGTAAGATAAGATTGATTGCTGCAATATATTCCGGCTGAAAGGAACGGGACTCTAAAAGTTGGGAAATGTATTGTGCGGCTAACAGATTGTTCAGCGCTTTTTCGGAAGTGTAGGTATGCATAACCGAGGACCCTTGAATCAGGTAATAATAACCTGGTAAATCGACGGCAGCAATGCAGCGGGCATTCAACAGTAGTTGGAGCAGGAGATAAAGATCTTCACCTATTTTCAATATTTCCGGCATATCAGGGGAACTTTCGAAAAGAGACCGATGAAATAACTTTCCCCAGATAGAGAAATCCCGGGTTTCGATCAGGAGTTTAATATAGGCTTC
Source organism: uncultured Odoribacter sp. (assembly GCF_937966165.1). NCBI lineage: Bacteria > Pseudomonadati > Bacteroidota > Bacteroidia > Bacteroidales > Odoribacteraceae > Odoribacter > uncultured Odoribacter sp. The sequence goes on from NZ_CALCLB010000005.1 coordinate 110,911, forward strand.
GGGAGAGAGGGTATCGAATGAATTTTTTCCCCGTTTTTCTTCCCGTTTGGCAAATACCCGGATGTGGTTGCTGACGATAACTTCAGCTTGCGACTGAAGGGCTTTTTGAATCAGCTTGATAAAGAAGAAGGGATGAAGATAATCATCTGCATCGAGGAAAAATAAGTAAGTCCCTGTTGCCGTTTCTATTCCTTTTTTGCGGGCTGCGACTACCCCCTGATTGCTTTGGTGTAGCAGCTGTACGCGTTTATCCTTTTCTTTTAATTCTTTGAGTTTGTGTCGTGTTTCTGAATTACTTCCGTCGTCGATGAGAATTATTTCCGTATGCGTATAAGTCTGTAAAAATACGGAATGAACACATCTGTCCAGATAAGAAACAGCTGTATTGTAAACCGGAATAATTACGGATATTAAAGGCTGGTTGTCCATGGGCGGCTATAATTTAGAGATGAAAAACAGGCCCCGGGAAACATACCACCTGAATACGACCAATCGCCATCCTGCCCTGAAACGGAAAGTGAACATATATCCCAGGCATAGGATAAAAGTCGCCCCCCATTTACATATTTCCAAAATCGTACTTTTAAAATACTCCCGGGAAGAATGACGTTTCGCTCTGACTTTTTCACTGTATCCTATACCGATGGACTGGCGTTTGAAATAGTCGAATTCCAGGCGTTTGTCCGGAACAAAATGGTATACAACGGCGTCCGGGAGATAGTATATTTTTTCTCCGTTCCTCCTGATTCTATAGAAAAGGTCCTTTTCTTCTGCTCCTTCCAGTTTATTTCCCCTGCGTCCTAAAGCTACATCAAATTCTCCGTATTTTTCAACCGTACTACGGCGGAGAATCATATTGGCCCCTATCGGATATTTTTTCCGGAACAGAAGAACGCGATTGCCCAAATTTAAAGTGGAGGCTAAAGATAACATATAGTGAGACATCCACGAAGGTCTTTGGTTTTCAAATTCCGGATAAATACGGCCTCCTGCAGCTGCTGCATCGGGATGGGTTTTAAAAAATTGCTGTATGTTTCGGAGATAATCCGGTTCTGCAAAAGCGTCGTCATCTAAAAATACGAGAAGATTACCCCGGGCTTCCTCAATACCCCGGTTCCGGGCATACGAAAGCCCTTGTTGTTTTTCCTCAAAATAATGAAAGGGAAATTCCGGATGTGCCTGCCGGAAGCGAAGGCATATTGCTGCCGTCTGGTCGGTACTGTTGTTGTTGATTAATAGGGCCTCAAACTCATTTACCGGTAAAGTTTGCCGGATCAAAGCCTCAAAAGTACGGTTTAAAAGGGATCCCCGGTTGTACGTACAAATGATAACGGAAATGCTGATATCCATACAAATTGATTTTAAATAAGCGAAGATAGTGATTATTATGTGTGAATCTTTGTCTACAGCCAGGAAAAACAATTTTCTGAAGTAAATTAGGTATATAACTTAAATTAAACTTATTTTTGTAGGAGGTTTGTTCAATTTGATCTATTCCGCATGAAGATACATTATATAATTTTGGTACATAAGCATCCGGAACAGCTGTGCCGATTAGTGGAACAGCTGGAAACAGAGCAAACTGATTTTTATATACATGTCGACCGCAAGGTTTGCATTGCTCCTTTTCAGGAAAAGTTAAACCGGCCCCATATACACTTTGTTTCCGAAAGGGAAGATATCCTTTGGGGAACCATTTCTCAGGTGAGAGCCGTATTAAATTGTATGAGAGAAATCAGGAAAGGAGGGGAGGAAGGACGTGTTATATTGTTGAGCGGACAAGATTATCCCTTAAAATCGAATCGGGAAATTACAGCGTTTTTGGAAAAATACGATACGACCGATTTCCTCTTTCATTTTTCCTTGCCTTCGGATGTATGGCCACGGAAAGGTATGGACAGACTTTGTGCTTACCGGTTCGGATTAAGTAAAACAGACGGAAAAAAACAGGTCAAAATTGAACCTTATGCTTTTACATTCCGGAATGTTTATCATTTCTGGTTACTATTGTGTTATAAACCCAGCTTATTCGCCAAAGCCATCCGGTTCTTTTTTGCCAAAAGAAGACACCCTTCCGGAATAAAACCCTATGGAGGAAGTTTTTGGTGGGGATTGAAATTTAGTAGCATGAATTATATATTGGATTATCTGGACGGGCATCCGGAATATTGGAAATACCATTTGTACACAGCTAATCCCGACGAGATTATGTTTCCTTCTATTCTTTGTTCTGCTCCTGAAATTGCAAAAAATGTGCAGAATAGCGATTTGAGGTATATCGATTGGGGGGAAGGGAAAGAAAGTCCTAAGATTTTTACAATGAGGGATAAGGAAATGTTGTTCGCTCAAAGTAAACTTCGGGAAGATTTTCTTTTTGCCCGTAAATTTGATCCGGATGTCGATGATATTATTCTGGACGAAGTGGATCAGCAGAGAAGAAAAGTTTGATTATTGGAAAAAGAATCGGTTTAAAATGAAATAGAAGTAATATGAAGATCGTTATATTGGGTCCTGCCCATCCTTACCGGGGGGGAATTGCTGCATTGAATGAAAGATTGGCCGTTCAATTATTACGGGAAGGACACGAGGTGACAATTTATAATTTTAAATTGCAATATCCCGGTTTTCTTTTTCCAGGCAAAACCCAGTATACGGAGGATGCCCCGCCTGAAAATATCCGTAACGTAAGGAAAGTAAATTCGGTAAATCCTTTCAACTGGTTATCGGTGGGAAAGGAGCTGAAAAAACGAAAACCGGATTTAATTATTGTCAGATATTGGTTACCTTTTATGGCTCCCGCCCTGGGTACGATTTGCCGGATTGTCCGTAAGAATTACCATACAAAGCTGATCTGTATAGCAGATAACATTATTCCGCATGAAAAGCGGATAGGGGATCGGTTGCTTACCCGGTATTTTGCCGGAAAAGTGGACGGTTTTATTGCTATGTCCCGGGAAGTTTACAATGATTTGGAGAAATTTGTCCGTCAACCGGTAAGAAGATATGCTCCTCATCCGGTTTATGATCATTACGGAGATATTATTTCCCGGGAAGATGCTTTACGACAATTGAATTTATCCCCGGATTACCGGTATCTCCTGTTTTTTGGTTTTATCCGGAGTTACAAAGGTTTGGATTTATTGTTGGAGGCTATGGCTGATAAACGTTTGGATGCATATAAAATAAAATTGATCGTGGCGGGAGAATATTATGGAAATGAAGCTTATTATCAGGAATTAATAGATAAACATAAATTGGATGATAAATTGGTGTTGCGGACAGCCTATATCCCTTCTACAGAAATAAATAATTATTTTTGTGCTGCCGATCTTATTGTTCAGCCTTATAAATCGGCAACTCAAAGTGGGGTAACTCAAATTGGTTATTATTTCAATAAGCCGATGCTGGTGACAAACGTCGGTGGTTTATCGGAAATTATTGCTGATAAACTTGCCGGATATGTAGTAGAGCCGGTTGCTGAGAAAATTGCAGATGCGATTGTAGATTTTTATGGAAATGCCCGTGAAGCTGCTTTTACGGCAGAAATGCAGAAATTGAAACAGAGATTTTCCTGGGCGAATTTAACACAGAATATTTTTTCTATTTATGATGAATTACAAAAAGAGTAGCATTTACATTTAATATTTTGTGTTTCGGATTTAATTTTAAATAAATTAGGAGTATGCAGGAAAGACATACAGATGGAGAACGGTACTTTAAAGAATTAGCGTATTCGACTGAAAAATATTTATTGCCTTTTATTGAGGAAGTCCGTGAAGTAGTGCCGGGAATGAGTATTCTGGAGATCGGGTGCGGAATGGGAGGAAATTTGCAGCCTTTTGTAGAAAGAGGTTGCCGGGTTACCGGGGTTGATCTGGGAAAAGACCGGATTGCACAGGCCTCCCGTTTGCTGGATCCCGCCCGGCATTCTGGTGTAGAATTAATTGCGGCGGACATTTTTACTGTAGAACATTTAAAAGGACATTTCGATGTGATTTTGGTACATGATGTCATTGAACATATACCGGATAAAGCTCGTTTTTTTGAATTGGTAAAAGAATTTTTAAAACCGGGAGGAATTATATTTTTGGGATTTCCGGCCTGGCATATGCCTTTCGGAGGACATCAGCAAATTTGTAAAAGTCGTTTTTTGTCCCACTTGCCTTTTTTCCATTTACTTCCCCGTTTTATGTATAAAAGCTTACTAAAAGCGGGAGGTGAGGAGCAGGGAACAATTGAAGAACTTTTATCCATAAAAAGCTGTGGAATTACCATAGAAAGGTGTAAAAAATTTCTCCAACGCTATCATTATAAAATAGAACGCCAGAGATTTTATTTTATCAATCCGCATTACGAAATAAAATTCGGGTTGAAACCCCGTAAATTAAGCCCTCTGATCGGAGGAATCCCTTATATAAGGAATTTTTTTTGTACCTCTTGTTTTTTTATCGTCAGCGATTGTTCATAAGATCCTTTTGAAATAGGAAATGGTTTCTTTTAAACCGTCTTCCAAAGTGATACGGGGCTCCCAGTTTAATTTATCTTTTGCCAGGCGGATATCTGGTTTACGTTGAACGGGATCGTCAGCAGGAAGCGGCAGAAATACGATTCTGGAACTTGATCCCGTAAGTTTTAAGACAATTTCTGCCAACTCCAGCATCGTATATTCGCCAGGATTGCCAATATTGACAGGACCCGTGAAAGAATCTTCCGTAGCCATCATTTTAATCATCCCTTCCAGGAGATCGTCAACATATTGAAAACTCCGGGTTTGCTGTCCGTTACCGTACACAGTAATGTCTTCTCCCCGAAGGGCCTGTACGATGTAATTGGAGATAACCCTTCCGTCTTTGGGATGCATGTTCGGGCCGTAAGTATTGAAAATCCGGATGATTTTACATTTTATGCCGTTTTGCCTGTTATAGTCCATAAAGATTGTCTCTGCACATCTTTTCCCTTCGTCGTAACAGGAACGAAGGCCTATTGGATTTACATTCCCCCAGTATGATTCAGGCTGAGGATGAATTTTAGGATCTCCGTATACTTCACTGGTGGAGGCTTGCAACACTTTTGCTTTTACCCGGTGAGCCAAACCGGATACATTTATGGCACCTAATATGGACGTATTTATGGTACGTATCGGGTCATACTGATAATGAATCGGTGAAGCCGGACAGGCTAAGTTGTATATCTCATCCACTTCTGCATAATAGGGATTCATGATGTCGTGCCGGACAAGTTCAAAAAAAGGATTCTTTAAAAGTGGCAGGACGTTTGTTTTTTTCCCGGTGAAATAATTATCCAGACATAAAACCTCATTCCCCTCTTCCAATAGCCTTTTACAAAGATGTGACCCAATAAAACCAGCCCCACCGGTAACCAGAATTCTTTTTTTCATGAAATTCTTTATTAATGCAGAATTGTATAATTGTGTAAAATTTGCACAAACCTATTATAAAATTGCGAAACATACAAATTTAAAGAAAGAAAAACAGGCGAGATATCAAAGTCTCGCCTGCTGCCAACATAAATTTGTATGATTAGTGATTAGTAGAATTTATACCGGGTATCTTTTATTGCGGCATTTTTGATCAATGCTTCGATCGCCCCGTAATTGGCTCTATATAAATTAGATTGTAATAAAGCATTTTTCATTTGAGCTATTTGTTCGGGAGTCACTTCGTCCTGTGTACGGCTGTTTACCATAATTACATATACACCCTGATTACCGGCAATAGGAGCTGAAAGTTTTCCTTCCTCTAATTGAGTTGCTGTTGCAATTACTTTGGGTTCAATTCCTGCACCCGGCAATTGGAAAGAGTTAAAAGTAATTTCCGTAGCTTCTTTTACGTCCAGTCCTGCTTTTTGTGCTACAGAAAGCAAGCTCCCGCTCCCGCTGATGGATTTTTCCAATTCCTGTTTTAAGCGTTCTCCTTTCTTTTTTTGAGTCAGAATACTCTTAATTTGAGATTTTACGCTTGTCAGAGGAGCGATCCCTTCTTCATTGATTTCAGTTAAAACAGCAATGGTATATTTATTTCCTGTTTCGAAAATGTTCAGCTCTTCATTGGAAACAATCACTTCTCCCGTTTTATCTGTCAGGTATGTCCTGCGGATCAATTCTCTTGCATTGTCCATACCCGCAATCGTTTTGTCGTTTTTATTGACAGTAGCTATGCGTTTTGTCAATCCTGTTTCGCTGACTTTTTTGTCAAAATCGGCTGAAGTCTTGATATGGTGAGAAAAAGTACGGGCTTCGTTGTATATTTTGTTTGTCGTTTTCTGAGAAGGAATTACTTCCTTTTCTATGGTTGCAATTTGTACTTTCTGGACCGGTTTTGATTGTCCTGTTACCTGCACAATGTGGATTCCATATTGTGTTTTGACTACTTTTGTCGTTTTGGGTTTAGCAAAGAATACAGTATCACTGAAAGGCTGCACCATCATACGTTGACCGAACCAACCCAAATCTCCTCCATTGACAGCTGAATTTTGGTCTGCGGAATATTGTCTGGCTAAAACTTCAAAATCTGCCCCTTTCTTCAATAAATTCACCAGGCTGTCTGCAAGAGTTTCTGCCTGCTGGAGATCGTTATTTTTCGGAACGATTAAAATGTGACGGGCCCTTACAGAATCCGGTAACATTCTCAAATCTGAAGTACGGCTGATCCGGTAAGAATTTTTTTCCAGATACGGACCAAATACCCCCTTATTACCACTGAACAGAAAGTCAGCCAGGCTATCATTGGAAATTTCTTCTTTTTTCAAATAAGAAGCATCAAATTTTTTATCAGAAGAAGAAAGTTCAATAAATTCTCCCGGATTTTTAGTTTCTGCAAATTCATCCATCATATCAGCCACCCATTTTTCTGTTTCCTGATAGTCTTCCGGGGAAGCTTCGATGTCGAAGTTTACGTATACAATTTTCCGGGATTCCGGTTGTTCAAAAAGTTTAGAATGAGAGTTATAATATTCCTTAATTTCATTTTCACTTACGCTGACTGTAGAATCGTCAATACTATTGTAATTCTTTACAATATAACTGATGTCTGATTTTACGGCATTGTTCTGAGCGGTTTCCTGAGCTTGCTCATCCGTAATATATAATGCTTTTGACATCAACTCATTGTATTTTTCTTGTTTCCGGGAGGTAGCAATCTGTTCCTCCATGTTCAACCAATATTTTTTCTGAGGGGTGTTGGCCGGAGCTGCGATAAGTTGACGGATAATTTCATGAGCACGGTTTACATCTACCATTCCTGTGTTCGGATCGGCAAACATTTGACGAATTGTCGGACTCATATTACTTCCCAGCAACATGTCATATAATTCTTCACTACTGACGTCTATACCCAGCTCTTCGTATTCCTGGTTCATGATTTGTTCCATCACCATCTGCTGCCAGGTGTTTTCTCTCAGCATGGATTGTTGCTCATCGTTCAGGGCTGAAACCCCATTCATCATTTTGACGATTTCTTCGTTTTTGTCTACTTTGTTCTGGAAATCAGTGATTGATATGGCTTCACCTGCAATTTCTCCGACTTGATTCCGGGAACGGTTAAAAATACTTGCACCTGAGCTCAATGCATCGCCGACAATAAAAGCTACTAGTGCCAAACCGATTACAATACTTACAAGTAATCCACCACGGTTTCTGATGTTTTGTAATGTTGCCATTTATTTGGATTTTTTAATTTTTACGCTATTTTTTGAGGGTACGAATATAGGCAAAACCCTTATGTTGTGCAAATATTTACCTTAAATTCTCGGAATGAACTTTTAAATTGTCCTCTTCTCCGAATGGGTTGAATTGCTGTGTTGTCTTTTTTATGAAAAAATAAAAAATCAACGTTCAGCAGTATCTTCTTTTTTCTTTTTTGTTGCTTTAGCAACTGTTGTTTTCGTATTTGTTTTTTTGCTTTTCGGGGACGCTTTAGCCGTTCGGGCTGATGTTCTGGAAGAAGTGGTTTTCTTGGAATTTTCTTTTTCAATAATGGCCAGACATTCTTCCTGTGTCAGTTCTTCTGCTTTCAGGGTCTTGGGTATTTTAAAGTTTTTTTTGTCGTATTTGATATAAGGCCCGAATCTGCCGTTCAGGACAGTGATTCCGTTATCGAATACTTTTATTTGTTTGTTTTTATCGCTTTCCCGTTTTTCTTCGATTCGTTGAATAGCCGTTTCCAGTGTAATGGTTGATGGATTGTCTTCTCCCTTTTTTAGAGAAACAAAGGAATTGTTGTGTTTGATATAGGGTCCGAACCGACCGATACCCACACTGATTTCTTTGTTTTCAAACATACCTAGTTTTCTGGGAAATTTGAACAATTCCAAGGCTTCTTCCAGGCTGATAGTCTCCATGAGTTGACCTTTACGTAAGCCGGCATACCGTACGTTTTCTCCTTCTCCTATCTGGGCCATGGGACCGAACCGGCCGATCCGGACGGATACCGTTTCCCCGCTCCCAGGGTCTGTGCCCAATATTCTTGCCCCTGTATTGCGTTCTGAATTTTTAAGTGTTTTTTCTACATTTTCGTGAAAGGGACTGTAAAACTGTCCGATCATATTCTGCCATTTGATGTCTCCTTCTGCAATGTCATCCAGCGCTTCTTCTGCCTGTGCCGTAAAGTTATAGTTCATAATATTGGGGAAATGGCTGTCTAGAAAATCGGTTACTACCATACCCATATCTGAAGGGAAAAGTTTCTTCTTTTCTGCCCCGAATGTTTTTTTCAGTGCGGACACTTGAATATCATCTTCTTTCAGCTCCATTTGCCGGATTGTCCTCTCTGCCCCTTCTCTCGATTCCTTCGTGATATAACCCCTGTTTTGAATGGTGGTAATGGTCGGAGCATAAGTAGAAGGACGTCCGATACCCAGAGTCTCCATTTTCTTTACCAAGCTGGCTTCCGTGTAGCGGGGAGGATGTTGGGTGTATTGTTCTGTTGCGATGATCAGTTTACGGTTCAGTAAGTCCCCTTTGTTAATGGGTGGAAGCAATGTACTTTTCTCATCATCGTGTTCGTCGTCATGAGATTCTCTGTACATCCGGAGAAATCCGTCAAAAATGACAACTTCTCCACTGGCAATAAAAGGAATTTCACTTCCGGAAACACCAATTGTGATACTGGTCTTCTCCAATTCGGCATCCGCCATTTGAGACGCAAGCATCCGTTTATAGATTAATTCATAGAGGACTTGTTCGTTTCTGTCTCCTTCAATGGCGGTTTTATCCATATAAGTAGGACGAATGGCCTCGTGTGCTTCCTGTGCCCCTTTGCTCTGCGTCGTAAACTGACGTGATTTAGAATACTTTTCACCTAATGTCTGGCATATAACGGCTTTTGCACTTTTTATTGCCAAAGCGGATAGGTTTACAGAGTCTGTCCTCATATAAGTGATATATCCCCTCTCATATAATTTCTGGGCCACAGCCATTGTCTGGGAGACAGAAAATCCCAGCTTGCGGGAGGCTTCCTGTTGCAAGGTAGATGTTGTAAAAGGAGGGGACGGTTTCCGGATAGAAGGTTTCGTCTCAACCTGATTCACTGTAAATTGAGCTTTTTTACATACTTGCAGAAATTTCAAGGTATCTTCTTGATCAACAAAACGTTCATCTACCTCTGCTTTTACTTCTGCCCGTTCTCTGTTTGTTTCAAAAATTCCGTTTACCCTATAGTATTGCTGTTCCTGAAATGCATTGATTTCTCTTTCCCGTTCTACAATTAATTTTACAGCAACAGATTGTACCCGGCCAGCCGAAAGAGAAGGTTTTACTTTTTTCCAGAGTACCGGAGATACTTCAAATCCCACTAAACGATCCAATACCCTTCTGGCTTGCTGGGCATTTACCAAATTCTGGTCGATATTACGGGGATTCTGAATGGCGTGTAAAATGGCGTCTTTTGTAATTTCATGAAACACAATCCGCTTTGTATTTTCCGGTTTTAAATTCAGGGCTTCGAAAAGATGCCAGGCAATAGCCTCTCCTTCGCGGTCCTCATCGGACGCCAGCCATACTGTTTTTGCCTCTTTTGCTAAAGCTTTCAATTCTTTTACGATCGCTTTTTTATCGGCAGATATTTCGTATTTGGGTTGAAAATTATTTTCGATATCAATGCCGAGATCTTTTTTTTCCAGGTCCCGGATATGTCCAAAACTGGATTTGACGGTATAATTATTGCCTAGAAAGCGTTCAATTGTTTTGGCTTTTGCCGGGGACTCCACTATTACCAGATTCTCAATCATGCCTGTGTATTAAATCAGCTTTATTGTTCAGCGCTTTATCGACGCCAAATTTATATTTAAATTTTCGGCTGCAAACCTACGGAAAAAAAACTAAAAACTAAAAACAATAAGCTAAAACTTGAATGCAAGCGAATTAACTGAAAAAGGAAACCTCTTTTATCTGTACAACTATTTTTTTATTTTTTTTGTACTGGATCAGGAGATAATCAGGGGAATAGAAACGGAAAAAATCCGGAATAGTCTTGCCGGATTGTTTTTTATGCCAAGCCGGTGAAGAAAGAAAGATTCGCTAACCTATATAAAGAGGATCATTTTCATGGTCTTTTAACAATAGAAAAACGATCTGAATTATACGAAACGATTATTATATAAAAATCCATGATTTCGGATAAGCTGCTGTAATGCACCAATCTTAGTACAATAAAATAGAGAATGGCGATTATTTTTTACTGGAAAAAAATTTACGGTAAAAAAGGATTAAAAGGAGAACGCCTATGGTAATATAAGAATCGGCAATGTTGAAAATCGGCCGGAAAAATACAATGTAATCTCCTCCCCATACAGGAACCCAGTCGGGTAAATAACCTTCGTATAATGGAAAATAGAGCATATCTACAACTCTTCCGTGCAGGAAAGATGCGTATCCTCCTCCTGCAGGTAAAAAAGTCGCAACCTGGCCGTTGCTGTCGTTGAATAAAAGACCGTAGAACATACTATCGATGATGTTACCGATAGCTCCGCAAAAAATAAGGGCAAAAGAAAAAATTACACCTACAGGAGCTTTTTCTTTTAACAATTTCACAATGTACCAGCCTATCCCTGCAACGGCAAAAATACGGAATATACTTAAAAGCATTTTTCCCGTTTTTCCGCTTTCCGATGCCATCCCGAAAGCCATTCCGTTATTTTCGATAAAATGAATTTTAAACCACTCGCCGAAGACATTGTATTCGTCTCCGATCATCATATGAGTTTTAATCCAGATTTTCACGACCTGGTCAATTGCTAATAAAGCAATGATAAAAATAATCAGTTTTTTTTGCACACTCATTCCTGACGATTGAAAATTTAGAATCTTAATCGTTAACGATTAAGATTCCTGTCCTTCTTTGGCTTCCATGCTCAAAGTGGCATGCGGCACTGCACGCAATCTTTCTTTGGAAATCAGCTTTCCGGTGACCCGGCAAATGCCGTAAGTTTTGTTTTCAATTCTTACCAGCGCAGCTTCCAGATGGGAAATGAATTTTGCTTGTCTCTGGGCTAAGCGGCCTGCTTCTTCCTTCGACAAAACGGACGCTCCTTCTTCCAGGACTTTAAATGTAGGAGAGGTATCCGCTATGTCATTTCCATCACTGCCTGAAATAACAGCCTTCAATATTTCATAATCTTTTTTGGCCTTACTGAGTTTTTCAAGAATTATCTCTTTAAATTCCTGCAACTCCTCATCTGAATATCTGGTTTTCTCTGCCATAGCTTTTGAATTTTTATCCAAAATAAGAAGTAAATGAATTACTAAAATGTCATTCTTATACTTTTCTTCTTATCCGGAGGTTACACTTTTTCAATTTTAATATAAGTCGTAATATCGTCAATTTCGACTTCCTTAGCCTCAGCTTCTATGGTGTCTGTCAAATTTATGCTTTCAGCCAGTACCTGACTGGCAATGTATGTTGAAAAATTTTTTACCGCTTCATTAATGTGAGCCTGTTTTCCGATATGTAAACGGATTTTGTCCGTAACATCGAAATTACTTTCTTTCCTCAAATTTTGAATTCTATTAATAAATTCCCGCGCGATACCTTCTTCTTTTAATTCTTTTGTGATATTAATATCTAGGGCTACTGTCACTTTCCCTTCATTGGCAACAAGCCAGCCCGGGATATCTTCCGAGAGAATTTCAACATCTTCCAATCCCAAAGTTAATGTTTCGTTCCCGAATTGCAATTGAAATTCCCCTTTTTTCTCAAACTGGAAAATATCATTTTGGTTCATCCCTGCAATAGCAGCCGAAATCTGTTTCATATATTTACCGTATTTCGGCCCTAAGGTTTTGAAGTTGGGTTTGATCTTTTTAATCAGGACGCCGGTAGTGTCTGTAATGTATTCAATTGTTTTTACATTTACTTCTGAAAGTATAATGTGTTTTACCGCATCCAGTTGTTGCTGCATTTCCTCGTTCAAAATTGGAATCATCAATTTGCTCAGCGGTTGTCTGACGCGGATTTGCACTTTCCGGCGCAGGCTTAATACCATGGAAGAAATTTGTTGGGCTAACTGCATCCGTTCTTCCAGCTGCGTATTGATTAAACTTTCGTTCGCTTTCGGGAATTGTGTCAGGTGGACACTCTCTTTAAAATGTTCACTGACTTTATTCAGGTCTGTAAAGAGCTGTTCCATATAAAACGGAGCAATAGGCGCCGCCAGTATAGCCACAGTTTCCAAGCAGGTATAAAGGGTTTGATAAGCTGAAATTTTGTCGGTAGAATACTCTCCTCCCCAGTATCTTTTCCGGGATAAACGTACATACCAGTTAGAAAGATTTTCGATGACAAAATCCTGTATAGCCCTGCCTGCCCGCGTCGGTTCGTATTTTTCATAGGCTTCCGTTACTTCTTTGATTAAAGAGTTGAGTAACGAAAGGATCCATCGGTCTATTTCAGGACGTTCGCTGATTGCTACTTCGTTTTCTGTATAATGAAAACGATCGACGTTGGCATAAAGGGCGAAAAATCCATAGGTGTTATATAAGGTACCGAAAAATTTACGTTTTACTTCGTCTATTCCGGCAATATCGAATTTCAAATTATCCCAAGGCTGTGAGTTGGTAATCATGTACCACCTGAGCGGGTCAGAACCGAATTGCTCGATTATCGTAAAGGGATCGACGGCATTTCCCAAACGTTTGGACATTTTATTCCCTTTAGCATCCAGTACTAATCCGTTGGAAATAATATTTTTGAATGCTACAGAATCAAAGGCCATTGTGGCAATGGCATGTAAAGTAAAAAACCAGCCTCTGGTCTGATCCACTCCTTCGGCGATGAAATCTGCCGGGAAACGGCGACGTTCGTCTATATCTGCCTGATGTTCGAAAGGGTAATGCAATTGAGCATAGGGCATGGCTCCGGAGTCAAACCATACATCAATCAGGTCTTTTTCCCGCACCATTTTTTCTCCTTTGGAAGAAACCAAAATAATATTGTCGACATAGGGCCGGTGAAGATCAATTTTATCGTAATTCTCCTTGGAATGATCTCCGATAGTAAAATCCTGATATGGATTTTCCTGCATAAACCCGGCTTTTACCGATTTATCTATCTCTTCTTTAAGTTCTTTGACGGAACCAATACATTTTTGTTCACTCCCATCTTCGCTGATCCAGATAGGAAGAGGAGTTCCCCAATAACGGGAACGGGAAAGGTTCCAATCGACCAGGTTTTCCAGCCATTTCCCAAAACGTCCTTCGCCGGTGCTGGCAGGCTTCCAGTTAATTGTCCGGTTCAGTTCCTGCATCCGGTCTTTAACGGCCGTCGTGCGAATGAACCAGGAATCCAGTGGATAATACAATACGGGTTTATCTGTACGCCAGCAGTGAGGATAACTGTGTATATGCTTTTCTACTTTAAAAGCTTTGTCCTCTTTCTTCAGCATAACAGCGATATCAACATCCAAAGTGGTATCTTCTTCTGTTAAGTTCGGATCGTATGCATTTTTTACAAAACGACCGGCATATTCTGAATATAATGCAAGATCGACGTTTGTCTTCAAAAAACCGGGATCTATATCTTCCAAGGTAAAAAAGCGTCCCTGCTTATCCACCATAGGTTGCTTGTTTCCTTCTTTGTCTGTCAGCAACATCGGGGCAATTCCGGCGATTTTGGCTACCCGGTCGTCATCTGCACCAAAAGTGGGGGCAATGTGTACAATACCCGTACCGTCTTCTGTTGAGACATAATCTCCTGTAATTACACGGAAAGCATCTCCTTCGGGACGCATCCAGGGTAAAAGTTGCTCGTAACGGATTCCCTCCAGTTCACTTCCGTTGAATTCTCCGGTTACTTTATAAGGTATCAGTTTTTCTCCGGGTTGATATTCTTCCAGGGGAATTTCTGCTGCTTTCGGGTTGAAAAAGGCATTGAAACGGTCCTTTGCCAATACTACCGTAACCGGATTATACGTATAGGGATTATAAGTTTTAACAACCAGATAAGTGATATCCGACCCAACGGCCAAAGCCGTATTGGAGGGTAAAGTCCAGGGAGTTGTTGTCCACGCAGTAAAATAGACTGTATCGGAATCTTTGAACAATTTTTCCGATAATTCGTCGCGTACTATTTTAAATTGGGCAACACAGGTGGTATCCTTAACATCCCGGTAGCATCCCGGCTGGTTTAATTCATGAGTACTTAAACCCGTACCGGCAGCAGGAGAATAAGGCTGAATGGTATACCCTTTATAGAGGAATCCTTTCTGATACAACTTCTGAAGCAAAAACCAGAGCGTTTCGATATAACGGTTATCATAAGTGATATAGGGATGGTGCATATCCACCCAATAGCCCATTTTCTGGGTCAATTCTTCCCATTCCCGGGTATATTTCATTACCTCTTCCCGGCATTCCCGGTTATATTCTTCTACGCTGATGCTTTTTCCAATTGCTTCCTTGGTGATCCCTAATTTCTTTTCTACCCCTAATTCTACGGGTAAGCCATGGGTATCCCAGCCTGCTTTCCGTTCTACATAAAATCCCTGAAGAGTTTTATAACGACAAATAACGTCCTTGATTGTGCGGGCCATGACATGGTGAATTCCCGGCATTCCGTTAGCAGAAGGAGGACCTTCATAAAACACGAAAGAAGGATGGCCTTCCCGGGTTTTTAAACTCATTTCGAATGCCTTGTTTTCTTCCCAGGTTTTTAAAATGTCTTTGTTCACCTGTGAAAGATCCAGACTTTTATATTCAGGGAATTTTTTCTCCATGTGTATCTATTTTTATAATGTTGAAATCCTTAATATATTCCTTAACAGGTCATTTTATTTGTATGACCGGTTTCTATTGTTTTAAAAATGATTTTTGCAAATAGGTTGCAAATATATGATTTTTAATTGAAGATTATATAATAAGTCCACCGACTATTTCATATTTTCGCAGTCTCTTCTATATTAAGGGCTTTTATAATCCCAAATATATACGATTCTGGTTGCCTATGAATCTTCTCTTTTTTCCGTTTTTCGGAACATTCAATTCCGGATGGAGGAATTCCTGATACCGGATTCCGTTTTTATTTTTCTTTTCTTACGACAAAACGTGCTGTAAGTCTGCTGCGCTGTTCTACTAAAGTGGGCGTATCTCCTATTAGTTTGTGAATAATTTCTTCCGTATAGTGGCGAATCGTGATTAAACGTACATTTTTATTATATAACACTTCATAATCATCTTTCAATTCGTTAATGAAATGGTGAAAGATTGCTTCGTTATTGTCGATACAAAAAGAAAAGCTGATGGCTGAGTTTTGCATCAGGTTTAGCTTTAAGCGGTATTTTGCCAAAGCTCCGAAAATCCGGCTTAATTTTTCTTCTGCAATAAACGAGAAATCACGGGGAGTAAGGGTCAGAAGTAATTGATTATCTTTATTGATATAAATCGGAGGCAGTTTTAATTTCTCTTCCAATTCCCGGATTACCGAACCGTGCTCTTCCGCATGTAAAAAAGATTTTACAAAAAGGGGTATTTTTTTGTTTTGTAACGGTTTAATCGTTTTAGGATGGATAACTTTTGCGCCGAAATTGGACAGTTCTATGGCTTCGCGATAGGATAATTTCGGTAAAATCTCCGTATCTGAATATAATTTGGGGTCGGCACTCATAATGCCTGGTACGTCTTTCCAGATGGTTACGCTTTCTGCATCCAGTAGATTGGCCAATATAGCTGCCGTATAATCGGAACCTTCCCGTCCCAGTGTTGTGGTTTGATTCGTGGGAGTACCTGCAATAAATCCTTGTGTGAGATACATAAAAGTATCCTGGAATGTAAAAGTCTTATGGCACAAAAGACTGGAAAGTTCGATATTTACGTTTGCATTCCGGTAGGTTTCATCGGTTTTCAGGCATTTCCGGATATCAATGAGTTTAATTTTACGTCCTTGTCTGTTCAGGTATGCGGTTACGATGGCAGATGAAAAAAGTTCTCCGAAGGAAACGATACGGTCGTATTCGTAGTCATAGCTCAGAGACGGTTCACTGTTGAGAATTTCTTCCAATTCCTGGAAGAGGGTATACATGCGGGTACTGATTTCTTTGTCCTGCTCCCCGAATAATTGGGATAGGATGGTCAGATGAAAGTTTTTAACTTCCTCAAAAGCAGTGAAAGTATCTCCTGATTTATGGAAATAATGATTACATACTTTTTCCAGGGCATCGGTCATTTTTCCCATAGCCGATACGACGATAATCAGATTCGTTTTTTGGGTGTTCAGAATTTGCAGGAGATTTTTTACGCTTTCTGCATCCTTTACAGAAGCACCTCCAAATTTAAAAACGTTCATAAGATAATATTTGACGACAAAAGTAAGGATTGTTTTGGAATATGAAAATCCGGATCTTTAAAATCGTTGCCCTTGCTTTGTTTTATATCCGGTCTTTATAAAAAAGCAAAATAAATCTGAAATTCTTTGTGAACAAACGTTTGCACTTTAAGGCAGGTAATTATATCTTTGTTTGCTTTATTTAAAAATACAGAATATATATGATCAACGAACAGTTATTAAATCCTTCCGGCATAGTGGTCGTCGGCGGGTCAGACGATATCCAGAAACCAGGAGGAAAAGTGTTGAGAAATTTATTGGATGGAGATTTTAAAGGTAAATTGTATGTCGTGAATCCCAAAGCGGATGAAGTACAAGGGGTAGTTTCTTATCGCCGTGTAAACGACTTGCCGCAAGTAGATTGTGCTATATTGGCAATTGCGGCCAAATATTGTCCGGAAGCTGTAGAAGTATTGGCGAAACAAAAAGGGACAAAAGCATTTATTATTTTGTCGGCCGGTTTTAGTGAAGAGAATGCAGAAGGGGCAGCCTTGGAAAGCAGAATTGTAGAGACTGTGAATTCGGTTGGGGGCGCTTTAATCGGTCCGAATTGTATCGGGGTTTTGACGACTCATTATAATGGTGTTTTTACAACTCCTATACCGGCATTGGATCCTCAGGGAGTAGATTTGATTTCTGGTTCCGGTGCAACTGCCTTATTTATTATGGATGCGGGGATGCAGAAAGGGGTGAAATTTTCCAGTGTATTTTCGGTGGGAAATTCTGCTCAGTTAGGAGTAGAAGAAGTATTGGAGTATTTGGATAAATCCTTTGATCCGGAGAAGAGTTCCCGGGTGAAATTATTGTATGTGGAAAGTATTGCCAAGCCGGAAAAATTGTTAAAGCATGCTTCTTCTTTGATTCGGAAAGGTTGTCGTATCGCAGCTATAAAATCGGGTGGCTCAGCGGCAGGCAGCCGTGCAGCTTCTTCTCATACGGGTGCTTTAGCCAGTTCGGATGTGGCTGTAGAAGCTTTATTCCGGAAAGCCGGTATCGTCCGTTGCAATGGACGGGATGAGTTAGCAACGGTGGCTGGAATTTTTATGTATCCTCCTTTACAGGGGAAAAATATGGCCATTGTGACACATGCCGGGGGGCCTGCTGTTATGCTGACGGATGCTTTGTCCAACGGAGGTATGGAGATTCCTCATTTGGAAGGCGAAAAAGCCCGTCAATTATTGGAGAAGTTGTATAACGGTTCTTCTGTCGGGAATCCGATTGATTTTCTGGCGACCGGAACGGCGGAACAATTGGGGATCATTTTGGATGCATGTGATCGGGATTTTGATTCGGTAGACGGGATTGCGGTAATTTTCGGTAGTCCTGGCTTATTTCCGGTTTTTGATGTATACGATATGCTGGATCAGAAAATGAAGACGGCTCACAAACCGGTTTTCCCGATTTTCCCTTCTTATACAATTGTCAAAGAGGAAATTAAAACTTTTGCAGACAAAGGGCGGGTTTATTTCCCGGATGAGGTACTTTTTGGGAATGCCCTGTCAAAGGTGTGGCATACGGCGGCTCCTCAACCAGAGCACCCGGTATTGCCGGAGGTAAACGTTCAAAGGATACGGGAGATTGTAGAACAGGCAGAAAATGGCTATCTGGCTCCTGAACAAATTCATGGACTACTGGATGCGGCAGGAATAGAACGGGCAAAAGAAGGGGTGACTTCCGGGGAAGAAGAATGTGTGAAACTGGCCGGAGAAATCGGTTATCCTCTGGTTATGAAAGTAGTGGGTCCTGTCCATAAGTCGGAAGTGAATGGGGTCGTTTTGAATGTAAAAAATGAAGAGACTGTCAGAAAAGAATTCCGGCGTATGATGCAAATTAAAGATACATATGCGGTGATGCTGGCACAGCAGCTAAGTGGTACTGAAGTCTTTATCGGTGCTAAACGGGAGAAAAAATTCGGGCATATGGTCTTATGCGGTTTGGGAGGAATTTTCATTGAAGTACTGAAAGATGTAAAGGCCGGTTTAGCTCCTCTTTCCTGTGAAGAAGCACGAGGTATGATCCGACAATTAAAATCTTATAAAATAATACAGGGGGTGAGGGGACAGGAAGGTGTAAACGAGATTAAATTTGCAGAGGCTGTGGCCAGAATTTCGGTGTTGGTAAAGATTGCTCCGGAAATATTTGAGATGGATTTAAACCCCTTGTTGGGGAATAAAGCCGGGGTAGTAGCAGTAGATGCAAGGATCAGAATAGAAAAAGAAAATTAATATGAAAAAGTGGAGTGAGTATAGTGCTTCGGAAAAGAGGATGCTGATTGTGATAGGAATATTACTCGTTTTGATTCTTCTTACTTTGGGAAGAGTAAATCAGGGCGTACAAAAAGGAATGGGCCGCTTTTTTTCCAATCCCGCTGATACTGTACAGGTAAAATAATAAATTTAAGTTTTTTAAACCGGGAATGCTGGAAGAACTATCTGTAAGAATAGAATTCTTTTGGCATTCCCGGTTTTTTGTTCGGGCGGAATTTGCAACAGTTTCTGTCTGATTGTCGTATGAAAAGTAAATTTGGATGTGAAAATGTGAAAACGTTCCAAAGTTTAAATGTAAAAATGTGGAAACATATAAATATTCAAATAATTAACCTTTTAAACCTTTGAACAAAATACAAAAACAGTTGATTTTGACTATATAACTTTAATATACAGAACCATGCAAGACAAACAAAAAGAAGAAACACCCCAGTTAACTGCAGATCTGGAAGGAAATTATTTGTTGGATAAAAAAAGCCGGAATTTGAAGAGTATCGGATTATTTTATGCTCCTTCAGGTGGAAATGTCCATAAAGTGGCCAAACGGATAAAGCAAAAAATAAAAGATCTGACGGTAGATATGTTTTATATTGAAGAGGTTCGTCCCGAAAAATTTCTGGATTATCAAAGTCTGATTCTGGTTTCTTCTACTCTGGGAAAAGATGCCTGGAATAATAATGAAACGGATGAATGGGCTGTTTTTTTACCGGGTTTGCAAAAAATAAAACTGGATGAACGGCGGGTAGCTTTAGTCGGTTTAGGAGATCATATCAAATATCCGAATAATTTTGTCGATGGAATGCAGGATTTAGCCGACTTGATGAGAAAAGATGGAGCTGTATTGGTGGGAAAAACTCCGACGGATTCCTATAGTTTTAATATGTCCCGGGCTGTTGAAGAAAATCAATTCGTCGGTTTGCCTTTAGATGAGGATAATGAACCGGAAAAAACAGATGAGAGACTTGATAAATGGCTGGAACAAGTTTTACCCGAATTAATAAAATAAAAGTAAGGTGTAAAATACGTTTTTTCATATCCATACATCACTTCTGCCTCCATAAGGAATATCTTTTGTAAAGGCATTTTTAAAAGAGGCAATTCCTGCATAAATATGTGTACAGCGAATTGTTCCGCTATGGACGAAAAGACAGGCCCGGCGAACTTTTTTCCCCCTCAGTTCGTCCAAAAAATCACTTACCCGTTGATATTGATCCATAAAACTTTCCCCTCCTCCTGCAGGAAGCTGAAGCCAGTTGGAATACCATTCCTGCAGTAGAGGATCTTGCAACGTTTCCCAGTTTTCCATTTCCCACTTCCCAAAGTTCAGTTCTTTTAACCGTTCGTCTAGAAGGGGGTGCGGGTAACCGCAATAGGCAGATAATTTCATACAACGGGATAGGGGGCTGCTATAAACGATATCAAACTGTTCCTGAGAGAGGTTTTGTGCAACTTGCCGGGCTTCTTCGTGAAAAGTACCGGCTACATCTACGTCTGTAAAACCGTAAATCGTTCCCGGTTCAACTGCCACTGAAGTATGCCGGATAAGTGTAATTTGCATGATTTTACCAATAATAAATAATAATACAGCCCAAATAAAAAAATTGTTCTATAATCAGTACACTGGCTCCGCAACAGTCTCCTGTATATCCTCCGATTCTTTTTTTCAGATAGATCCGCATCACCACTGTAGCCAGAAGGGCAGGAAATATGGCGAATAGAAATAAAATATCCTTTAAAAATAAAAAAGGAATCAGGCATAATACAGCTATAAAAATAGATTCTCCCCAGCGGACTTTCCGGTAAATTAATTTTGCTTTGCTTTCTTCTGCTTTTCGGACATAGCCTAAGGTGCTGATCATTATAGAAGCGCATAGTTTAGACAAAACATCTGCGGCCAGAATGAGGGGTAAAATAAGATAAGGATCAAAAGAAGCAAGAAAAGATACATAAAGTAAGAAATAGAGAATCAGTCCGATCGTTCCATAACTTCCGATATGAGAATCTTTCATAATGGTTAAAATTTGCTCCCTATTGTTTCCTCCGCCGAAGCCATCTAAAAAATCCGCCAGTCCGTCTTCATGCAAAGCTCCCGTGAGTAATAAACGGGAGAGGATGGCAAGGACGGAAGCAGGTAAAAGGGGCATATACAAAGAAGCTAACCAATAAACCCCTAATGTCGTTGAACCTGTAATAAATCCAACCAGCGGCCAATATTTAAGAGTATCCGAGTAATAACGGGGGTCTACTTTTATGATTCTCCATAAAGGCAGACGGGTAAGCATCATAAGGGAAGCCAGAAATCCTTTCATGATTCAGTCAAAATATTTGGTAACGGCTGCTTTTTTAAAATCGTTCATTTCGTTAATCATCCGTACGGCCGAGTCTATGATTGGATAAGCGCAAATAGCACCTGTACCTTCTCCCAAACGCAGTCCCAAAGAAAGCAAGGGACGGGCATTCAGGTAGTCGAGTACTGTTTTATGACCGCTTTCATCCCCGCAATGGCCGAATATACAATAATCTAAGACTTCCGGGTAAAATTGCCGGGCTGCTAAAATACAGTTGGTCATAATAAAACCATCTATAATAATGATCATCTTTAGTTCGGCAGCTTTCAGCATGCCTCCTATGGCGGCGACCATTTCATATCCTCCAAAATAACGTAAAATATCGATGGCTTCTCCGGAGCCCTTGTAATTATCTACTGACTGTTTTAGAATTCTGTATTTGTGTTGTATCCCTGTATTGTCAAGTCCGCTCCCGGCACCTACACATTCTGCTAAAGGGATGCCTGTAAAATAGTGCATCCAGATGGAGGAAGTAGAAGTATTGGCGATTCCCATTTCTCCGAAACTAAGGATATTTGTACCTTCCCGGTACACTTGCTCTGTGATTTCTGCCCCGATGGCGATGGCCCGGTCAAACTCTTCCGTTGTCATGGCGGCTTCATAAAGATAGTTACGCGTCCCTTTGCGGATCTTCCGGTCGATCAGGCCGGGCAGATCTTCGTAATCGTAATTTACACCACAATCCACAATTTTTAGCATAAAACCGTGCTGTCTGCAAAACATATTTATGCCGGCTCCCCCTTTTAGAAAATTAGGAATAGCCTGTGCTGTAACTTCCGGAGCGGAAAAACTTACGCCTTCTTTGACAATACCATGATCTGCCGCAAAAATAATATTCTGGGGTTTGTGCAGGGAAGGCGAAAGTGTCTGTTGGATAGTACCTATCTGAACGGCGAGTTCTTCCAAACGTCCTAATGAACCTTTGGGCTTTGTCAGATTATTGATTTTATCGGTTAAAAGAGGTATAATGTTCTTGTCCGGAGACTGAATATTGAATTTTTGCATTATTTTTATTTTTAAGTTTTATACTCTATCTTTCGTTCTGGCTTTTTTACTCGTTTTTTATTTTTACAGGAATGCCGGCTACCATCCATACTACTTCATTTGCTTGCTGAGCTACATATTGATTCATCCAGCCTTGTAAATCAGTAAAACGCCTTTGAAGCAGGTTATCGGAAACCCCTCCCATACCCAGTTCATTGGTCACAAAAATAAAAGTTGCTTCCTGGGCTGTAAATTTATCAAATTCTGCTTTTAAGGCTGACAGGGATAAATCCGTATCTGAATTCAGATCAAAGAAAAAATTAGTACACCATAAAGTAAGGCAGTCGATTACGATTACCCGTTCCGGGAGCGAATGCCGGCTCAGGTACTTTTCTTCTTCTATATTGGTCCATTGCGGTCCCCGTTCTGATTGATGCCTGCGGATCCTTTCGCGGTACTCTTCATCCCATACCCGTGAAGTGGCCATATATACCGGGTTTGCGGACCATTCTAAAGCTAACTTTTGGGCATAGCTACTCTTCCCGGAGCGTTGCCCGCCTGTGACGAGAATAATTTTTTTACCCATTTTTAATGAATTTTCAGGGAGTAAAGATATAAAATCATTTACGAATTTGAACCTTTACCTGTCTGAAGTAATTGAATCTTGTTTAGAAATGTTCAAATGTTCAAAAGGTTAAATATTTGAATATTTTCATATTTAAACAATTTCGCATTTCAAAGAAAAATTCTAAAATTTGAATAAAAATGTTTGTTAACTTTGTGCCTGATAAATCCGGAATTATGGTGCACAGAACTCGGTTAATTCTTACCCGTCATGGGGAGACCCTTGAGAATAAAAAAGGGGTTATGCAGGGGCATATGCCTGGTACATTATCCCCTTTAGGCATTCAACAGGCGGAGGACCTGGCCGAAAAATTGAGAGGGGAAGAAATAGACGCGATTGTTTGCAGTGATTTGGCCAGAAGCTACGATACAGCCCGGATAATAGGCAAAAGCCGGGGATTATTACCCTTGTCTACTCCTCTGTTACGGGAGATTGATTGGGGAATATATGCAGGAGGTAAATTAGCGGCTATCGATTGGGCCCATTTACCGGAAGGGTGCGAAACTTTGGAAAGCCTGATGCAAAGGGCGGAGAAATTTATCGATTGGGTCTGTGGTGAATTTCCGGGAAAACAAGTGTTAGCGGTGGGACATGGTGCCATTAACCGGGCAATTCTCGTTTTCCGGGAAGGAAAAACGGTTGCAGAAATGGCCCGAATGCCAATAATGCAGAATACGTCGTTTATAAGGTTGAATTTATAAGTCGGTTATGATACACGGACACGGGGATGATTTTTATCGTTTTGAGGGAGAAATTCGGGCGAATTTTTCAACAAACGTTTGGTATGGGGCAGCATTGGAACCTTTGCGTAAATTACTGAATGAAAAGGCAGACACTATTTTGCATTACCCGGAACCGGATGCCTTGTCTTTCCGGCAGGCTGTGGGGCTTTATCATCGTTTACCGCCGGAAACGGTTCTGGCCGGGAACGGAGCTACTGAATTATTTTACTTGATAGCCCATGCTTTTGCAGGTGTCAATACTGTGATTCCTGTACCCTCCTTTGCTGAATACGAAGATGCTTCTTCTTTATACGATCATTCTATCCATTTCCTCCCTAAAGGAGAAATAAAAAACATACCGGAGTGTACCGGACTTATGTTTATCTGTAATCCCAATAATCCGGACGGACGGGTGTGGGAGGAAGAAAAAATACGGTTTTTATTAGAAAATTATCCGGATATGACTGTGGTCGTGGACGAGTCTTTTATCCATTTTGCACCGCGGGCCCGGTCGGTTTGCTCCCTTATTGAAAAATATCCCAATCTGTTAGTCGTGAGATCCATGACCAAGAGTTTTGCTATACCGGGACTGAGATTAGGATATTTGCTGGGAGAACCCCGCCTGATTGAGTTTATTGCTTGTTATAAACAACCCTGGTCCGTCAATGCTTTGGCTATTGAAATAGGAAAGTATTTGTTGGAACAGGCTGCTTGTTTTTTACCGGATGCCGGAAAACTGAAAGAGCGTCAATTGGTTTTTGCTGCAGAAGTAGCTGAAATTCCAGGGTTTTATCCTTTGCATTCGGATACTTCTTTCTTTTTAGTCCGGACAGATTATGATTCAAGGAAATTGAAAGAGACACTGCTAAAAGAAGGACTTTTAATACGGGATGCTTCTAATTTCAGGGGATTAGATCATCATTTTTTCCGGATAAATACTTTATCAGAAGATAAAAATCATTTGTTAATCAATGCATTGAAAATGTATGCAGAATAGCTTTTATGAAGTGGTTGTCCCACTGGTCGCAGGGTATTTGCTGGATTGGTTATTGGGGGACCCGCGTAAACTACCACATCCGGTCGTACTTTTCGGGCATACGATAGCTTTTGCTGAAAAGTCCTTTAATAAAGGGAAAAGACGGAAGTTGAAAGGAGCTATTGTGGCATTAGGATTACCTTTCCTTACGGCCGTCATCTTTGGAGGGATGTTGTGGGGAATGAGCATTTGGGGAATGAGCGGATATTGTATTGCTGCAACCGTTTTTGTTTTTTACGGTTTAGCAAACCGGAGTTTGATACAGGAGGGATGGGAAGTAATCAATGTGCTGGAAAAACAGGGATTGGAAGCCGGACGCCGCCGGCTGTCGTGGATTGTAGGACGGGATACTTCTGCTTTGTCTTCTAAACAAATTTATACTGCAGTTTTGGAAACGATGTCAGAAAACCTGAGTGACGGAGTCGTCGCCCCTTTATTTTATTATGCTTTGGGAGGTGTGCCGGTTATGATGACTTATAAAATGGTAAATACTTTGGATTCTATGATCGGTTACCGGGATGATCGTTATCGGGATTTTGGCTGTTGGGCGGCCCGTCTGGACGATATTGCGAATTATATTCCTGCCCGGCTGACAGCCTTTTTAATGATCCTTATCAGTCATCGCCGGGGATTATTGCGTTTTGTCATCCGAAACGGGAACAAACATGCCAGTCCCAATGCCGGTTATCCGGAAGCGGCAATGGCTGGTATTCTCAATTGCCGCTTCGGGGGGTCTCATATCTATCACGGCATACTGGTGAAAAAACCTTATATAGGAGAAAACAACCGGAATCTTTGCCGGAGGGATTTTATGCGTGCTGTCCGTGTAAATGAAGGAGTTGCTTTTTTAGCTGTATGCCTTATCGTGTTGTGTTATTATTTTATTTATTTTTAGATTTCCGCAGGATGAAGTGAGAAATGGGGGATGGGTTTTAAAATGGGTCATCCTTTTGTAAGATAAAGAATTGCTGGAGAAGTGTGGGTAAAGAGACAAAACCTTTATAAAAAATAGTCGTATTTTATGTTTAAATACATTCGGAAAACCTTGGAAACGGCTAGACACCGCCCTCGTTTGGGAGGTTTGGAAATATTGAAATATATTGGTCCGGGCTTACTGGTAACGGTAGGTTTTATTGATCCCGGCAATTGGGCATCGAATCTGGCAGCAGGTGCGGATTACGGTTATGCTCTTTTATGGATGGTTTCTTTGTCTACAGTTATGCTGATTATTTTGCAGCATAATGTAGCTCATCTGGGTATTGCTACCGGGCTCTGCCTGTCGGAAGCTACGATGACTTATTTAAAGCCCCGTTACGCTCGTTTGACTTTAATTTCGGCGATGGGGGCTTCTGTTTCGACTTCTCTGGCAGAGATATTGGGAGGTGCTATCGCTCTGGAAATGTTATTTAATGTTCCGGTCCGGATAGGAGCCGTTCTGGTTTCTGTATTTGTGGTTATTATGTTATTTACTAATTCTTACCGGGTTATTGAAAGATGGATTATTGCTTTTGTTTCTATTATAGGCCTGTCATTTATTTACGAACTTTCTTTGGTTCATATTGAATGGGGAGAGGCGGTCCGGGCTTGGGTTACTCCTTCCTTCCCTGATGGCTCTATGGTGGTAATTATGAGTGTACTGGGGGCTGTTGTGATGCCGCATAATTTATTTTTACACTCCGAAGTGATCCAGAGCCGGCAATGGAATCTGGAAGACGATAAAATTATCCGTAAACAAATGCGTTATGAATTTTGGGATACCTTTTTATCAATGATGATCGGTTGGGCAATTAATAGTGCTATGATTTTATTGGCTGCTGCCAGTTTTTTTAAAAGTGGTACTTCCGTGACAGAATTGGAACAGGCAAATAAACTTTTGCAGCCTTTGCTCGGCAATAATGCCGCAGTGATTTTTGCCGTAGCTTTATTATTTGCCGGGGTTGCTTCTACTATCACTTCGGGCATGGCTGCCGGTTCCATCTTTGCTGGCATGTACCGTGAATCTTATGACATTCAGGATACCCATTCCCGTTGGGGAGTATTGATATCTTTGGTCGTGGCCTTGCTCATCATCATGATCATTTCCAATCCTTTTATGGGATTGATTTATTCTCAAATGTTACTGAGTATTCAATTGCCGGTTACCATTTTTTTACAAGTGTACCTTACTTCGTCGGAAAAAGTGATGGGTAAATATAAAAATCGTGCTTCTACAAAATGGATTTTGTATTTTTTAGGGGGGATTGTAACCATATTAAATCTTATGCTATTGATTAGTTTGTTTTGAAAGTTTATATCCCGTCTGATATTTTGGTTTTACAGACATTTCCTGTTATGCTACGGAAAGAATAAGATAAATTTTATTTTTCAGTATTCTTTTGTACTTCTCTTTTTGCTTTTCTCTTTTTTTCCTTATCTTTGCCGCTCCTATCGGGTATAGGAAGGTATTAATTTAAAAATTAAAAAAATGTCAACTAAAATCAGATTAGCGAGACACGGACGGAAAGGACGTCCATTTTATCATGTAGTGATAGCTGATAGTAGAGCGCCACGGGATGGCAGGTATATTGAAAAAGTAGGAACTTATGATCCGAATACAAATCCGGCTACTATCAATCTCAATTTTGACAGAGCTTTGTATTGGCTGATGGTAGGGGCTCAACCTACAGACACGGCAAAGAGAATTTTGTCCTATAAAGGAGTTTTGATGAAAAAGCACCTGCTGGAAGGAGTAAAGAAAGGGGCTTTTGATGAGGCTGCTGCTCAGACAAAATTTGAAACCTGGATGAAAGCAAAAGAAGCTAAAATTCAGGAAAAGATCACTAAATTGACACAGGAAGGAGCTACTGCTAATAAGGTGAAACTGGAAGCAGAGGCTAAAGTCCGGGCTGCAAAAGAAGAAATTGTAGCTAAAAAACGGGCAGAAGCAGAAGCTGCAGAAGCTGCTAAAAAGGCAGAGGCTGCTGCTGCAGAAACTGCTGCTACGGCAGAAGAAGCTGCTGAAACGGCTGCTCCTGAGGCTCCGGCTGCAGAATAAGTGCCTTATGATTAGAACAGAAGATTGTATTCCGGTGGGAAAAATTATAAAATCCCATAATTTACAAGGAGAAGTTGTAATTTTGGCTGAGAACGATCTTTTGGAAGAATATGCTGAGGAACCGGTGTTTATCCTATTGGAAGGGGCACCGGTTCCTTTTTTTATAGCTGATGAAGGAATATCAGTAAGAAATCGCAATACTTATATCGTTAAATTCGATTATGTCGATACATTGGAGCAGGCAGAACGCCTTATCGGACAGGAAGTATTACTTCCGAAAGAATTGCTCCGGGAAAGTGAAGCGTATGGGGATACAGAGAATACGGCGGACCTGTGGACAATGAAAGAATTTGAAGTGGAGGATGAGGTGAGCGGAGAGAAAGGGCGACTTATAGATATAGCTGATTATTCCGGCAATATTGTTTTGACAATTGATATTTTGGGTAAAGAAATTCTTTTACCTCTTTCCGAAAATTATATAAAACAAGTAAGTTTTGAAGAGAAAAAACTGACTGTTTTTATTCCCCAGGATATTATAGATCTTTATTAAAAACTCTTTTTTTATTTTTTGTTTAACCAAAGTTTCAGAAAAGGATTCCGAGTGGCCTGATCTGTAATGTATAGGAGGGTTCTTGCTGTAAATAAAAATAGATACTTTTGTATTTTGGTTTTTGTTTAAAATATTTTTTTGGAAAACTTTTTTGTAGTTAAAAAATGTTATATATATAATTATTAAATAGTTACAAAATTTAATAGAAAACTTTCAAAAAAAGTTTCATTATTTTATTACACGAAATAGAACTTTTTATACCTTTGTTCCATTCGCTACAATTGAAAATATTATTAAATATACGGCCATGAACAAACAAATGTCAACTAAGGAAAAGACTTATACTCAGGAGGAAGCATTTCAGAGTTCTCTGGATTATTTCAAAGGGGATGAACTTGCAGCACGTGTATGGGTAAATAAATATGCGTTGAAGGATTCTTTCGGAAATATTTTTGAAAAAAATCCCAACGATATGCACAGACGTCTAGCAAAAGAAATTGCACGCATAGAAAAAACGTATGCAAATCCTCTGTCTGAGGATGAGATATTTGAGGTTTTAAGGGATTTCAAATATATTGTTCCTCAGGGAGGGCCGATGACCGGTATTGGAAATGATTTTCAGATTGCTTCCTTATCCAATTGTTTTGTGATTGGCCATGATGGACCTTCTGATTCTTACGGGGGAGTGATGAAGATCGATCAGGAGCAGGTACAGTTGATGAAACGCCGGGGAGGGGTAGGACATGATCTTTCTCATATTCGTCCCAAAGGATCGCCGGTAAAGAATTCAGCTCTGACTTCTACAGGTATTGTACCTTTTATGGAACGTTATTCTAATTCTACCCGGGAAGTAGCTCAGGACGGACGCCGGGGGGCTTTGATGCTGAGTGTGTCAATCAACCATCCCGATTCCGAGAGCTTTATTGACGCAAAGATGACGGAAGGAAAAGTGACCGGAGCAAATGTATCTGTAAAAATTGACGATGAGTTTATGCAGGCCGTTATAGATGATAAATCGTATGTTCAAAAATATCCTGTTTATGCAGAGAAACCTAAAAATGTAAAAGAAATTAATGCCCGTCAATTGTGGAATAAAATTGTACACAATGCCTGGAAGTCTGCTGAACCGGGAATTCTTTTCTGGGATACGATTATCCGTGAAAGTGTGCCTGATTGTTATGCCGATTTAGGATATCGTACTGTTTCAACCAATCCTTGCGGAGAAATACCCTTATGTCCTTATGATTCCTGCCGTTTATTAGCGATTAATTTATATTCTTATGTGTTGGATCCTTTTACGGATAATGCCCGGTTTGATTTTGAATTATTTCAAAATCATGTTGCTGTAGCCCAGCGTATTATGGATGATATTATCGATCTGGAGTTGGAAAAGATTGATACTATTCTGGATAAGATTGACGCAGATCCGGAAGATGAGGAAATTAAGGGGGTAGAAATTCGTTTGTGGCAAAAAATCCGTAGGAAAGCCAAGGAAGGCCGTCGTACAGGAGTGGGGATTACTGCAGAAGGAGATATGTTGGCTGCGCTGGGATTTCGTTATGGTAGCGACGAAGCCACTGATTTTGCTGTAAAAATCCAGAAAATATTGGCTGTAGAAGCTTACCGTTCTTCTGTGCAACTGGCTAAAGACAGAGGTAGTTTTAAAATTTTTGATGCCCGGCGGGAAGAGAATAATCCTTTTATTTTGCGATTGAAAGAGGCAGATCCGGAAATGTATGCTGAAATGATACGCTACGGACGCCGGAATATTGCTTGTTTGACCATTGCCCCTACCGGCACTACCAGTTTGATGACGCAGACAACTTCCGGTATCGAACCGGTTTTCATGCCGGTTTATAAACGAAGAAGAAAAGTAAATCCGGGAGATCAGAATGTACGGGTGGATTTTGTAGATGAGTCCGGGGATAGTTATGAGGAATTTATCGTTTTCCATCATAAATTTGCCGAATGGATGAAGGTGAAGGGATATGATGTTACAAAACATTATTCAGATGAAGAGATAGATAAACTGGTGGCGGAATCTCCTTATTATAAAGCTACTTCAAATGATATCGATTGGGTGGCTAAGGTGAGAATGCAGGGGATGATTCAGAAATGGGTAGATCATTCTATTAGTGTAACAGTTAATTTGCCTTCGGATGTAACCGAAGAACTGGTGGGACAATTGTATATTGAGGCTTGGAAAAGTGGATGTAAAGGTTGTACGGTATATCGGGATGGCTCCCGTGCCGGAGTATTGGTTTCTGCCAAAGAAAAGAAAGGACCGGAACAATTTGCTATGCCTTCCAAACGTCCGATGGAATTGGATGCAGAAGTTGTACGATTCCAGAATAATAAAGAAAAATGGATTGCTTTTGTCGGTTTGTATCAAGGCCGGCCGTATGAAATTTTTACTGGTATTGCAGACGATGAGGAAGGAATTATGCTCCCCAAGTCGGTAGTTTACGGAAAAATTGTCAAGCATTATGATGAAGAAGGAAACTCCCGTTATGATTTCCAATTTTCCAATAAAAGAGGTTTTAAGACAACTGTAGAAGGACTTTCCTATAAATTCAATAAAGAGTATTGGAACTATGCCAAGCTGATTTCCGGAGTATTGCGTTACGGGATGCCCATTCATCAGATCATTGGCTTGATTGGGACGATGGAATTCGATAATGAAAATATTAATACCTGGAAAAATGGTGTGGAACGGGCATTGAAGAAATATGTTCCGGACGGTACGGAAGCTGCCGGAGAAGTATGTGAAAACTGTGGTTCTCCTGTCGTTTACCAGGAAGGATGCCTGATCTGTAAAACTTGCGGTACTTCCAAATGTGGATAATGATAGTATGAATTGAGTCTTTTGTATAATGAAGGGAGAATAGGACTATCCGGATTTTTCGGATAGTCCTTTTTCTATCGGAATCCTTGCAATAGAAAAAACGTTGACTTGCGAACTGCTGACTATTTTTATATTTTTGTAAAAAATATTGATAAATGGAAGTTCATTACGGCTTGGAGCGTATACATATCGTGAACCCTGTTGTTACAATGGGAAGTTTTGACGGAGTCCATAAGGGGCACCGGCAGGTAATAGAAGGATTAAAGCAATGTGCAGAAAGATTGAGCGGGGAAACTGTCATTATTACTTTTGATCCTCATCCGCGGGAAGTATTGTATCCTTTGGAAAAAAGACCGGGAATCCTGACAACTCTGGAAGAAAAAATTCAAATCCTTTCTGCCTATGGGATCAGGCATTTGGTGGTATTAAAGTTCACAGAAGAATTAGCCGGACACACTTATACTGATTTTGTCAAACATATTTTGGTCGATAAAATCGGGATAAAAGGATTGGTTGTCGGATATGACCATCGCTTCGGAAAAGACCGGAAGGGGAATTTTGATGCCTTACAGGAACTGGCCGAAAAATACCATTTTTATATCGAACAGGAAGAGGTGTATGCCAGCGGACAGGTAAATATCAGTTCTACTAAGATACGGACGGCTTTGGAATTGGGAGATATCGGTAAGGTAAAAGCGTTTTTAGGTTATGATTATGCTATTTCCGGAACTGTGGTACACGGAGATAAGATCGGGAAAAAAATGCTCGGATTTCCTACTGCTAATATGAAGATGGACGATGAACGGAAATTATTACCGGCTGCCGGAGCTTATGTCGTGAGCGTAATAGGGAAAGAAAAAATGTATTATGGAATGTTGAATATAGGTGTTCGTCCTACCGTCAGTCAGTCCGGTATTATTCGTCTGGAAGTTCATATTTTTGACTTTGATGGAGATATATACGGGGAGAAAATCAAAGTGCAGTTACTTTACCGCATCAGGGGGGAACATAAATTCGATACGGTTGAAGAATTACGCTTACAATTGCAAAATGATAAAATAAAGGCTCAGCAATTCCTCAAAAATCATATAACTGATAAAGAATAAGGAGGAAATACAGGTTTGAATCGGTATTACTTAGAGGTAATTTTTGAGGGAAGTAAAATAGTGTTACCGTTCCGTCTCAAGCGTATTTTGCCTTTTCCTATCTGTTTATTGTTGTTTTGAAAAAAACTCCGGTCCGAAATATCAATACTGGATTGAAATCATTTTAAACCGGAGTTTTTAGAAATGTTTATTTAACGATTCCGTCATAGACTTTAGAATCGGTATTGTACCATCATATTAATCCGGTTTGCATTTCCATAATTTTTGTCGAAGTTATTCCGTCTTCCGAATACATATTCTATACCTGTGGTACCGTATTCTGTGAAATTCCATAGCAAGTTGGCAGCAGCATACTGGGCGTATTTGTAATTTGTGCTGGCCATACTCCCGATGTTTTCCATACGGGCGTAACTATAAGTGATAGTGGAATACAGGTTGGGACGCCAATTTTGTTGTATAGCTCCGAAAAATCCCCACATAGCAGAAGCTTTTAAACGTCCGCTTTTGTCTGGGTTCGGAACGAGGTCATATCCCAGTGCACTGATATCCTGAATGTAGTTAGCAATAGCTTTTCCGTAAACGCCCTGGAACATAAAGCTAGTGGTTTCAGCAAGGTGGATGTTACCGCTTAAAGTTGTTCCCCAGCCGGTGACGATTTTGTCTTTATCTGTAATATTGTCTTTATAATAAATGTTCCGAAGAATTGCACCGGCTTGTAAATGTCCTCCATTGTTAAAGGTGTATTTGGCCACCAGAGGAATATCGGGAATTCGTTGCCTTATTTTTGCTGTATAATTATCGGCCTGGTTGGTATAATCCGGAATAGCGTATTCCAAAGCCAGAGAAGCCTGCCAGTTTCTATTGAATTTATAAGTATATCTGACCTGGGGTTGTCTGATTTCAATACCGCTGCTGGGACCTTCTTCGTCAATCGTGGTCGGGATAGCCGGCATATCGCAAAATGTACTCCAGGCTTTTCCGACCAGGAAACCTTTAAATTGTACAAAGGCTTGGTTTAATCTGGGAGTATTGGAAGGACCCTGGAATTCCATTTCGATATAGGAAACTAAACGTCCCACATCCGTGTCTCCCACTAGTTTGAAAAACAGACGGGATTGATTTACTGTAATTCCATAGCTACCGCCGGGTTGATGGCCTTTGGGTGCAATAGTAGAAGTGGTAAAAAAGTCGTAACTTTCTACCCCATTGAAGTCGTAAACTCCGGTTGCCTGAACATAACCTCCTACTCCGAATACGAAACGTCGGTCGTTATCAAAAAAGATGAAACGGGGAGCGGTCGGGTCGTTGTAAGCTAAAGGAAAAGCTTCTTTCATAATGGTGTAGAAATTGTGCAGATCCTTTTTTTCAGATATTGATGCTACATGTACTTTCTGTGCTTTCAGCCCGATGCTAAGCGTAGAAAGAAAACAGGTAAGCACAACAAGTGCGGAAATTTTTTTCATAGCTTGTACAATTAGTTGTTTTTATTTTCGTTACAAGCTATATACGGATAAAAGTAATAAAAGTTGAAAAGAAGTAAAAGACAGGTATAAAGAGAAAAACAGGAGGAGACGGAGATTTCTTTTTTAAACCGGCAGATACTGTCACTTACCGGCATGAATAAATATTTCGCTGATAAATGAGACTGTTGTTTTTGGGGAGGATCCTTTGTCAGAAAGTTTCACTTATCAGCGAATTTGTTTTCAGCAGAAAACAGATGTAAAATATTATTTCTCAAAAAAGGCCTTTTTAGGGTTTCCTCTTTGGACTATCCGATTTGCCGGAGTAGATTTCCTAAATCTGTTTTTTCTTTTAAAATATTGAATAACTGGCTTATCGGGATACGTTCCTGTTCCATCGTATCGCGGTAACGAATTGTAACGGCATTGTCTTGTAATGTCTGATGGTCTACAGTAATACAAAAGGGCGTGCCGATCGCATCTTGGCGGCGATAACGCTTCCCGATGGAATCTTTTTCATCGTATTGGCAATTGAAGTCATATTTGAGTAAATTCATGATCTCCTGGGCTTTTTCAGGGAGTCCGTCTTTTTTTACCAGGGGCATTACTGCCATTTTTACAGGAGCCAAAGCTGCTGGTAATTTCAGAACAACGCGGGAATCCTGTTTCCCGTCTTTACTCAGATCCTCTTCACAATAGGCTGCTGAAATAATTTGCAGGAACATGCGGTCTACTCCGATAGAAGTTTCGATTACATAAGGAATATAAGATTCATTCAGCTCTGTATCAAAATATTGTATTTTTTTGCCCGAATACTTCTGATGCTGGGACAAATCGAAATCAGTGCGGGAATGAATTCCTTCTACTTCCTTAAATCCGAAGGGGAATTTATATTCGATATCAGTAGCGGCATTGGCATAATGGGCCAGTTTTTCATGATCATGAAAACGATAATTTTGTGACCCGAATCCCAATAGCTGATGCCACTTCATACGGGTTTCTTTCCATTTTTTAAACCAGTCGAGTTCTGTTCCGGGGCGAACGAAAAATTGCATTTCCATTTGCTCGAATTCTCGCATCCGGAAGATAAACTGACGGGCTACAATCTCGTTCCGGAAAGCTTTCCCGATTTGTGCAATTCCAAAAGGGATTTTCATCCGTCCTGTTTTTTGCACATTTAAGAAATTCACAAAAATCCCCTGAGCTGTTTCCGGGCGTAAATAAATTTTATTCGTTCCTTCTGCCGTAGAGCCCATTTCTGTGGAAAACATCAGATTAAACTGACGGACTTCTGTCCAATTAGCTGTACCGGAGATCGGACATACAATGTTATTGTCGACAATGATTTGCCGTAATTCTGTCAGGTCGTTTGCATTTAGAGCTTTGGCCATTCTTTCCCGAAGGGCTTCGCGTTTTTCAATGTGGGACAGTATCTGAGGATTGGTTTGCCGGAACAGAGCTTCATCGAATTTTTCTCCAAAGCGTTTCCGGGCTTTTTCCACATCTTTCTCAATTTTTTCATCATATTTTGCTATGTGATCTTCTATGAGCACATCAGCTCTGTATCTTTTTTTAGAATCTTTATTATCGATCAATGGATCGTTAAAAGCATCTATATGGCCGGAAGCTTTCCATATAGTGGGATGCATAAAAATAGCAGAATCAATACCTATGATATTTTCGTGCAAGCGCACCATGGATTCCCACCAGTATTTTTTTATATTATTTTTGAGTTCTACTCCATTCTGCCCGTAGTCATATACGGCTCCCAGCCCATCGTATATATCAGAGGAAGGAAAAACGTAACCGTATTCCTTGCAGTGTCCTACTAATTTTTTGAAAACATCTTCCTGTGCCATATTATCTGTATTTTAATGATTTCGTCACCCGGTTGAGGAGAAACAATCTTATTCGTTTTGTTAATATTTAGAAACTATTCTGTTCTTTTCTCTGAATTATATTCGGTATAAAAGATAAATTCCCATTAATTATCCGTTCCGATTTCCTTAATGGCTTGGGTTACATTAATGGCATAATCTCCTATCTTTTCGCATTCAGAAAACATATCCGTATATAAAATTCCGGTAGGATAATTGTACCTTTTTCCTTCGATAGCGATGAGGTGTTCTTGTTTCAGAATGGTACGGTAATCGTTAATGGCATGTTCCAACTCGTAAGCCTTTTTCGCATTCACTTCTTTATATTCCATTGACAGGTTGTTACACATCACGCCTAAGGTTTCGTCTATCAAAGCAAACATGCTTTTTAATTTATGGTTCAATTCTTCCGGGAATACCTCATTTTGTTCATTCTTACGAAGCATTGCCTTTGCCACATTAAGGGAAGAGTCGGCGATGCTTTCGATTTCCGAGACAATTTTAAACATGGCCCGGATGCGCTGAGAGTTTTCTGTTGATAACTTGGATTCGGATACTTTTGTCAGATAATCGGCAATTTCCACTTCAATTTTATCACTTTCATCTTCCAGCTTTA
Organism: uncultured Odoribacter sp.; assembly: GCF_937966165.1. Classification (NCBI taxonomy): domain Bacteria; kingdom Pseudomonadati; phylum Bacteroidota; class Bacteroidia; order Bacteroidales; family Odoribacteraceae; genus Odoribacter; species uncultured Odoribacter sp. Next base: position 147,210 of record NZ_CALCLB010000005.1, read on the forward strand.
CAAGTTTGTCAAATTGTTTTTCGAAATCTTTGGGCGTCATATCCAGGGAAGCTGCAACTTTCTGGAACATATCCCGGGTATTTTTACCGTATAGGGCAATTTCCTGTTTGGCCTGGAACAGAGAAGCGTCCGGAGTGGAAAGTAATCCGATTTTTATGTGTTTTAATTTGAATACATCTTCATTGCTTTCCCGGGTAGGAATAATTTTGGTAACCAAACGGGCGATCAGTTTTGTAAACCAGATGAGTAGCAGAACATTGGTAACATTGAATACCGTGTGAAACAAAGAAAGAGCCATAGGCACTGCTTCTATACTTGTGCTTGGATTTCCGATGCCCACAAAAACACTCAGTTCTTCTATCCATTTTAAAAATACCGGAAAAATAGCCAATACCCAGGTCACACCGAATACATTGAAAAGAAAATGGGCGAAGGCAGCTCTTTTAGCTGTGGTGTTTGCTACCATGGCAGCCAGATTGGCAGTAATGGTCGTTCCTATATTTTCCCCCAATACCATGGAAGCTGCAATATCGTAATTGATCCAGCCGTTTGCGCACATTACCAGCGTCAGAGCCATAGTAGCGGATGAAGACTGTATCAGGATCGTCAGGGCTGTTCCGATGAGCATGAACAGGATATACGACCCATAGCCCATATCAGTATAGTTTTGCAGGAAAGTAAAAATTTCGGGATTTTCATTCAGATTGGGCATGGAATTTTTTAAAAATTCCAAACCGATAAACAATAGACCAAATCCGATGATCAGTTCCCCCCAGCTTTTACGGGAACGTTTATTGGAAAATAAAAGCGGCAGACAAAGACCGATCAAAGGCAATGATACTTCCGCCATACTTATTTTAAAACCGAGGATGGAAATCAGCCAGGCAGTAACTGTCGTACCTACATTGGATCCCATAATTACACCAATGGATTCTACCAGGTTTAATAAACCGGCATTTACGAAACTGACGACCATTACGGTGGTGGCAGAGGAACTCTGAATAATAGTGGTAATGAGAAGACCGGTGATTACTCCTTTTACCCGGTTGGAAGTCATGGCTGCTAAAATATGACGCATTTTATCACCCGCAACTTTCTGTAAGGCTTCGCTCATTAATTTCATGCCGTACAGGAAAACTCCCAAAGAACCGATTAATTTCAGGAAATCAAAAATTCCGTAATCCATGTTATATTTGTTAACGAATTAAAATTTGCGAGTGTAAAAGTAAAAAACTCCCCTTAAAAACGAAAATATTACGCTGTCTAAATGGGACCTGAAACTAAAATACTTTAAAAAAAATGTAAAAAAGCGGAAGAGGGGAAAGAAGGGAAATGTTTATAAAATAAAAAGCCCCTTTAGGGGGCTTTTATAAAGGATAAAGAAAGAGATTACATCATCCCTGGCATGCCACCGCCCATAGCAGGTGCTGCAGGTTCTTCTTTTTTCTCTTCTACTAATACGCATTCGGTTGTCAGGAACATACCTGCAATTGACGCTGCATTCTCCAGAGCAACACGGGTTACCTTTTTCGGATCGATTACTCCGGCTTTTTTCAGATCTTCGTATACATCTGTCCGGGCATTGTAACCGAAATCACCTTTTCCTTCCCGTACTTTATTAACTACTACTGCTCCTTCTACACCTGCATTGAAAGCAATCTGGCGTAAAGGTTCTTCAATAGCCCGTTTAATAATTTCAATACCTGTGGTTTCGTCTTCCGTTTCTCCCTTCAGGTTTTCCAATGCAGCCTGAGCCCGTATATAAGCAACACCGCCTCCTGCTACAATACCTTCTTCAATAGCTGCTCTTGTTGCACTTAAAGCATCGTCTACGCGGTCTTTCTTTTCTTTCATTTCCACTTCAGAAGCAGCTCCTACATACAATACAGCTACTCCGCCTGCCAATTTAGCAAGTCTTTCCTGCAGTTTTTCCTTATCGTAATCGGAAGTTGACTTTTCAATCAATTTTTTGATTTGGGAAATCCGGTCAGCAATGGCCTGTTTTTCTCCTAGTCCGTGTACAATAGTCGTATTTTCTTTGTCGATTGACACTTTTTCAGCTCTACCTAACATGTCTATTGTAGCGGTTTCCAGTTTTAAACCTTTCTCTTCAGAGATTACAACGCCACCTGTCAGAATTGCAATATCTTCCAGCATATCTTTACGGCGGTCACCAAATCCCGGAGCTTTTACAGCTGCGATCTTCAAAGACCCTCTCAGGCGGTTTACTACCAGGGTAGCTAAAGCTTCGTTTTCTACGTCTTCTGCCACGATTACTAAAGCACGTCCGGCTTGGGCCACCGGCTCCAGAATCGGCAGTAATTCTTTCATAGTACTTACTTTCTTATCGTAAAGTAAAATGTAGGGATTTTCGAATTCAGCAACCATTTTGTCGCTGTCGGTAACAAAATACGGAGAGATATACCCCCGGTCGAATTGCATACCTTCTACCACTTTCACTTCAGTTTCCATGCCTTTGGCTTCTTCAACCGTGATCACGCCTTCTTTCTTTACTTTTTCCATGGCTTCTGCGATCAGGTTCCCGATCGTGTCGTCTCCATTGGCAGAAATCCGGCCTACCTGGCGTATTTTGTCATAATTATCCCCTACTTCTTCTTTTTGTTCTTCCAGGCTCTTTACGACTGCAGCCACCGCCTTGTCAATACCCCTTTTCAATTCCATAGGATTGGCTCCGGCAGTTACGTTTTTCAAGCCTACGTTAATGATGGATTGTGCCAAAACAGTTGCGGTTGTCGTACCGTCTCCGGCATCATCCCCTGTTTTTGAAGCTACTTCTTTTACCATCTGAGCCCCGATGTTTGCATACGGATCAGATAATTCAATTTCTTTAGCTACGGTTACCCCGTCTTTGGTGATTTGAGGGGCGCCAAATTTCTTCTCAACCACTACATTCCGGCCTTTCGGACCAAGCGTTACTTTTACTGCATTAGCCAGTTCATCTACACCTTTTTTTAACAGATCGCGGGCTTCAATATTGAATTTTATTTCTTTTGCCATAATGTTTTAGTTTTAACGTTTTTTGATTTTAAGAAGTCTCTTTAGATAAAGACTATTGGATTAAAGGACAACTAAAATGTCAGATTGATTCATTACTAAATATTTCTTGTCATCAATATGGATTTCCGTTCCGGAGTACTTTCCGAATAAAACGGTATCACCGGCCTTTATTTCCATCGGTTCATCGTTTTTGCCTTTACCGGTTGCAACTACAATTCCTTTCTGGGGTTTTTCTTTAGCAGAATCCGGAATGATAATTCCACTTGCCGTTTTTGTTTCTGCTTCTACAGGTTCAACAATTACTTTGTTAAGAACGGTTTTTAGTGCCATAATCTTAAAATTTTTAAAGTTTATAATATATTCATTTCATTTTTCCTGCAATGTTACAACGGGAATACCTGTTGTAATGTTTCAACTTTCTCCTTTATCATTTTTTGTGCCAAAAAACGATGAGTTTTTAGGAAAAGGTCTGTTTTTATGTATAAATGGTTGAAAATGAAATAAAAAAGAAACGGAATAATACTTTTTTATGGAAAATTTTTCAAATGACAGGAGGGTATAAAAAATGTCAGTATGACTGACATACTGACATTCTGATAAGGATACGGCTGAAATTTAGTTTTGTGTATTTTCAGCCGGCGTATTTTCATTAGCTGTCGGCGTCTGGTCTCCCTGTGGTTGAGTGGTAAAAGGAGGGATTACCTGATTGCCCGGAGCCTTTTGTACCTGTTCCTGTATGGCTGATTTCCCGCCAATTTCTCCTCTGGGGATAGCTAAAGCAGCGATAACGCATAATAACAGCATTGCACCTGCCAATGTCCAGGTGGCTTTTTCCAAAAAATCCGTTGTTTTTCTTACACCCATAATCTGGTTAGAAGCTGCAAATGATGAAGCTAGTCCGCCGCCTTTGGAATTTTGCACCAGCACAATTAATATCAGTAGGATACAGATAATTACAATTAAAACTGAGATTGCAGTATACATAGTTACTCGTTATTATTGATTTGATCTTTAATTTTTTCAATTCGGTTTGCAAAGTAAACACTTTTTTCCGGATATTTCAAACTTAATTTTATATAAGTTGTAATTGCTTTTTCGTATAACTTCTGTTTGATGTAGATTTTAGCCAGTGTTTCTGAAAAAAGATCGTCTTTTTCCTGATAACTCTCTGCCGATAAATCCCGGTCGTCGACCTCTTCCAGTTGTCCTTTGGGAAGAGACGGCTGCTCTAAGATGAATTTGTCGATTAATGCACTCTTCGACGCTGCGTTCTCAGCGGGGGAAGCAGAAGATGCTTCCGTTTTTTTCTTTTTTTTGAGTTCTCCGGCAATTTCTCCTAAAGAAAGAGTTTCTTCCTCGGGAAAAATATCCTCCAGCCGGTAAGTATTGAATGCATCTTGTAATTCCGTTTGCAGGCTGCTAACCGCCTTTTTGGCCGTTAAAGGAGAGGACGTATGCTGACTTTCCTGTTCTTCTTCAAATAATTCAATCGGTTGGGAAAAAATTCCCGTGACATTTTCAGAGAGAGAGACTTCCGGACAGGATCTTGTCACGGAGGTGTCTGCTGCGCTACCCGGTTCCGCTTCTCTGGGAAGAAGGTCTTTTCTGAATTCAGCCCAGTTGTTCAAATATTTGTAGAATTGTTTGTAGTTAGGAATATAAATACTTCTGTGTTTTAATTCCTGGGAGAAGCGGTTATTTTGGGAGAGATAAAGCACTTTAAGAAAAAGAATCTGAGCAGCCTGAAAATAAGGATAGCGGTTGAGCAGAGCTTCCAGCTCTGTCAGCTCCTCACCTTTTATTTTTTCGGGATGAGAAAAGAATACTATCCATTTATCTATTTTCATCAGTTCATATTCTTCTGGTTCAGTAAATCTTTTACCAGTTCACTAGGGCTTTATTATAAATATCTTCGATAATTTTGTCCAGTATGGTGGTGATTAAGCCTTCTTCTGCAGAATCGAAATCGATGTCTATACTGTAATCCGTATAATTGGAAAAACGGGAGTCGAAGTCGTATTTATCGTCTTTGGTATTGGTATACTTAACCCGTATTTCTATCGTAAGACGGTTAGAGGAAGCGATCTCGTCCCTTTGGATATCGATGGGTTTTTGATAATATCCTACGATTTCTCCTTCAAAACGGATATCTCCGTTATTGTCTGTCATTTCTTTCAGGCTTGTTTTTGTCCGCAAATATTCCGTTAATTTTTCACGGAAAAGAGTGCTCAGGTAAGGAACGACCAACAGAGCCCGGTTGGGAAAATAATCGACAGAATACGTTTTTACATCCGGCGAAATAGAAGCGCCTGTCATGGAATATTTGATGCTGGCGAGTTTACATGAATCGCAACAAAGGAGGATAAGGAGGGTACAAACCAGAATTTTCAGTGTTTTCATAGAGATAGATATATAATTTGCAAAGATAGTAATTAATGTAAAACTGAAAGTTAAATGTGGTTCCTGAAGATTTAAATTTCAATATTGTATTCTTTTAATTTCCGGTAAAGTGTCCTTTCGGAAATACCTAAATCATTTGCTGCCATTTTACGCTTACCGTGATTCTTTTCGAGGGCTTTTATGATGAGTTCTTTTTCTTTTTCTTCGATCGAAAAAGATTCCTCTACGAGCGCTTCTGTGTCCTGAATTTGTTCTTCCGGATGTACAGCCGGATGGTTGATTACCGGTTTACTGGTGAGTTCGGTTTTCGGCTGTTCGTACTGGTGCCGGATGACCAGTGAGGTCGGAGGGGGGGTAGAAGGTGCAGCAAGATCTTCCTTTTCGATCATTCCGTAGACGAGTTGTTTCAGATCGTTCATATCTTTTTTCATATCGAAAAGAATTTTGTAAAGGATTTCCCTTTCGGAAGCAAAACTACTTTCAGAAGTGTCATGATTTCCGGTAAGCACAGGTAATACGGGATGTTCTGCCGGTAAATATTTTTTTAAAGTAGAGGCATCTACTGTCCTTTCCTGTTCGATAATAGAAATTTGTTCGGTAATGTTTTTCAATTGCCTGATATTTCCGGGCCATCGGTAATTTTCAAGTAATTGTACGGCTTCTTCAGAGAGCCGGATAGCAGGCATACGGTATTTTTCTGCGAAATCCGAGGCGAATTTACGGAACAGGAGAGGGATATCTTCTTTTCTTTCGCGCAGAGGAGGTATATATATAGGTATCGTATTTAAACGATAGTAAAGATCTTCCCGGAATTTTCCGTTTTTTACTGCCTGAGGGATATCCAGATTGGTAGCTGCAATAACCCTTACATTGGTTTTCTGAACTTTCGAGGATCCTACCCGGATAAATTCACCGGATTCGAGTACCCGCAACAAACGGGCTTGAGTGGAAAGCGGAAGTTCCCCTACTTCGTCCAGAAAAATCGTACCTCCGTCAGTGACTTCAAAATATCCTTTCCGGTCGGATAAAGCTCCTGTAAAAGCTCCTTTTTCGTGCCCGAATAATTCCGAATCGATTGTACCTTCCGGAATGGCGCCGCAATTGACAGCAATGTACGGGGAATGTTTCCGGCTGCTGAAAAAATGGATAATACGGGGGAAAATTTCTTTTCCAACCCCGCTTTCACCTGTAATCAGTACGGATAAATCAGTAGGAGCAACTTGACGGGCGATGTCGATTGCCCGGTTTAAACCTTCATTATTTCCGATAATTTCAAAACGTTGTTTTATGGCTTGTAAATCTTCCATAGTCAGGATAAATAATTAAAGATAGACACGAGATACTGCAAAAATAGCAGTTCTGCTGACAAAATTACATTTGTTCCTTGTATTTTTATACTGATTCCGAAGTTTTTTTATAACGGTTTCCGGCTCAAAAATAGAAAAATAATTTTTTTGTGAGGAACTGCTTTCCCCGGGGTAATCTGTTGACTCTCTTTACTTTTTTCCAAAAAAATATCATAATTGTTTGGTAGTTAGGAAAAAGGTCAGTACATTTGCACTCCATTTTGAATAAAAGTATACTAATTAAAACTATTGTAATGCCTACTATTCAACAGTTAGTAAGAAAAGGAAGAACGAAAATTGTGGACAAGAGCAAGGCTCCTGCTTTGGATGCATGTCCGCAGAGACGTGGGGTTTGTGTACGTGTTTACACAACGACTCCGAAAAAGCCGAATTCAGCAATGAGAAAGGTGGCTCGTGTTAGATTAACCAACGGAAAAGAAGTGAATGCTTATATTCCGGGAGAAGGTCACAATTTGCAGGAACATTCCATCGTGATGATCCGTGGAGGACGTGTAAAGGATCTGCCGGGTGTACGTTATCATTTGGTTCGTGGTACATTGGATGCTGCCGGTGTTGCTGAAAGAAAACAAGGACGTTCTAAGTACGGTACGAAGAGACCGAAGCCGGGCCAGGCTGCAGCAAAAGGCAAAAAGTAAAAAGTGATTAACAGGAATTTGTTTATGAAGCGTTCCCGGAAAGTTGAGTAAATAGTTGTGAAACTGTTGAAGGCCAAACGGACAGCTGATCGAACCAGTTCGTAAACTAAAAGAAATGAGAAAAACTAAACCAAAGAAAAGAATTCTGTTACCGGACCCTAAATTCAACGATGTACTGGTAACCCGGTTTGTAAATGACCTGATGATAGATGGTAAAAAGACTATCGCTTTTAAGATCTTCTATGATGCTTTAGACATCGTTGAAGAAAAAATGGCTAAGAAAGAAGAAAAAACCGCTTTGGAGGTTTGGAAGCAAGCATTGGAGAACATTACTCCCCAAGTGGAAGTAAAGAGTCGCCGTGTAGGTGGTGCTACTTTCCAGGTGCCGATGGAAATCAATCCCAACAGAAAGAGAGCAATTTCTGTGAAGAATATGATTTTCTTCTCTCGAAAGAGAAGCGGTAAAAATATGGCAGAAAAATTGGCTGCTGAAATTATGGCAGCTTATAAAGAAGAAGGTGCAGCTTTCAAGAAGAAAGAAGATACCCACCGTATGGCAGAAGCTAACCGTGCTTTTGCACATTTCAGATTTTAATGAGGAGAGACAGATAAATGGCAAAGAGAGATTTACATTATACAAGAAATATCGGTATCATGGCTCATATTGATGCCGGTAAGACAACAACAACTGAGCGTATCCTGTATTTTACCGGTGTTAACCATAAAATAGGCGAGACCCATGATGGTACCGCTACTATGGACTGGATGGTACAGGAGCAGGAGAGGGGTATTACCATTACATCGGCTGCTACGACCTGTTTTTGGAATTACCAGGATCACGATTATAAGATCAATATTATTGATACCCCGGGACACGTTGACTTTACCGTAGAGGTAGAGCGTTCTTTGCGGGTATTGGACGGTGCTGTAGCATTGTTCTGTGCTGTAGGAGGCGTTGAAGCCCAGTCTGAAACTGTATGGCGTCAGGCTAATAAATATGGGGTTCCCCGGCTTGCTTTTGTAAATAAGATGGACCGTTCCGGTGCTGACTTTTTCAAAGCTGTCCGTGAAATCAAAGAAAAACTAAGTGCTAATCCCATTCCGCTGGAACTTCCGATCGGAGCAGAAGAGAACTTTAAAGGAGTAATCGATCTGGTGGAAATGAAGGCTTATGTATGGGAGAACGGTTCAATGGAAGCAACGATACAGGATATTCCGGAAGAATTAATGGCTGAAGCACAAGAATGGAGGGAAAAACTGGTTGAAGCAGCAGCTGTTCAGGATGAAGCTTTGATGGAACGTTTCTTTGAAGATCCGGATGCCATAACTGTAGAAGAATTGAAGGCTGTCATCCGTAAGGCTGTTATTGCTATGGATTTTTGTCCGGTAATGTGTGGTTCTTCTTTTAAGAATAAAGGCGTTCAGAATTTATTGGATGCAGTTATTGCTTATTTGCCGAATCCGCTGGATATCCCGAACAGCAAGGGAACAGATCCCCGGAATGGAGAAGAGGCTTATTTCCCGGTAGATCCCGAAGCTCCGCTTTCAGCTTTGGCATTTAAAATCGCAACCGATCCTTTCGTAGGCCGTTTGTGTTATACCCGGATTTATTCCGGTAAGATTGAAGCCGGCTCTTATGTATACAACCCGCGTACCGACAAGAAAGAACGTATTTCCCGTTTGTTCCAGATGCATTCCAATAAGCAGATGCCGAAGGAGGTGCTGGAAGCCGGAGATATTTGTGCTTGTGTCGGATTTAAAGATATCCGTACCGGTGATACGCTTTGTTCAGAAGAAAAGCCCATCGTATTGGAAAGCATGACCTTCCCGGATCCGGTGATTGGTATTGCAGTGGAACCTTTGACACAGAAAGATACGGATAAACTGGGAATGGCTTTGTCTAAGTTAGCGGAAGAGGATCCTACTTTCCGGGTTAAAACTGACGAAGATTCTGGTCAGACAGTGATCAGCGGTATGGGAGAACTTCACCTGGATATTATCTTAGACCGTCTGAGACGCGAGTTTAAGGTAGAATGTAATCAGGGAGCTCCTCAGGTAGCTTATAAAGAAGCTATTACTCAGCCGGTAGAACATCGTCATGTGTTCAAGAAACAAACGGGAGGCCGTGGTAAATTTGCCGATATTATTTTCCGTATGGAGCCTGCAGAACAAGGTAAAGAAGGCTTGACTTTTGTAAATGAGGTAAAAGGAGGTAATATTCCGAAAGAATTTATTCCTTCTGTAGAGAAAGGTTTCAAGGAAGCGATGAATAACGGTGTGTTAGCTGGTTATCCGCTGGAAAGTCTGAAGATTACCTTATTAGATGGTTCTTTCCATCCGGTAGACTCCGATGCCCTTTCATTTGAAATGGCTGCCAAAATCGGTTATAAAGAAGCTGCTCAGAAAGCCAGACCGGTATTGTTGGAGCCGATTATGAAACTGGAAGTTGTTACTCCGGAAGATTATATGGGAGATATTATTGCTGACCTCAACCGTCGCCGTGGGCAGGTAGAAGGTATGGAATCCCGTACGGGAGCCCGTGTAATTGAAGCTAAAGTACCGTTGTCAGAACAATTCGGTTATGTAACTGTTTTGAGAACTTTGTCTTCTGGGCGCGCCAGTTCTTCTATGGAATTCGATCATTATGCCGAAGTTCCGAAGAACATTGCTAAAGAAGTGGTCGAGAAAAATAACGGGAGAACAGAACTAGTATAAGAATTTTCGATTGTTAATTTGCGGTGGGAATTTTCTGCCGCAAATTTGAAATCATAATCATAACTAAAAACATGAGCCAAAAAATCAGAATTAAGTTGAAATCTTACGATCACAACTTGGTGGACAAATCGGCAGAAAAGATTGTTAAAACGGTAAAAGCTACCGGAGCTGTAGTAAGTGGTCCTATTCCGCTTCCGACACACAAAGGGATTTTTACAGTGAACCGCTCTACATTCGTGAATAAAAAGAGCCGGGAACAATTTTTAGTATGCACATTCAAAAGACTCATTGATATCTACAGTTCGACTGCAGGTACAATTGATGCGCTGATGAAACTTGAATTGCCAAGTGGTGTTGAAGTAGAGATTAAGGTGTGATAACGGCGAATACCTTATGTCGTTATTAAGAGAAAGAAAAACCTATTAAAAAGTAAAAGAAAAAATGCCAGGTTTAATTGGAAAAAAAGTCGGAATGACTTCCGTATTCAGTGTTGAGGGGAAAAGTATCCCATGCACTGTGATTGAGTGCGGTCCATGTATCGTAACCCAGGTCAAGACAAAAGAGACCGATGGTTATGAAGCACTTCAGTTGGGTTTTGAAGACAAAAAAGAAAAACACACAACGAAGCCGCTAAGTGGACACTTTAAAAAGGCAGGCACAACTCCGAAAAGGAAGCTCGTAGAGTTTTCAGGATTTGAGACCGAACACAAGTTAGGTGATGTGATCGATGTTACATTGTTCGAAGACACTCCTTTTGTTGATGTTGTAGGAACATCTAAAGGTAAAGGATTTCAGGGCGTTGTGAAACGTCATGGTTTTGCCGGTGTCGGCGAAGCTACCCATGGTCAGGACGACCGTCAGAGAGCACCGGGTTCAATTGGAGCTTGCTCCACCCCTTCACGTGTTTTCAAAGGTATGAGAATGGCCGGTAGAACAGGTGGCGATAGGGTTACTGTAGCAAACTTAGAGGTCTTGAAAGTAATTCCTGAAAATAATTTGTTGTTGGTGAAGGGATCTGTTCCCGGAACTAAAGGTTCATACGTAATTATTGAGAAGTAATGGAGTTAAGTGTATTAAACATTGCCGGAAAAGAAACAGGCAGGAAGATAGAGTTAAATGACGCTATCTTCGGAATAGAGCCTAATGAACACGCTATCTACCTTGACGTAAAACAGTATCTCGCCAACCAACGGCAGGGTACTCATAAGTCAAAGCAGAGAAATGAAGTGTCAGGAAGTACTGTAAAGCTGAAAAAGCAAAAAGGTACCGGAGGTGCACGTGCTGGTAGCATTAAAAATCCTCAGTTCAGGGGAGGTGGTCGTGTATTCGGTCCTGTACCCAGAGATTATCGTTTCAAATTAAATAAGAAACTGAAAAGATTGGCTCGTAAATCAGCTTTGGCTGTGAAAGCAAGTGCAAATGCCGTGACGGTAGTTGAAGATTTCAGCTTTGAAACACCGAAAACAAAACAGTTTGTTGAATTGGTTAACAATCTGAAAGTGAACCAAGGAAATCTGTTATTGGTTTTGAGTGATGTAAATGAGAATATATTGTTATCGGCTCGCAACTTACAGAATGTTGAAATTAAGAGAGTCAACGACTTGGCAACTTACAACATCATGAAGGCTAAAAACCTTGTACTTGTTGAAAGTTCTGTGAAGGGCCTGAATGAAATGTTCAATCTTAACTAATCGAAGAAGAGATGGAAATCATAATGAAGCCCATTCTGACAGAGAAAATGTCAGCGCTGACCGACAAAGAACACAAGGTGGCTTTTGTCGTAGCAAAAGATGCGAATAAGATAGAGATAAAGAAAGCAGTTGAAGAAATGTACGGAGTAACGGTAAAGGCTGTGAACACCCAGCGCTATCAAGGCACGGTGAAATCCAGATACACCAAGGCCGGTGTAATTACCGGAAGAACCGCTTCATTTAAAAAGGCAATTGTGACTTTAGCAGAAGGTGATAGTATTGATTTTTTTAGCAATATTTAAAGAACATGGCTGTAAGAAAATTAAATCCTGTAACTCCTGGTCAAAGACATAAGGTAGTAAATACCTTTGAACAGGTGACTACAGATAGACCTGAGAAATCATTGTTAAGACCTGTAAAAAAATCCGGTGGCCGTAATAATGCCGGAAAAATGACAATGAGATATATAGGTGGAGGTCATAAACGAAGATACAGAGTTGTGGATTTCAAACGGGACAAAGACAATATTCCTGCAAAAGTAGCGACTATTGAATATGACCCGAACAGAACTGCCCGCATCGCTTTGTTAGTATATGCAGATGGAGAAAAGCGTTATATTATAGCTCCGATCGGATTGACGGCTGGTCAGACCGTGGTGAGCGGAAAAGGAATTGTTCCTGAAGTAGGAAATGCTCTTTTCTTGTCTGAAATCCCATTAGGTACAATTATTCATAACATTGAATTAAGACCGGGACAGGGAGCTGTGATGGCTCGTAGTGCTGGATCTTATGCACAATTGGTTGCCAGAGAAGGGAAATATGCTTCCATCAAGTTACCTTCCGGAGAAATCCGTATGGTGCTTGTAACCTGTAAAGCTACCGTAGGTACAGTGTCCAATACCGATCATGCTTTGGAACGTTCCGGTAAAGCCGGTCGTAGCCGTTGGCTGGGCCGTCGTCCGAGAGTGAGAGGTGTCGTAATGAACCCGGTTGATCACCCGATGGGTGGTGGTGAAGGCCGTGCTTCAGGAGGACATCCGAGATCACGTAAAGGTTTGTTGGCTAAGGGTTATAAGACCAGAGCACCGAAGAAAGCTTCAAGTAAGTATATAATAGAAAGAAGGAAATAATAACCGATAAATAGTAATGTTATGAGTCGTTCGTTAAAAAAAGGCCCTTTTATAGATGTGAAGCTGGAGAAGAGAGTGTTGGCAATGAATGAGTCCAATAAAAAATCGGTTGTTAAAACCTGGGCTCGCTACTCTATGATTTCTCCGGATTTTGTAGGCCATACAGTAGCTGTACATAACGGTAATAAATTTATTCCGGTATATATCACCGAAAATATGGTGGGACATAAACTGGGAGAATTTGCACCGACACGTACCTTTAGAGGTCACGCCAATAAGAAATAAGCGTGATTAAGTTGAACCAATGAAGATGTATTAAAATGGGTGCAAGAAAAAGATTAAGAGCAAATCAGATAAAGGAGGCCAAGAAGGAGAAGGCTTTTGCTGTCCTGCGTGGTTGTCCTTCGTCACCTCAGAAAATGAGATTGGTGGCAGACTTGGTACGTGGAAAAGACGTACAGAGAGCTTTGGATATACTGAAATTTTGTCCTCGTGAAGCTGCCCGTAAAGTGGAAAAACTCTTGCTTTCGGCTATTGCCAACTGGAGTGCTAAGAATGAAGGTAAACGGATCGAAGATGCTTCTTTGTTTGTCAAGGAAATTTTCGTTGACGGTGCCGGCATTCTGAAAAGGCTGAGACCAGCCCCCCAGGGAAGAGCTCACCGGATCCGCAAGAGATCAAATCACGTGACTATCGTCTTGGGTAGCAAGACAGCAGTTGAAAATGTTGTAAAAGAATAATCGCATGGGACAAAAAGTTAATCCAATAAGCAATAGATTAGGAATCATCCGTGGATGGGATTCTAACTGGTTCGGCGGCAAAAAATATGGCGATAAACTGGTAGAAGATTTTAAAATCAGAAAATACCTGAACGCCCGTTTGGCTAAAGCCGGAATCGCAAAGATTGTTATCGAAAGGACCCTTAAGCTGATTACCATCACTATCAACACCGCCCGTCCGGGAATTATCATCGGTAAAGGCGGACAGGAAGTGGATAAGTTGAAAGAAGAGCTTAAGAAAATTACCGATAAGGAAGTACAAATTAATATCTTCGAAATTAAACGTCCTGAATTGGATGCCGTTATCGTAGGAAATAACATCGCTCGCCAGCTGGAAGGACGTGTTGCATACCGTAGAGCTATCAAAATGGCTATTCAGTCGACTATGCGAATGGGAGCTGAAGGAATCAAAGTTTTGATATCCGGTCGTTTGAACGGAGCTGAAATGGCGCGTGCCGAAATCTTCAAGGAAGGAAGAATTCCGCTGCACACTTTCCGTGCAGACATTGATTACGCACAGGCAGAAGCATTGACGACTTACGGTTTGCTGGGTATAAAAGTATGGATTTGTAAAGGTGAGGTATACGGTAAACGGGAATTAGTGCCGAATTCCGTGCTGGCTTCCCGGGAAACCCGTAATGCTGCTAATACAAATACCGCTGGTAAGAAGAATTTCAAAAAAAGAAAAAAGTAGTGAGTTATGTTACAGCCAAAAAGGACTAAATACAGAAGAAGTCAAAAGGGAAGAATGAAAGGGAATGCCCAGAGGGGACATGAACTGGCATTCGGATCTTTCGGAATAAAGGCGTTAGAGTCCATGTGGATCGAAGGACGCCAGATTGAAGCAGCCCGTGTAGCTGTTACCCGTTATATGCAACGTCAGGGACAAATATGGATCCGGATATTCCCGGATAAACCCATTACCAAAAAGCCTGCAGAAGTACGTATGGGTAAAGGTAAAGGTAATCCGGAAGGATTCGTGGCTCCAGTAACTCCGGGCCGTATCCTTTTCGAAGCAGACGGTGTTCCGTATGCAGTGGCAAAAGAAGCTTTACGTCTTGCAGCCCAGAAATTACCTATTACGACAAAGTTTGTGGTTAGACGTGACTATTCAGAATAGTCGTCAGACTGTTAATTGTAGAACTAAATTAATTTGACAGCAAGATGAAGAATTCAGAAATAATAGAAATGACCACAGACGATCTTAAAGAAAGAGTAATGGCAGAAAAAGCTGCTCTGAATAAGATGAAGATGAACCATACGATCACTCCTCTGGAGAATACGATGCAAATCCGTGCCAAGAGAAAAGATATCGCTCGTATGTTGACAGAGTTGCGTAAGAGAGAATTAACGGTAAAGAAGTAAAGTAATGGAAGAAAGAAATCTTAGAAAAGAACGTATCGGTCTTGTCGTAAGCAATAAGATGGAAAAGTCCATCACAGTTGCCGTTCATTTTAAAGAAAAACATCCGATTTACGGAAAATTTGTGAATAAGACCAAGAAGTTCACCGCTCACGACGAGAAAAATGAATGTAACGTCGGAGATAAAGTGAGAATTATGGAAACCCGTCCCTTGAGTAAAATGAAGAGATGGAGATTAGTGGAAATCATTGAAAGAGCGAAGTAATCATGATACAACAGGAAACCAGATTAACAGTAGCAGATAACAGCGGTGCCAAAGAAGTACTGTGTATCCGCGTTCTGGGAGGAACCCGGAAAAGATATGCACGTGTGGGCGACAAGATCGTTGTATCTGTAAAAAGCGCCTTACCTGGCGGTGAATTGAAAAAAGGAACGGTTAGTAAGGCTGTAGTTGTTCGCACCTCTAAAGAATATCGGCGTCCCGATGGTTCTTATATCCGGTTTGACGACAACGCTTGTGTGTTGTTGAATAATGCGGGTGAAATGAGAGGAACCCGTATTTTCGGACCGGTTGCCCGTGAAGTTCGTGAAGGTTACACGAAAATTGTTTCGTTGGCTCCCGAAGTACTTTAATAATTTTAGATTTAGGATTCGGTACCCGGAAGAATGTTTTATAGAACAACCGGTTCGAAGCTAAACCGTAAATAAAAAAATGCGATGAACAGAAAGTTTCATATAAAGAAAGGTGATTTAGTTTACGTGAATGCCGGAGTCGATAAGGGCAAACAGGGCAAGGTCCTGGAAATGTTTCCCGAACAGGAAAGAGCTATCGTGGAAGGCATTAACATGGTAAGCAAACATACCAAACCCAATGCGAAAAATCCGCAGGGAGGAATTATTAAAAAAGAAGCTCCGATTCATATTTCTAATCTGAATGTGGTAGATCCGTCTACCAGTAAGCCTACCCGTATCGGCCGTAAGCTGAACGACAAAGGGCAGTTAGTCAGATATGCAAAGAAATCAGGGGAAATCTTGAAGTAAAAAAAACGTTACAGTTGTATCATAACCGGAAATAACGAGTTGCAAGTTACTGGAGAACTTGTAACTTGTTTATGTACGGTTTGCAACTTTTGAATTAAATTTGTAGCTTTGCCGCCGCAAATATTTATGCTGTGTGATACAGCCAATTAATAAAATAACGATGAAATACGTACCAAATTTAAAAACAAAGTATAACGAAGAAATTGTACCGACCTTAATGAAAGAGTTCGGATACAAGTCAGTTATGCAGGCACCCCGGTTGGAGAAGATAGTAATCAATCAGGGAGTAGGTTCCTCTATTCAGGATAAAAAAATTCTTGAATTTTCAGTGAACGAAATTGCGGCCATTACAGGTCAGAAGCCTGTTACAACAAAATCCGTAAAAGACGTATCTAACTTTAAATTGCGTAAAGGCATGCCGATCGGCGTACGGGTTACATTGCGTAAAGAACGTATGTACGAATTCCTGGAGAGGCTGATTACTTCAGCTTTACCACGTATCCGCGACTTTAAAGGAATTAACAGTAAGCTGGACGGCAGGGGCAACTATACATTAGGACTCGAAGAGCAGATCATATTTCCGGAAATTGTGCTCGATAATGTGCATAAGATTATGGGTATGAATATAACATTTGTGACTTCGGCTAATACCGACGAAGAAGGTTTTGCTCTTCTGAGAGAATTTGGATTACCATTTAAAAAGAATTAAAACCAGAGAAAATGGCAAAAGAATCAATGAAGGCCCGTGAAATGAAGCGTGCAAAATTGGTAGAAAAGTACGCAGCAAAACGGGCAAAATTAAAAGCTGAAGGCGACTATGCAGGATTGAGTCTTCTTCCGAAGAATTCCAATCCTATCCGTTTGCACAACAGGTGTAAACTGACCGGTAGACCGAGAGGTTACATGAGACAATTTGGTATCAGCAGGATCCAGTTCCGTGAAATGGCATCTGCAGGATTGATACCGGGAGTGAAGAAAGCTAGTTGGTAATATTTAAATGTAAAAAAGAAATGACAGATCCAATAGCAGATTATCTTACGCGTTTGAGAAATGCGATAAGAGCCGGTCATAAAGTGGTGGATATCCCCGGTTCGAATATGAAGAGGGAAATCACGAAAATCCTGAAAGAAAAGGGATATATTTTAAATTATAAGTTTGAACAAGACGGAGTAAAAAGCAATATTAAGATTGCTCTCAAATATAATCCGGAAACCAAATTATCTGCTATCCAGTCGCTGGTACGGGTATCTAAGCCGGGTTTAAGACGCTACACCAATGTCGAAGAAATGCCGCGTGTATTGAACGGCTTGGGAATTGCCATCTTGTCTACTTCTATGGGATTGATGACAGACAAAGAAGCTCGCCAGAAAAATGTAGGCGGTGAAGTATTGTGTTATGTGTATTAATTTAAAAGTGAAGAAGAGATGTCACGAATAGGAAAATTACCCATTCATATACCACAAGGGGTTACGGTAGCCGTAAGTCCGGATAACACCGTCACAGTAAAAGGGCCGAAAGGACAACTTTCCCAGAAAGTAAGTAAAGACCTTACTGTCACAGTAGATGAACACAATGTGCACGTAGCACGTCATACAGAAGATAAGGAACATAAGTCAATGCATGGTTTGTATCGTGCTTTGATCCATAATATGGTAGTAGGTGTTTCTGAAGGTTATACGATTAAACAGGAATTAGTCGGAGTAGGTTACAGGGCAAATGCAGAAGGACAAATTCTGGAATTGGGATTAGGGTATTCTCACTCTATCTTCATGCAATTACCGGATGAAGTGAAAGTTTCTGCTGTTACAGAAAAACGGGCTAATCCGATTATTACACTGGAAAGTTGTGATAAGCAACTGATCGGTCAGGTAGCTGCCAAGATCCGTTCATTCCGTCGTCCGGAACCTTATAAAGGTAAGGGTATCCGCTTCGTAGGTGAACAGGTACGCCGTAAAGCAGGTAAGTCAGCTAAAGTTTAATCACCTAAAGTAAGTAAAAGTTATGGCTTTAACTAAGGAAGAAAGAAGATTAAGAATAAAGAGGAGAATTCGGAAGATTATCTCCGGAACAGCTGAGAGACCCCGTTTGAGCGTATTCCGTTCAAATGCGCAGATTTCCGTACAGCTGATAGATGATGAAGCAGGTAAAACGCTTTTATCTGTATCTTCATTGAGCAAGGAAATTGCTGAAAAGAAAGGCACGAAGACAGAGCAGGCTGCATTGGTAGGTGCTGCTGTCGCTGAAAAAGCAAAAGCAGCCGGTATTCAGTCGGTTGTCTTTGACCGGAATGGTTATTTGTATCACGGAAGGGTGAAAGCATTAGCTGACGCTGCCCGTAACGGAGGTCTTAATTTTTAAAAGTTAGCAGGAATGGAACAAAAAATTAATAATACTGACTTGGAATTAAAAGACAGATTGGTGGCTATCAATCGGGTGACCAAAGTTACTAAAGGAGGTAGAACTTTCAGTTTTGCTGCAATTGTCGTAGTCGGTGACGAGAACGGCATTGTCGGCTGGGGACTGGGGAAAGCAAATGAAGTAACTACGGCTATTGCCAAGGGTATAGAAGCAGCTAAAAAGAATTTAGTGAAAATACCGGTATTCAAAGGGACAATTCCTCACGAACAGGTGGCCCGCTTTGGAGGTGCAGAAGTGTTTATGAAACCCGCTTCTTCCGGTACCGGACTCGTAGCCGGAGGTGCTATGCGTGCTGTATTGGAAAGTGCAGGTATCCGTGATGTGTTGGCAAAGAGTAAAGGTTCTTCCAATCCTCACAATCTGGTAAAAGCAACTATTGCTGCTTTGAAACAGATGAGAGATGCCCGTATGGTGGCACAGCAAAGAAATGTGAGCGTGGATAAAGTGTTTAACGGTTAATGAGATGAGTTATGGCAAAGATTAAAGTTACATTGGTAAAAAGTAAGATCGGTAGCGATAAACGTCAGGTAGGCACTTTAACAGCTCTGGGTTTAAATAAAATCAGCAGTAGTGCTGAACATGAAGTTACTCCGCAGATACTGGGAATGATTGCTAAAGTAAAACACCTGGTAAAAGTGGAAGAAGTAAAGTAATTGTCAAACGATTTTAATACATATAGAATGGATTTAAGTAGCTTAAAACCGGCTTGCGGTTCCACTCACCACGAAAAGAGAATTGGCCGCGGACAGGGTTCGGGAAAAGGAGGTACTTCTACAAGAGGACACAAAGGTGCCAAATCAAGATCCGGCTTTAAACATAAGATCGGTTTTGAAGGAGGTCAGATGCCGCTTCAGAGAAGAGTACCTAAATTCGGCTTTAAAAATATCAACCGGATTGAATTCAAGGCTATAAATGTCAGTATGCTTCAGGAATTGGCTGAAAGAGATAATCTGACAGCTATTGATAAAGATATACTGATTAAAGCCGGCCTGCTTTCTAAAAATGATCTTGTGAAGATATTAGGGGATGGGGTACTGAAAGCGAAGCTGGAAGTAAAAGCCAATGCTTTCTCTAAAAAAGCTGTAGAAGCTATCGAAGCTGCCGGAGGCGCAGCAATCGTTTTGTAAAACAAAACGGGTCCATAAAGTCCGTAAGGTCTGTAAAGTGCTAAGGTCGCAGACTTTCGACTTTTTGACTTCCGGCTTTATTGACTTTATGAACTATTAATAAGAAAGAACTTATGAAGTTATTTGATACATTAAAGAACATTTGGAAAATTGAAGAACTCCGGACCCGGATTCTCATGACGGTAGGCTTGATAGCCGTATACCGCCTGGGTACAGAAATTGTACTGCCGGGTATTGATCCGGCCGGACTTGCTGCTTTGAAGGAACAAACTTCAACAGGAGTGATGGGTTTGTTGGACATGTTTTCCGGAGGAGCATTTTCGAATGCTTCGGTATTTGCATTGGGTATTATGCCTTATATCTCAGCATCCATTGTAGTTCAGTTGCTGGGAATAGCCGTTCCTTATTTCCAGCGCATGCAACGCGAAGGGGAGAGCGGTAGACGTAAAATCAATCAAATTACCCGTTATCTGACTTTGATTATTCTCGTATTACAGGGAGCAGCGTATCTGACCAATTTACATGCACAAATCCCGGAATGGGCCTTTGTCATCAAAGGAGCTTTCTTTACTATTTCTTCTGTCGTAATTCTGGCTGCCGGTTCCATGTTTGTACTCTGGCTGGGAGAAAAAATTACGGATAAAGGTATTGGAAACGGAGTTTCTATCATCATTATGATCGGAATTATTGCCCGTTTGCCCTTTGCTTTCTTTGCAGAAGGAGCTTCCCGCTTGTCTCAGCAAGGCGGCGGTATGGTTGCTTTATTGGTGGAATTGATTGTATTGTTCCTGGTATTCTGCGGAACAATCATGTTGGTGCAAGGTACACGCAAAGTACCCGTACAGTATGCGAAACGGATTGTAGGTAACAAACAATATGGCGGAGTCCGTCAGTATATACCTTTGAAAATCAATGCAGCCGGTGTTATGCCGATTATCTTTGCCCAGGCATTGATGTTGCTGCCGATTTCATTCGTAAATTACGCCGCCTCTGAATCCCTCTCCGGATTTGCTGCTGCCTTTTCTAACTTCACCGGTTTCTGGTATAATTTTACCTTCTTTATTTTAATTGTATTATTCACTTATTTTTATACTGCAATTACCATTAATCCCCAACAAATGGCTGAGGATATGAAAAAGAACGGCGGATTTATACCGGGAGTGAAACCAGGAAAGAAGACAATGGAGTTCCTGGATACGATTATGTCACGTATTACTTTACCCGGATCTATTTTCCTGGGAATTGTAGCTATATTACCTGCTTTTGCAGTGATTGCGGGAGTAAATAATCAATTCGCACATTTCTACGGAGGTACTTCTTTGTTGATTCTGGTGGGGGTTGTATTGGATACACTGCAACAGATCGAGTCTCATTTGTTGATGCGTCATTACGACGGATTGATGAAAACCGGAAGAATTAAAGGAAAGACTCCGGGTGGACCTGCTGCTTATTAAGAAATAGAGAGTCGTAAAGCCGTAGGAGTATATCCGGGGCTTTGCGGCTTTTTTACGCTCATCTTCAACTTTTAAACGGTTGGAGCTTTGAGACTTTTAAAAAAAGTATTACTTTTGCGGCATGATTTTTTTAAAGACAGCAGAGGAGATTGAATTACTGAGGGAGAGTAATCTTTTGGTTGGAAAAACTCTGGGTGAAATGGCAAAACATGTTCGTCCGGGGATTTCGACTTTAGAATTGGATCGTATTGCAGAAGAGTTTATCCGGGACCATGGAGCCCAGCCTGGGTTTTTGGGATACGGAGGATTTCCGAATACGTTGTGTATCTCCATTAACGAGGAAGTGGTACACGGGATTCCTGCCGCCGATCGTATTTTAAAAGAAGGAGATGTCGTTTCCATAGATTGCGGAACTTTAAAAAATGGATTCTATGGAGATAGTGCCTATACTTTTGAAGTAGGGGAAGTGCGGGAGGAAGTGCGGAAATTGTTACGTACGACAAAAGAGGCTTTATACAAAGGTATCGAAAAGGCGATTGCCGGACTGAGAATAGGGGATATCGGTTATGCTGTGCAGAGCTATTGTGAAGCAAACGGTTATTCAGTAGTCCGGGAGTTGGTAGGACACGGGGTCGGACGGGATATGCACGAAGAACCGCAGGTGCCCAATTACGGAAGAAGGGGACAGGGAGCTAAATTAGTGGAAGGAATGGTAATTGCGATTGAGCCTATGATTAATCTGGGCAAACGGCATGTATACCAGGATATTGACGGATGGACGATACGGACACGCGACAGGCTGCCTTCAGCCCATTTTGAACACACTGTAGCTGTAGGGAAACATGGAGCAGATATTCTGTCTTCGTTTGAGTTTGTAGAAAAAAATTTAGAGAAAAAATCCCGTTTGGGAGAAAATGACTCTGAACAAATTTGATAATCAATTTTAATTAAAGTATGGCAAAACAGCCGTCAATAGAGCAAGATGGAGTGATAACCGAGGCTTTGTCGAACGCAATGTTTCGGGTAGAGTTGGAGAACGGACATATTATCACTGCCCATATATCCGGGAAAATGCGGATGCATTATATTAAGATTCTTCCTGGTGACCGGGTTCGGGTAGATATGTCACCTTATGATCTGACGAAAGGCAGAATTACGTTCAGATATAAAAATTAAATTCATCGGTAGTTTTCAAAAGCTGGAATTTTTTCGGAGATTTCAGAAGAATAAGCTGTCGGTGCATTATTTGTGAATATTCAAATTTAAAAACCATGAAGGTAAGAGCGTCCATTAAAAAACGGAATGACGATTGCAAAATTGTAAGAAGGAAAGGCGTTTTGTACGTCATTAACAAAAAGAACCCGAAGTTTAAACAACGTCAGGGTTGATTCATTAATCTGTAAAATTAAAAGAGATTTATGGCAAGAATCGTAGGTGTAGATTTACCCTCAAACAAAAGAGGAGAAATAGCCTTGACCTATATCTTTGGTATAGGTAGAAGTAGTGCCCGGACCATTCTGAGTAAGGCCGGCATCGATTTTGACACTAAGGTAAAAGACTGGAACGACGACCAGCTCGCAGCTGTACGAAAAGTGATAAATGCAGAGTACAAAGTTGAAGGAGAGCTGAGATCATCTGTTCAGATGAACATCAAACGTTTGATGGATATCGGTTGTTACCGTGGTATTCGTCATCGTTTAGGATTGCCCGTAAGAGGACAAAGTACAAAGAACAATGCCCGTACAAGAAAGGGCAAGAAGAAAACTGTTGCTAACAAGAAAAAAGCAACTAAATAATTGAATTGAATTATGGCAAAGAAGTCTACATCAAACAGGAAACGGTTAGTTAAAGTAGAAGCCGTTGGACAAGCACACGTTCATTCCTCTTTCAATAACATTATTATTTCGTTGACGAACCAGACCGGTCAAGTGATTTCCTGGTCGTCAGCTGGTAAAATGGGATTTAAAGGATCGAAGAAAAACACTCCTTATGCTGCACAGATGGCAGCCAGTGATTGTGCAAAAGTGGCATTTGATCTCGGAATGAGAAAAGCCAAGGTATATGTTAAAGGGCCGGGCAACGGCAGAGAATCCGCTATCCGGGCTATTCATGCCAGCGGAATCGAGGTGTCGGAAATTGTCGACGTAACTCCGCTGCCGCATAACGGTTGCCGTCCCCCGAAACGCAGAAGAGTGTAAGAAAATAAAAACTGAAAAGCTTCAGGAATTTTTATTTTCAATTTATTGTAACGTGTAAATCTAATTTGAAATAAAATGGCTAGATATACAGGACCTAAGTCTAAAATAGCAAGAAAATTCGGGGAACCGATTTATGGCCCGGATAAAGCGCTGGAACGGAGAAATTATCCGTCCGGACAACACGGTTTGGCCCGTCGCCGGAAGAAAATTTCGGAATACGGAGTTCAGTTGAAAGAAAAACAAAAAGCAAAATACACTTACGGTTTGCTTGAAAAACAATTCCGTAATTTATTTGAAAAAGCAGAACGTAGCGGAGGTATTACGGGTGAAGTGTTGTTACAGATGCTGGAATGCCGTCTGGACAATACCGTTTATCGTTTGGGGATTGCTCCGACCCGTGCAGCAGCACGTCAATTGGTGTCTCATCGTCACATCACCGTTAATGGTACAGTGTGTAATATCCCTTCAGCAGCTGTGAAGCCGGGAGATATTGTAGCTGTCCGCGAAAAATCAAAAGCATTGGAAGTTATTGCAGACGCCTTGAGAAGCAACCGGGTAATCAAATATTCCTGGCTGGAATGGGATGCCGCTTCCATGAGTGGTAAACTGCTGAATGTTCCGGAGAGAAGCGATATCCCGGAAAACATCAAAGAACAGTTAATCGTAGAATTGTATTCTAAGTAATAAATAAAATATTTATGGCAATATTAGCTTTCCAGAAACCGGACAAAGTAATCATGCTCGAGTCGACAGACAAATTCGGAAAATTCGAATTTCGTCCGCTGGAGCCGGGTTACGGAATCACCATTGGTAATCCGCTGCGCAGGATTTTGCTCTCTTCTTTGGAAGGGTTTGCGATTACCGGTATAAAAATTCATGGCGTAGAACATGAGTTTGCTACCATTCCGGGAGTAATCGAGGATGTAACCGAGATTATCCTGAATTTGAAGCAAGTTCGGTTTAAGAGAAAAGTAGAGGATGTGGAGGATGAAAGGCTGACTGTTCTTGTTTCTGGGCAGGAAACTTTTACTGCAGGGGATATCAACCGGTTCCTGACAGGTTTCGAAGTGTTGAATAACGACTTGGTGATCTGTAATATGGAGCCTAGCGTTAACTTTCAGATGGAAATCACTATACAGAAAGGACGCGGATATGTACCCAGCACTGAAAATATGCCGATAGATGCCGATATGGGATTTATTCCGATCGATGCAATTTACACCCCTATCAGAAATGTAAAATATGAGATAGAGAACTATCGTGTGGAAGGTAAAACGGACTATGAACGGCTTTTACTTGAAATAGAAACCGATGGTTCTATTAATCCGACCGATGCTTTAAAAGAAGCTGCTAAAATTCTGATCCATCATTTTATGTTGTTTTCCGATGAAAAAATCACCTTGGAATCGGAAGATAAATACGGAAATGAAGAGTTTGACGAAGAAGTGCTGCATATGCGTCAACTGCTGAAGACAAAACTCGTCGACATGGATCTGTCTGTGCGGGCATTGAATTGCCTGAAAGCAGCCGAAGTGGAGACACTGGGAGAATTGGTAAAATTCAATAAGAACGATCTGTTGAAATTCCGTAATTTCGGTAAGAAATCTTTGACGGAATTGGAAGCTCTGCTTGAAAATAACAACCTTGAGTTCGGTATGGATGTATCTAAGTATAAATTAGACAAGGAATAAGTAAAATGAGACATTGTAAGAAATTTAATCATCTAAATAGAAAAAGCGCTCATAGAAAAGCATTACTTTCTAATATGGCGACTTCTTTGATTCTGCATAAAAGAATCTACACTACCGTTGCCAAGGCAAAAGCTTTGAAAATATATGTTGAGCCCCTGATCACAAAGAGCAAGAATGACAATATGCATTCCCGCCGGGTAGTGTTCAGTTACCTTGGACAGAAAGAAGCCGTTACCGAATTGTTCAGAGAAGTAGCTCCGAAAATTGTAAATCGTCCCGGTGGATATACCCGTATTCTCAGAACCGGTAACCGGATTGGAGACAATGCCGAAACCTGTATGATGGAATTGGTCGATTTCAACGCTACTTATACCGAAGTAAAACAGGAAGTGAAGAAAACAGCTACCCGCAGAAGAAGATCTTCCGCTAAAAAAGCTACAGCTGAAGTTTCTGACGCAGTCGTGGAAGAAGCACCGAAAGCCGTAGCTCCGGAAGCTGAGGCCTCTAAAGCTGAAGAGGCTCCGAAGGCTGAATAAACTGACTGGATCTTTTCTAAAAACCGTTTTGCTCCGGCAGAACGGTTTTTTTGTGCATCTTGCTGACTTCAGGCGGACACATCTTGCATTTTATCCTGCTTCAGGAGGTTACTGCTTATTGGTAAATAACTAAAATAAAGTTTATTCCTTCGTAAATTGGCTCTATATTCTGCCTGTATGGACTGATTTCCTAATAACCTCTCTCTTTTCGATTGTTCTTTTTAAGAAATAATTTTTTTGTTTATTGTATCCTTTTGTTTACATTTTCTTTCCTTTATCAAAAATCTGACGTTTTTATCGTTCCCCAAAAGCTCCAAATGGGTCAAAATAGGGCTTGTTCAGATTTTTTTACAAAGGGGTACTGATTATCAATCCTTTCAAAATCGCTTGTTCAGATTTTTTTTTTTTAAAATCTAGGTAATCCGGAAAATCCTCTTTAATTTTAGTAAGAACAACCTCTGGAGGGTATAAAAATCACCCTGAAATATTGTTGCCTATGATGATAAAATAATAATTTAATTCTTTTCGCAAACTTTTGCTTTCTTTCCTGGGGAGAAGTGTATAGAAATGCGGGATATTTATCCGAAAGTGTGCTTTCTGTTGTGTATATTAATTACTTACAGAATATTCTAAAGATGGCTTAATGCTGTCTGGGGACTAATTGTCCCTTGTGGTTTTGTTTTATCTCTTTTGAAGGGATAAAAGAAAGTGATTTCTATTTATAAATAAAGTATGTGTTATGAAAATTATATTTCCTTTTTTTCTGAATTTTATACGGTTTTTGTTTTTATTTGGGTGGATTTTATTGCCTCTGCCGCTTTACAGCCAGTATGCAGATGTGCCTAAAAATCCTACGGCCGAGTCTGGTTTACCAGTACGTCCGCATGCAGAACGATGGGATTTTGTCCGTTATGGAAATACTCCGGTAAATTTATACACCGGCTCTCTGAATTTAACTATACCCCTTTATCATTATAAAGATAATGATTTTGATATTTCCCTTGCTCTGGGTTATACGGCCAATGGCTGGTATCCCAACCGTTTACAGGGCAGTTTGAGTTCCGGTTGGTATTTGACCGGAGGAGGGTGTATTACCCGGCAGGTCCGTTGTGCACCGGATGAAATAGGGGAACTGAATCGCATTAAATATTTGGATTATTTTCATAAGACCACGGCAGATCAGGAGGTAATTACAAATTGTAAAACTAGTTATGGTAAATTAGTCACTTACGGTTTACGGTTAGCCCCTTTAAATACCAATAACTATGATCCTCAGCCGGACATATTCCGTTTTAATTTTTTAGGTTATAGCGGAAATTTTATTTTGGGCCGTAATAATACGATTCATGTTTATAATACAAATTTTCCGGCTGGAGAAATAAAAATAAGCCTGCTTCATCCAACGGATAAAGACTATGGTGAAATGGAAACGATAACTATAACGATGGGTGACGGTTATGTTTATTATTTCGGAGAAATACAGGATGCTACAGATGAAGCGGCGAATGAGTATACGAATGCTAGGGACTTTTATCATCAGGACCAAATTGTAAAATCTGCCTGGTTGTTGACTCGGGTTACAGCCCCTAATGGCCGGGAAGTTCTTTATCATTATCGTCGGAGTATCTTCCCCCGTTTTGGGGGTGAATCTGCGTTATTATGATCCTCAGCTTAAGGGTAGTACAGCTTCTTATACCGGTAATATCAGTGAATGGTCCTGGAATCAGGGTAGTAATCCTATTTTTACTTATTCTTTTGCTTACGACAATTATGGCCGCTTTAAAGATTCCCGTTCTTTTAGTAACGGAATACAGAAAAATTATTATACCGAATACAATTTACGTTATGACCGGAATGGAAATATAAAGTTACTGATGCGTCGTGACGGAAACGGGAAAGGGGTGACGGACTATACGTATAACTATACCGGTAATCAGTTAATAAGCATAGCTGAAGATCTGAACCAGTTGGTTCCGGCTCCGGATTCTGGTTTGGTTATTGCCTCCAGCAGGCCGGATTATGTATACGATTTAAACGGTAATTTAGAAATAGATAACCGACGTGGCTTGAATTATGAATATAATTATTTAAATTTGTTGAGCGGGGCCAGCCGTTATGGTATTTCCCAGGTCCGCTACCGTTACACGTCAGATGGAGAAAAGCTGGGTGTAACGGATAATTCCGGCCGGGGTTATGAATACCGGGGAAGTTTTCAGTATTTTCGCGAAGGGGGTTCTTTGACGCTTGAGGGAGTTTTGTTTGGAGAAGGAAGAATTTCATTGGGTAGTAATGGTTACAAAGTTTATTATTACCTGAAGGACCATCTGGGTAGTATCCGTTGTGTGATTGATTCTTCAGGAAATGTTTGTGAGCGGAACGATTACTATCCGTTTGGTCTGGAGCATGAACAGGCAGATTATCCTCAGCTGTTGGAAAACCGTTTGAAATACAACGGCAAGGAGAGGCAGGATATCGGTGACCTGGATTTTCTGGATTACGGAGCCCGTATGTATGACAGGCATTTAGGGCGTTGGTTTGTTGCGGATCCGCTGTTGGAAAAATATTACGGCTGGAGTCCTTATGCTTATTGTACCAATAATCCGTTAAAATTTGTTGATCCGACGGGAATGTATATGAGCCCTTATTATGATAAATATGGAAATTTTTTGGGAGTTGACGAAGAAGGGTTTACAGGGAAAATCCGTATAACAACGGCAGAAGATTTTAAAACAATGGAGTCTAGTAAATTTCAAAAGTCATTGAGTAGTGGAATTGAGGAAAACCACCTTTCATCTAAAGCTTATTCCAAGATTTATACTCATATCTTATCTATGAAGAAATATGATATCTCGCGTTTGGAAGGAGGAGCTATTGCTGTCAGAAATGGAAAAGATACGTATAATTCACCTTCTTTTGGTGGCGATTATGCTTCAACAACTTTCAATCCGGATAAGAATGTTACAGGTCCTGATCCTTTCCGTATTTCAGTAAATCAAGGAAATGAAAGTATACAGAAAGATTTTTCAATAGTAGAACAAGTTGAAAATGTTTTGGGGGTACATGAGTATACTGGTCACGGGGTGAATAAATACGGTGATTTTAATAAAACTCATTATATGGCTTACGAATTACAGGTCAAACATCCCAGCTGGCAAAAATGTACTCCTAGGTTTAGGGGAGGGATGATGGAGCGATATAGTGATTGGTTATTGGAAAATAATATGGACCGTTTTCGTCAGGTATATAAAACAATCATTTTAAAATATTGGTACAAATGAAAAGTCTATTCTTTTTCCTTTTATTTAGTTTGTTTTGGGGTAGTCGCGTAAATACTTTGCCTCAATGGCTGAAAGATAATGTGGTCATCACTGTTGACAGTGCCTATTCTCCAGTTTATCCCGAAGATACGGTAAATTATATCGGTTATGTGTATTTGGAGATTACCGTAATCAACCGTAGCGATAGTATACTATGTGTTTCTATGCCTGAAATACCGTCTCCACCACCGAGTGAATGGGATGGTTTTGATTGTTTCGGTGTTTTTCGATCCGATACTTTAGAATTACAGACGCATTATTCTTCTATGGTTTTGGAGCCGAATACCCTGGAGACCCGTCAGTATAATTATGGGCTTGGAAAGAAATATGCTCTTTATCATAAATATCATTATACCTCCACGCGTAAATTTGTACAAGACTTGGTTCGGGAAAGCCGTTATTATTTTATCTTCAATAAAAGAGATACTTGTATGGTAGATAGAGATTCCAGCTTACAGGTAGAGTTTCGGGAGAACCCGGATGATCTGTATTGGGGCTTAGAAAGGGTTCTTCGTAAAGAGAAACTTTCGGAATAAACCTTTTTATTTTCCTCTCCTATTCTTCTAAAGTAATAGGGGAGGAATTTTTTCAGAAATTCTCGGGAAGATTTTGAAAGGATACAGATGACTTATTTTGTAATTAGCGTTAAGAAGGTGGTTGTAACAGTTAATGCAGATTGTGTTTAGGATAACGAAGAAATTTCTGTTATCATTTTGGTGACAATTCTGGATTTAGGGGAGAGATGATAAGACGGTATAATCAATGGTTAGTGGAAAATAATATGGATCGTTTTCGTCAGGTATATAAAACAATCATTTTAAAATATTGGTACAAATGAAAAGTCTATTCTTTTTCCTTTTATTTAGTTTGTTTTGGGGTAGTCGCGTAAATACTTTGCCTCAATGGCTGAAAGATAATGTGGTCATCACTGTTGACAGTGCCTATTCTCCAGTTTATCCCGAAGATACGGTAAATTATATCGGTTATGTGTATTTGGAGATTACCGTAATCAACCGTAGCGATAGTATACTATGTGTTTCTATGCCTGAAATACCGTCTCCACCACCGAGTGAATGGGATGGTTTTGATTGTTTCGGTGTTTTTCGATCCGATACTTTAGAATTACAGACGCATTATTCTTCTATGGTTTTGGAGCCGAATACCCTGGAGACCCGTCAGTATAATTATGGGCTTGGAAAGAAATATGCTCTTTATCATAAATATCATTATACCTCCACGCGTAAATTTGTACAAGACTTGGTTCGGGAAAGCCGTTATTATTTTATCTTCAATAAAAGAGATACTTGTATGGTAGATAGAGATTCCAGCTTACAGGTAGAGTTTCGGGAGAACCCGGATGATCTGTATTGGGGCTTAGAAAGGGTTCTTCGTAAAGAGAAACTTTCGGAATAAACCTTTTTATTTTCCTCTCCTGTTCTTCTAAAGTAATAGGGGAGGAATTTTTATTGTTTGGTTGTTCGAGATGGGGAGTATCGGGCGTGTAATCCAGGTTTGGAAAAAAATTTGTAAAATCGAAGTATAGGGAAAAGAGTATTCCTGAGTTTGATATATATAGAGTATTTCTATGAAATAATATTTTTAATAGCTGATTCTTATTTTTTTGCTTTTCTTTTTCTACTTTTCATTCTTTTGTCGTAACTTCGAAGAATAAAATAGCGTTAAATTTAAAAATATAAAAAATTATGACACATATTGTAGAAATTGTTGGTCGGGAGATTTTAGACTCTCGTGGTAATCCTACTGTGGAAGTAGATGTTATACTGGAATCGGGTGTAATGGGAAGAGCTGCTGTGCCGTCTGGGGCTTCAACCGGTGAGAATGAGGCATTGGAACTGAGGGACGGAGATAAATCACGGTATATGGGAAAAGGGGTTTTAAAAGCTGTAGAGAATGTAAATACCGTTATTTCCGATGCATTATTGGGAATGGATGTAATGGACCAGGTAGGTATTGACCGGACGCTTATTGAACTGGATGGGACAAAGACTAAGTGTAATTTAGGCGCCAATGCTATGTTGGGAGTGTCTTTGGCTTGTGCAAAGGCTGCTGCTAATGTATTGGAAATTCCTTTATATCGGTATATCGGAGGATGTAATGCGAAATTATTGCCTGTGCCGATGATGAATATTATTAACGGCGGATCTCATTCGGATGCTCCTATTGCTTTTCAGGAATTTATGATCCGGCCTATCGGTGCAACTTGCTTTAAAGAAGCTTTACGGATGGGAGCAGAGGTATTTCATACACTGAAAAAAGTGTTGCATGAAAGAGGATTGAGTACTGCTGTCGGTGATGAGGGAGGATTTGCTCCTGCTTTGGATGGAACGGAAGATGCTTTGGATGCTATTATGAAAGCGATAGAAAAAGCAGGCTATAAACCTGGAAAAGATGTAATGATCGGATTGGATTGTGCTTCTTCGGAATTTTATAAAGATGGAATGTACGATTATACTAAATTTGAAGGTTCACACGGAGCCCGTCGTACTTCTGCAGAACAGGTTCTTTATCTGGAAGAACTGATTTCCAAATATCCGATTGATTCTATTGAGGATGGAATGGCAGAAAATGATTGGGACGGCTGGGAAATGCTTACAGCTAAAATAGGAGATCGCTGTCAGTTAGTGGGAGACGATTTATTTGTAACAAATGTAGAATATTTGCAAAAGGGGATCGAATTAGGTTGTGCCAATTCTATTCTGATCAAAGTAAATCAAATCGGTACTTTGACAGAAACCCTGGATGCTATTGAAATGGCCCAACGGGCAGGGTATACAACCGTTACTTCCCATCGGTCAGGGGAAACAGAAGATGCTACTATTGCTGATATTGCCGTAGCTACCAATTCCGGACAAATCAAAACCGGTTCTATGAGCCGTTCCGACCGTATGGCAAAATATAATCAGTTATTACGGATTGAGGAACAATTGGGGAAAGATGCTAAATTCTGTGGAAAAAAGTTCAGTAAGTAAAGAATCTTTTACCAAAAATAAAGCCGTTCTATGAAAAATAGGACGGCTTTTCTTTTTTCTTTTCAAAAACTTTCCTTGAATTTTCAAAAATATTCTTTTTCTTTTTGGAGATTTTACAAAATACCTTCACTCTTTTTAGCTATTTTCTTTTTTGTAAACATATTAAATGTTTATTTAATATCTGTTTAAGTTGTTGTTTGTTGTTAATCAGTGTGTTAATACTTAAATTTTATTCTATTCCGGTTTAAAATTGTAGATAAATTCCCCTTCAGTGCGGGGGATTTCTACAAAATTCTACAATTTTTTTCTTCCTTCATGGCGTTAAAAAGAACTATTTCTTTCTTTATCAGTATTATAAAATAAGCGGTGTTTTTAATCTTGCCGTTTGGTATACATTTTTCAGGAAGAATATCCGGAAGCAGGGGTGATCACATTTTGAAAGAAAAATTGTTGAACATTAAAATTTAAAGTCATGAAAAATGTAGTAATGAATGTATTGGTAACGACAGCGTTGGGTTTATTTTCTATTCAGGCTTCGGCTGCTGTACATGCTATGGGTGAACCGGGTATTTCAAGGGATACGATTATAGAAGATACGCTGAAAAAAGACTTTCCTTTGCAGAGCGTTTATTTTGTTCAGGAACAAAGTGCGTATACACAGGTAGAAGTGAGCGCCCTTCCGGAAGCCGTTACAAAGGCTGTTGCTGCGAAATATGCTGGTTATACCATAGATGCAGCTTATAAAGGAAGTAACAATGATTACAAATTGGTATTGAAAAAAGAAGAGATAAAAGTTACTGTATATTACAGCGAATCCGGGGAATATATAAAAGAAGAAACGGTTCCTCAAACAACGGTTAACCGGTGTTGATGAGGAGAAAGCTATTTTAGAGGAGAGCTGTCAGACAAATAATGGCAGCTCTTTTTATGGTCCGGATTGATCCGTACTGTACGGTAAAAGTTTTTCCGAATCATTGGTAATGAAAGGGAATAGCTGATGAAAGAAAAGGGGACTTAAATAATTTTTGCTTCTATAAGCAGGTAAAGAATGGAAAAACTTTATAAATACTTGCCGTTTAATAATAATTCAACTATAAATAAACTCTTTTTAAATTCAGAAAAGTTATTTTATCTTTGCAATGTGTAGAATGCAGGTGTAGATTGAATATTATAAAAAGATTTATATTTATTCTTGAGAAAAAATCCGCCAGATTTAAAAGATACAGGAATAAATACGAGAGATATTTACGTTAGACGTGGATTCTTGTGTTTATTTGTATCTGGGCTTCTGGCGGGGCCTTTTCTCAAATAAATACGAATCCACGTTTTTTAGAAAAATATTGAAATTTTTTAATCCAATTTTGTAAAATTGGGAGAGTAATTGGTTCTATTTTGAAAATTTTAGTATATATTTGTGTCGTTAGGAAGCTTTTCAAGCGTTTCTAAAATGACCAGTTTATCACTTATTATTCTTATAGTGAAATCCGCCAGATTTCTGAAAAACACGGGAATAATGCTATATTCCTATATGCGTGGACGTTGTTGTCTGTGTTTGTGTTTGGGCACCTGGCGGAGCCTCACTATAAACAAGCGGCGGGTCCACGTTTTTTGCGTGAAAAATATTTTAAAAGATTTTATCTCTTTTCGCTGGAAATAATAGGGAAAACCTGAAGAAAGAAAAAGAGCGGGGGAGGGATTTTGGCGCGGATAGAACAATTACGATATATTGAAGATAAGGGCAAGGGAAGCGGTTATCTTTCCTGAAATAACACACACAAATCACTCATGCTGCTTTCCTGCCCTTTCCATTATATTATATCCATTTTTTCCTTTTAAAAAACAGCAACATAATAACGACAATGGCTAGCATAACCGCCCATAATACAAAATAACCCCAGTGATATTTCAGGGCAGGCATATATTCAAAGTTCATTCCGTATACTCCAACAATGAAAGTGAGGGGAATAAAAATGGCGGAGAAGATCGTAAGTATCTTCATGACGTCATTGACATTATTGCTTATATTACTGTTGTAAATATTTTGTTGGTCTGCGACCATCATATAATAAATTTCAATTGCTTCCAGGGCTTGGGTAACAAGGCTGTCCAGATCTTTCAGGTAATTGAAAGTCCTGTTGTTAATCAGGTCTGAGTCGGATGTCATAAAACGGGTCATTACTTCTTTGACGGGGCGTATGTTTTTGCGGATATAGGATAACTCTGTTTTATAGCGGTAAATATCTTCTATGATTTTTTTGTCGGAAGTAAGGAGCTGTTTTTCCTGAGCTTCTATATTACTTCCCAGCTTCTCAATTGTTAAGATATAGCCGTCTACCAGGGTATCCATTAAAGCATAACAGAGGTAATCCGGACTATAGGAACGAATCTTTGAGAGTCCGGAAGCCAGTCGCTTGTCTATATCCTGGAAGTAGGGATAGGCTGATTCCTGAAGGGATAACAGATAGTTTTTACCCAGTATGAAAGAAATTTGGTCGATTCGGATTTTCTGAATTTCCGGATCATAATACAAAGCTTTTAAAATGATAAAAATATGTTTTTCATCTTCTGCGAGTTTCGGACGTTCATCTGTATTTAAGATATCTTCCAATATAAGCGAAGGGACTTCAAATGTTTTACCGATTTGTTCGATATATTTTGTATTGTGAAGCCCGTAGAGGGAAATCCAGGTGACCTGATCGTCTGCTATGTATTTTTCAATGTTTGCAGGGGATTGGAGGTTTTCTTCTGTCAGGCTTTCATTGTTGTACTGTACAACTCTTAGCAAAGGATCTTTCATTTTCCTTCGGCCGATAAATATCAGTGACCCTGGAGCGGCTCCTTGCGATTCTGATTTATTTTTTAGAAAGCGAGCCATAATCGGTAAAACGATTTAAAATACAAATACAGAATAAAGATAATAAGTAAAAAGAAAA
Source organism: uncultured Odoribacter sp. (assembly GCF_937966165.1). Taxonomy (NCBI): domain Bacteria; kingdom Pseudomonadati; phylum Bacteroidota; class Bacteroidia; order Bacteroidales; family Odoribacteraceae; genus Odoribacter; species uncultured Odoribacter sp. The sequence goes on from NZ_CALCLB010000005.1 coordinate 182,011, forward strand.
GGAAAGCAATTTAAAATAAATTTTTATGTCTGTTTTTATTTTTTATCTTCGGTTTCCTCTTTTGTTAAAATAATAGGCATGGGTTTTGTCGTTTCTCCTGCATACAAGCTAAGGTGTGGCACAGGGATTTCAATGTGGTGAATTTCGAATGCTTGCTTGACGCGGCGGCGGAATTCCCGGCTGATACTCCATTGCTGACCGGCTTTGGTTGTCAGTTTCACTTTTAGAATGACTCCGTTCTCTGCAAATTCATCTACTCCCCAAAGGTCTACACTCAAAATATTCGGGCCGAAGTCCGGGTCCTTTTTCATCTCTTCTCCCACAGCTTTTAATACGGCATTTACCTGGTCCGTATCTTCCTTATATGCAATGCGGATTTCAACTACCATAGCCGACCATTCTTTTGTCATGTTGGAAAGGGAGTTGATTTTCCCGTTTTGGAAGATATGGACGACCCCGGAAGCGTCCCGGAGAGTAGTCGTCCGGAGTTCAATCTTTTCGACTGTGCCGCCGGTCCCGTTAATGATAGCGACATCCCCTTCCCGGATTTGGTCTTCCAATAACATAAAAAAGCCGGAAATAAAATCGCGGACCAATTCCTGGGCGCCAAATCCCACAGCTAGTCCTACAATTCCGGCACTTGCCAGAATAGGAGCAATATTAATATTGAATTTTTCCAATAACATCAAAATAAAAATAGTCCACAAAAAGATTCTTCCGATGCCGTACGTAATTTCTGCAATTGTATTAATGCGTTTTAATCCTTCAGAATCGTCCTGTTTCAGTTTTTGGAGACGTTTTGTGGCCGATTTCCGGATCCGTTTGACAATATAGCGGAGAAGCCGCAATAAGGCGATAAAGATTACGATAAGTAAGAGAATAGCCGGAACCTGCGTGACAATCCAGTTGATAAGATGGTGAATCAGGTCGTCCCAGAATAATTTATCGGTAATGTTACTGGCATCGTAAGTCCAGACGATCGTCAGATCAGTGATATGGGTAGAGGGAGGAATACTATCGATTTCGATATTACCTGTTGTATCATTCCAGATCGTTGGGGAAAGATGAAGCTTATCCAATTCAAAATTGGCATCCAGTTCCCGGATATATAAAATAATATTGTTTACAGAAGGGACAATCTTACTTTCAGGATAAGCGTGTCGGATTTCTCCTACTGTTGAATTCAATCCGATGCCGGAAGGGGTTCTGAAACGGGGATCTTTGATAATTACCTGACTGATACGGGAAGTTTCGTCATTTTTACGACGGGGACTGACAATAAATAACAGACGGGTGCTATCGTCATAAATATAATAATTATTGGCCGTTTCCGAGGATAATTCTGAACGGCTGGCTAATTTTTTGGTCTGATCGTCAGGAAGTAAGGAAAGTAATTGTTTGATGGTCATTCCTTTTTTTACAGGTCCTACCTGATTACGGGCAATGAGAAATTGTTCTTCCGGATCCGGAGCATTCAGTGAAGTGACAGAGTGGTGGCAAGCTCCTAAACTCAAGCATAAAATGAATAGAAAGAAAATTTTCTTCATAAATCCCTTTTTTATTTGTCATACGAAAATGAAAAAAACTTGTGACAGGGAAAGAGAAAAATTTCCTTTCTGATGAGAGGTAAAAAAGTAGTATAAGTAATAATCTGTAATCAAAAATAGAGTCTTATGTAATAATTCCGCAAACGTAAGCATTGGTTTTGCAAAAAAAAGCTGTTATTTCAGTAGTTATTTAGAATGAGTATATTTTATAACCTCAAAAAAACGGGGAAAACGTTTGTAGAATTATTGATATAAAGCCACTTATATGAGGGGAAAAATTGTTCGGTTTAAACTTGTTTAGTCTCCACGATTCGCTACCTTTACCATGTTTTACAACATAAAATTTTCTCTGAAAACAAATAAAAATAATTAAAAATTTAAAGGAAGATTATTTTGTCATGAATCAAGAGACAGAAGTTATCGAAAAACAAGATGTTGTCATCCGTTTTTCAGGGGATTCCGGAGACGGGATGCAGTTAACCGGGCAGCAGTTCTCAGATACCGCTGCATTGTTTGGGAATGATGTGTCAACATTCCCGGATTATCCCGCAGAGATCCGGGCTCCGCAAGGGACAGTCGGAGGTGTATCCGGATTTCAGGTTCATATTGGTGAAGAACACATTACGACTCCGGGGGATTTCGCGGATGTATTGGTGGCTATGAATCCGGCAGCTTTAAAAGCGAATTTACGCTGGGCTAAAAAGGCGGGTACGATTATTGTGGATACGGATGCTTTTACAGATAAACATCTGGAAAGAGCCGGTTATACCTCTAATCCGTTGACGGATCATTCTTTGAATGATTATAATGTCATTGCCGTCAATATTACCAAGTTAACTATTGAGGCTTTAAAGGAAACCGGATTGGATCAAAAATCGGTACTTCGTTGCAAAAATATGTTTGCTTTGGGTATGACTTATTGGATGTTCGAACGTTCTGTAGAGCATACGGAGGCATTTTTTGATATGAAGTTTGCTAAAAAACCGAATATTGCTTCTGCCAATAAATTAGTGTTGCGGGCCGGTTATAATTATGCGGCAAATGTGCACGCTTTGGCTGTGCATTTTAAGGTAGCTCCGGCTCATATTGAAAAAGGGAAATACCGGACCATCACTGGAAATAAAGCTACGGCTTGGGGGTTATTGGCTGCTGCTGAAAAAGCAGGTTTGCCTTTGTTCTGCGGATCTTATCCGATTACTCCGGCTACGGATATTTTACAAGAGTTGGCTTTAAGACGGGATTTAGGGGCAAAAACATATCAGGCCGAGGATGAAATCGGAGGGATATGTACGGCTATCGGAGCCAGTTATGCAGGTAGTTTTGCTGTAACTACTACTTCCGGTCCCGGACTGGCATTGAAATCTGAAGCTTGCGGTTTGGCTGTTATGGCTGAATTGCCTTTAGTCATTGTAGATGTGCAGCGGGGAGGTCCTTCTACCGGTTTGCCGACAAAAACGGAGCAATCCGATTTAATGCAGGCTTTATATGGGAGGAATGGAGAGAGTCCTATGCCTGTTATTGCTGCCAGTACTTCAGGGAATTGTTTCGACTACGCTTTTATTGCCGGTAAGATCGCTTTAGAGCATATGACTCCGGTTATTTTATTGACGGACGGATTTTTAGCTAACGGAGCTCAGCCTTGGTTGATTCCTTCTATGGCTAAATTACCGGAAATCAATATCAGACGTGCTAAAGAAGGTGATAATTACCAGCCGTATGCCCGTGACCCGGAGACTTTGGCCAGAACGTGGGCTGTACCGGGAACGAAAGGACTGGAACACCGCATAGGAGGATTGGAAAAGATGAATATCACCGGAACAATCAGTTACGTTCCTGAAAATCATCAGGTGATGACCGACCTCCGGCAGGAAAAAGTGGCTCGCATTGCCAATTCTATTCCCCAGCAGGAAGTGTATGGAAGTCAGGAAGGCGGAGAAATATTGGTTGTGGGATGGGGTGGAACTTACGGACATTTATTTTCGGCTGTAAAGGAATTGCGGAAAGAGGGTAAAGATGTAAGTTTGGCTCATTTTAATTACATCAATCCGTTACCTAAAAATACCCGTGATGTATTTGCAAAGTTCAGGAAAATATTGGTGTGTGAATTGAACCTGGGGCAGTTTGCTTCTTATTTGAGAAGTAAATATCCTGAATTTACTTATCAGCAATACAATAAAGTGGCAGGGTTACCCTTCACAATGCTTGAAATTAAAGAAGAAGTTAATAAATTGATAAATGATAAATAATTGAAAAAAGGAAGTTTACACTTACTGATGTTTCAATTTTCAATTTTAAAGCTATGTCAGAAGAATTAAAATATACTCCGAAAGATTTTAAAAGCGATCAGGAAATCCGTTGGTGTCCTGGTTGCGGTGATCACGGGATCATTAATGCCGTATGGAAAGCAATGGCAGAATTAGGTTATCCGAAAGAATCCTGGGCTGTTATTTCCGGTATCGGATGTTCCTCCCGTTTCCCTTATTATATGAATACGTATGGTTTTCATACTATACACGGTCGTGCGGCTGCTATTGCTTCCGGGGCTAAGAATGCTAACCGGAAGCTGAATATACTGCAGATTTCCGGGGATGGAGATGCCCTGGCTATTGGGGGTAATCATTTTATACATGTCATCCGGAGAAATGTAGATATGACATTATTGTTGTTTAATAATGAAATTTACGGATTGACCAAAGGTCAGTATTCCCCTACAACTAAATTGGGTACTAAAACGAAAACTTCTCCTTACGGGACGATAGAGCATCCCTTTAATCCGGGCGAGTTGGCTATCGGTGCCCAGAGTAAGTTTTTTGCCCGTTCTCTGGATACCAATGTGGCTTTGACAGCTGAGGTATTGGAAACAGCTGTCAGACATAAAGGGACATCTGTTGTGGAAGTGTTGCAAAATTGCGTGATTTTTGCCGATGGGGCCCATGCTGCAATTACAGATAAGGACGTCCGGGAAGACCGTCAGTTGATTTTGCATCATGGAATGCCGATGATCTTCGGAAAAAATAAAGACAAAGGATTGATATTTGATAAGAGCGGAAAATTGAAGGTAGTGGAAATCGGGAAAGACGGAATTACCGAAAACGATATTCTGGTTCACGATGCTCATGATCCCAATCCATTCCTGCACTGGATGCTGGTCAATATGAAAGCTCCTGAATTTCCTGTAGTTTTTGGAGTTATCCGGGATGTGGAAGCGCATACCTATGACGAAGCATTGGATGATCAAATAGAGGAAGTCAAGAAAATATCCAGGATCCATTGTATGGAAGACCTGTTGAACAGTGGAGACACATGGGAAGTAAAATAATTTATATTCTCTCTAAGAGGGGCCGTTTGAGTTTCAGACGGCTTCTTTTTTGGAAATAGGAAAAGTGGGGATATAAAAAAACTGCCAAAATTGTTTTGGCAGTTTTTTATTACTCGTCAGTATTTTATTTTTTTAAATTCATTTGTGCTTTGACAATGTATTTTTCAATATCCCGGGCTTCCGGAGTATTCGGAAATTCTTTTTCAATCTGTTCGTAGATTTTCAGAGCAGAAGCATAATCCCCGGCTTTCTCATAAGCAGAAGCATTCTTCATTAAAAAGAGAGGAGTTGAAAAATTATTTATTTTGGATGTACTGGCTTTTTTATAGTATTCAGCAGCTTTCTTGTAATCTCCCAATTGCATATAAGCATCTCCGATATTTGCTATAGCCATATTGGATAGTAATAAATCATCTGAAGAAAATTTTTCCAGATATTGAATGGCATTTTTGTAATCTCCGGTGTATAAATAACACAAACCTGCATAATATTTAGCTAAATTACCGGAAGGAGTAGAACCGTAATTGTCTGCAATCTCCAGGAATCCTGAAATATTACCGTCTCCGTTTAAAGCCAGGTTAAATGAATCTTTGGCAAAATAGTTCTGGGCTCCGAAGATCTGTTGGGATGCTTCCTGTATACGGGGTTGTTTGATAAATTTATTATAACCTAAAAAAGCTGCGATGATGACTAAAATTACAATCACGACATTGATCAGCATTTTTTGATTCGACTCAATGAATTGTTCCCCTCTGGTTAATGCTTCTTCAAGGTGTTCAAATTTGTCTTCGTGTTTTTTTTCCTTTGACTTTGACATAGTTATTTCCTTTACTGTTATGGGATTTGAAAATTTATCGCGCGCACTGACGAAATAAGTTTTCCTCCTTCAGAATTGATAAACATATTAATAACGTGCAAAAGTAGTTTTTTAATTGGAAAGAAGAAATGAAAAATTGAAATAATTTTTTGTTTTTCTTTCCCTTCCTTTGAAAAATCATGGTATTGTTGTCCGTCTGTTTTATACGTGCAACAAGTAGTTGTTTGAGTACGAATCTATTAGAATGCTCGTATCGGAAAGACAAGGGAGGAATGCTCTCCCGCAAGACTGTCCTCCTGGGGGTAAATGATATTCGGGCAAAATTCCTGATTGTCCGATTCCTGTATCAAGCCCTGCCTGCCTTTATTTTCTATTTACCTGGGGCATAGTTCCGAAATTTTTTTCTTCAGACTTTCTCCGCTGACGGGTTTAGGTAAACAGCCGTTAAATCCGCTGGAGAGTATGCGGCGCATATCTTCGGGATAAGCGAAAGCAGTCACAGCCACGATAGGGATGTCGGTCGATAGCTTACGGATAGCGGCTGTTGCCTCATAGCCGTCCATTTCCGGCATTTTGATATCCATCAGTATCATGCTGGGACGGTTTGCCTTGAACATTTCCACAGCTTCACGTCCGTTCCAGGCGTGCTGGAGCGTATAATGTTTTTTAAGCATAAACTCGAATAATTTATAGTTGGCCGGGTCATCTTCGGCAATCAGCAGGGTTTGCCGGTCGGAATTCGTACAGGGGGAGGTGTAGCCGGTTTCCTCCGGGCTTCCTGTCAAAGGGCTTGATGTAGTGACGCATTCGGCGGGTAGCAGAAACCAGAATGTCGATCCTTCTCCTTCCACGGAGGTAACCCCGATTTCACCGCCCAGACGCTCGATGATACTTTTACTGATCGCAAGGCCTAGTCCGGTGCCCTTCACTTTCGCGTCGAGTTTGACGAAACGCTCGAATATATCGTCTATTTTACCGGCCTCAATACCACAGCCCGTATCTTCCACGTAAAAATACCAGCGGCCGTCCGATTGTTTGCGGTAGCCGAAATGGATATGCCCCTGGCGGGTGAATTTGGCCGCGTTGTTGATAAAGTTGTGCAAAACCTGCAAAAGGCGTCCCCGGTCAGTATGGATCCTACAACCGGGCAGGCTGTCCTTCCAGGCTACTTCTATGGCGGGATCGGCTATTTTCATGCGGGAAGTCTGCCGGAATTCCTCCATCATTTCGTTCAGATCATGGTCGGCGAAAACAAACTCCAATGTCCCGGCTTCTATCTTTGACAGATCGAGAATATCTCCTATCAGCTGCAACAACAAAGCATTGCTATTTTTAATGATGTTGAGATATTCCTTTTTTTCTTCCTCCTCAACAGCCTCGGCCAATAGTTCTGAAAAACCGACAATGGCATTCAGGGGAGTGCGTATTTCATGGCTCATGTTGGCCAGAAAGGCACTTTTAAGGGTATTGCTGCGCTCGGCCTGTTCCTTGGCTTTGCGCAGGGATTCTTCCATTTGTTTCTGGGCGGTAATTACACGTGCCGAACCGATCAGCTGCTGAGGATTGTCGTCAATTCCGTTTTTAGGAATACTGCTTTGGGTCTCCAGCCATTCGTATTCCCGGTTATTGTACCAGTGAATGGGATAAACTTCATGATACTCGGATATACATCCTGCAACCAGGTCATTGAATTGTTTGATAGCATGTTCCTGAAAGTCCGGATGGATACGGGAAAAAAAATGATTAAAGGTAACCGTATATTTTCCTTTTTCATCGGGGTTTGCGGTTTCTTCGTGGTGATAGGCGTTATAATCACAGGAGAACAGACCTGTTTGCAGGTCCCCGTGCCAGGGAATGACCTGTGCGATACCCAATACAGAGGAAAGCATGACATTTTTTATGTTCAGTTCTTCCTTTGCTTGCAGCAAAGCCAGTTCTGTCTCTTTCTGCCCGGTAATCCGTTGAGCAGAACCGATCAGTGAGACGGGTTTTCCGTTCGCCCCTTTCCGGGCGACGTTACATTGTATTTGTACCCATTCCCATTGTTGTTCGTTGAACCAGTGTACCTGATAGGTTTCGTGAAATTCCGTCCGTTGTCCTTCGGCCATTTCTGCGATCATCCGGATCGCTTCCTCCCGGTAATCAGGATGGATACCTGTGAAATAGTTGTGCATGGGAACGGCATAACACCCGTGTTCGTCAGGCTCCGTAGCAGTGTGGGGATGGTAAGCGTCGTAGTCGCAATAGAAAATATTTTTTTCGAGGTCACACCCCCAGGGGATTACCTTAGCCAGGCTCAGTACCGAAGAAAGTGTCATATTCTTGCGGGCCAGCTCATCCTTTGTGTATAGCAGGGACGCCTGGGTCTTTCTGAGTTCTGAGATGTCGAGAGCACTGGCCATAACCAGTTTTTCAGCCCCGAATGTGAATAAAGTCCGGGTAATGACGAATGTATGCTCTTTCCCGTCGCATAGCGTGTATTTCTCAATACCCTGATACTGTTTGTTTTTCTCCCGAACCAAGTCCTGGTCGATTTGCTGTACCCGAAGCGCTTTTTCCTCGGATAAGAAGAAGGTTTCGTTGAAACCGATCATTTCACTGGCTGTACGGCCGAATATTTCCATTTTTTTACTCCAAAAGAGATAACATCCCGAATCCAGACTTTTGACCGTGATCGGTATTGCAATGTTTTCGAGTACTTCGGTAAAAAAATAATGCAGGTGTTCGGATTCCATCATTGCGACAGACTCTTCATGGAGGGTGCGGATATAGGCGAGGGCATAATCGGCTTCCGGACAGGTAAGAAAGGCTTCATAATATTGGGTTTTGTTGCTCTTATATCCTTTATACCGGAAAACGAACCGGCTGGGTTTCCGGGTTCGGATGACGGTTGCCAGTTGACTGAAATGGGTTCCGGTAATTTGTTTCAGGCGTTCAGACGTCATACCGGTAAAAACTTCCGGTTGTTCTGATATCAATTCCGGAATAGGGTGTATAGTGTCCAGTACTGTAATATCTTTGTCGTAGAGAACAAGCATATCGGGTAGGGTGTCCAATACCGGGCCATATAGGTCCGATATTTGGAGAGGAGTATTATTGCTCATCGTTTTGTAAATTATTTCTGTAGTTTTACTGGAATTTTAACGGTGAACCGGGAACCTTTCCCCGGTTGGGAGGATACGTTGATTTTGCCACTCATACCCTCTATGATCGTTTTACAGACTGAAAGGCCCAATCCGGCGCCTTGCTTGAAAGAGTCGATTTTATAAAAACGGTCGAATATCTTTTCGGTCATGTCCGGAGGAATACCGCATCCGGTATCGGCCACGAACAAGCGGACCTCGTTTCCGTCGCCTGTAAACATGCAGCCGAGATCAATATGGCCCTTTGCCGTAAATTTTATGGCATTTTCCACTATATGTCCCATTACTTGCCGTAGGCGCTGAGCATCGGTATAGATCCGGGTGTCACCGGGAGGAATCAATAGGTTGAATTTCACTCCTTCCGGCATTTCCTTTGCGTATTTTTCGTAAATATCGGACAGGACCTGTGAGAGAGAATGGTCTGTAAAACAGAATTCCATAGAACCGGTTTCGATACGCGAAAGATCGAGAATATCCGTAAACAGCGTGATCAGGTAGTCGCAATTCTTATTGATTAAGGCTGCATATTCTCTGGCTTCCTCATTGCAGAGATCGATCTCTTCTCCGGTAAGCAGATGTGAGAATCCTACAATAGCATTCAGGGGGGTACGGATTTCATGGCTCATATTGGCGAGGAAGGCCGATTTAAGACGGTCGCTTTCCTGCGCTTTATCGCGGGCTGAACGAAGATTTTCTTCCGTAGTCTTATGATCCTGAATACTCTGGCAGACCCCTACAACACGGTAGGGGGATCCGTCGTTGGCCCGGCCGAGGTACATAGATTGTGCAGAGAACCATTCCCATGTGCCGTCTCCACGCATCAAGCGGTAATAAAATATATCCTGTATCTCCTGTTCGAAAAGTTGTAATTGAAGGGCTTCGGCTAATGTGTCCCGTTCGTCGGGATGCACGCGGGCGAAAAATTCTTTCTGGGTTATCATACAGTCCCCGGCAGGAATGCCCAGATAAGAAAACCAATGAGCATCAATCAGCATTTTATTCCGATCTGTATCGTAGAACCACGGGAAAATCTTTGTCCGTGCCAATATCATGCTCAGTATCTGTTCCCGCGTAATTTCATCCATGATATTTCGGAATGAAAACAGATGCCGTCCGCATTCCAGGCGGGTAATACAGCCACTGGCAAAGAATTGTACTTTTGAAGGAGCGCAGCGCACGATGGTACCGGCCGGCAGTTGTACCTGATCTGTTGCGGAAATATCCAGGCCGTCCATGAGCTCAGACAATATATCGTTTTCATTATTAATGACCGATAATAGTTCGGGAAGAAGCCGTCCTACAATTTCATCTGTTATATGTAAGTCTTTGCGGGCCAGTGTGTTGGTACGGTAGATGGCGCCGTCGTTATTGAAAAAGATAACACTGGTCTGCATCGCTTCCAGCATCAGGTCAGAGTAATAACCTGAACCTGGACAGCGGCATACTCCATGCCGGTCCTCCTTGTCAGGAATTTTTTTATTGGAACTTTTGGTTGCGGCACACATAGAAAATGTATATTACAAGCTTCGATTAAACGATAAAGTTTTTTTGTGTATAGACAATTTTTATAAGTACAAAATTAATTTATAAACTAGATTTACGATGAAATAGGGCAATGATTGCCAGACAATGAGGAAAATAGAGTAAAATTACGGAAGAAATGACTATGTTTGTCATAAAATAAAATATGCCGTCAAACGAAAAACTACAAACGAATATGGCCGGACCAGGGGTACCGGAGAAAGAGGAATTCAGTATTCATACGGAACTTTCCGTCTTTCCCGTTTCGGAATGTCCTACCTATCTCAAAGAGGGGATCGGAGCTGTTTGCATAGCGGGTACGGCGACTATTCAGGTGTTTGACGGCAGGTTCAGGATCATTCCGGGAATGGTTGTTACACTGATGCCGTGGCAGCTCGTATCCATAAAAAACAGGAGTGAGGATTTCCGGATGACTTTTTTCTGTATTACACTTACCCTGTTCACCGATATACTGAGCGGGCTGTGCAGATTGCGCCCGGGATTCCTGGCCTATATGCGGAGACATATAGCATCCAAACCTGACGAAGGACATATACGGCGTTTTATAAACTATTGCGACTTGCTGACTTACTGGAAAGTGAACTCATCCTCAAATTGCCGGCGCGAAACAATTGTGCAATTTTTAAGGACCTATTATTGGACGGTTTATATGGTTTATATCAACGACCCTACGGAGGAGAAGACCCGGTATACGCATAAGGAGGAGACTGCTTTTCTGTTTATGCAATATATTATTGAAGAACATTCCCCCGACAAGGACGTAGCCTATTATGCCGAAAAACTAAGCCTTACTCCGAAATCCCTTACGAATCTCGTCAGAAACGTCAGCGGACAGTCCGCCCGTGAATGGATTGTCTATTACACGATTTATGAGATCAAGATGTTGCTCAGGGACTCGTCACTGGACATCAAATCGATAGCTGCCCGGACGAATTTCCCCGATCATGCGACACTGAGCCGCTATTTCCGCCGCTATACAGGGATGCCCCCTTCTAAATACAGGGAAAGTTTCTTTTTCTGATTCTGTTTCCTTTCCATGTTTTTATCTATACTAAAAAGGAAAAGATTCGTTTGCTTTCCTTCTGCTTGATTTCTCCCCGTCCTGTCCTTTAATTTGAAAAGGGATATTGAAAAAATGCTATAAACAACCTAATTTTCAAATACTTACTTTATTAAGTCGGATTTTGCCGATATTCCGCGAAATCTTAATATCTTTGTATGCAGTGGGAAAGAAGTGAGTAGAAAACGGATTTTTATGGCAGATGAAAAAGTTTATGACTTTAAAAAAATTAAATATTGTCAATTTTAAAAATATAGCGGAGGCTGAAGTTGTGTTTTGTTCCGGTTTTAATTGTTTTATCGGAAATAACGGAGTGGGGAAGACAAATATTCTGGATGCCATCTATCAGTTGTCGATGTGTAAAAGTTATTTTAATTTGCCGGATAACCAAAATATTCGTCATGGGGAACCGTTTTTTGTATTACAGGGAAAGTATGAGCAAAGGGGAGAGGAGCTGGATATTTATTGCGGGGTAAAACGGGGACAAAAGAAAATTTTTAAAAAGAATCAGAAGGCGTATACTAAATTGTCGGAACATATCGGTTTACTGCCTCTTGTGATGATTTCGCCCGAAGATGTGAAATTGATCGAAGGGGGAAGCGAAGAACGCCGGCGGTTGGTAGATCACATTATTTGTCAGTGTGACCGGGATTATTTACAGGCCCTGATTCGTTACAATAAAGCTCTCTTGCAGCGGAATGCTTTACTGAAGGCTTCTGTTGGGGGGAGTTTGGACCGGGAAGCTTTGGAGATATGGGATGAACAATTGGTGGAATATGGAGAGGAAGTGTGGAGGAAGAGGCTGGATTTTTTGGAAGATTTTAAAAACGTATTCCGGGAATATTATGAATTGATTTCTTCGGGGAAAGAAAAAGTAAATTTACGCTATCATAGTTCGGTTGGGGAAGGAGACATAAAGCTTGCTTTAGAAGCGGCTTTGGAAAAGGACCGCTTGCTGGCATATACCACAGCAGGGATACACCGGGACGATATCTTATTGGAAATTGAAGGTTACCCGGTCCGGAAAATCGGCTCCCAAGGACAGAAAAAGACTTTTTTAATCGCTTTGAAGCTGGCTCAATATGTTTGGTTGTACCGGGTTAATCAATTAAAGCCCATGTTATTGCTGGATGATATTTTTGATAAACTGGATGCCGGACGGGTGGAACAGATAATAAAGCTTGTGGGAGGAGATATTTTTGGACAAATATTCATTACGGATACGAACCGGGAACACATTGATGAAATGTTGAGTACACAGGGAAAAGAATATACTTTATTCCGGGTAGAAGACGGAACTCTTTTTTAATTTTGAACTTCGATAGAAGAGAGACGTATGATTTATATTATATTTGCAATTTAAAGGGAAAAGCCGGATGATCAGTCAGGGAAAAACACAGAAACTAGATGAACTTGTTGGACTTGTTTTGAAGCAAATGGGATTGGATCAGAAATTCAAGGAATACGAGGTTTCCGAAATCTGGCCGCAGGTTGTAGGTAAGCTGATCGCTTCGAAGACAAAGAATATTTACATGCTGGAGGGAAAATTGTTTGTGAGTTTTACTTCTTCTGTAGTAAGAAATGAGATTATGATGGTGAGAGAAGGAATCATTACGGCTTTAAATGACCGGTTGGGGGAAAAAGTCGTTAAGGAAATGATTATAAAGTAGAAAAATCCATAAATTCAGGTTGAAGGAAGGGAAGAGAATAAGGGGAAAGAGCGGGGGGAGGTTAAGGTGGAAAATCCGATATCAAAAGTAAAAACTAGAAACAGGGGGATAGATTCAGGGTGTGATAAGGAGATAAAATTATGAATCTGATAGAATCGAGTGATTTATTAAAAGCGTCGGAAGGATTGAATCGTTTCGGAGGAAGTTTTGCGGCGAAGATGGTTATGCATATCATGCGGCTGAATAAAATCAATAAATTGTATTCGGACGTATATGATGAAGATCCGAATGCTTTTTTAGACCGTTTAATCAATGCATTGGGAGTGACGATAGAAATCAACGAGGAAGATTTGCAAAAAATACCGAAAGAGGGGGCTTTTATTACCATTTCCAATCATCCTTTCGGAGGATTGGACGGTATTATTCTGATTAAATTGCTGAGTAAAATCCGGCCGGATTATAAAGTTATGGCAAACTTTTTGCTAAAAAAGATTGTGCCGATTAAAGATTATTTTTTGGGAGTAAATCCGTTTGAAAATCAGAAGGCTATATCGAGTACGGCAGGAATTAAAGAAGCATTACGGCATTTATCGGATGGGAAACCATTGGGACTATTTCCGGCGGGAGAGGTTTCTGCTTATCAGGCGGAATCGAACAATATAGAAGATAAGGAATGGGGGACCTCCGTTTTAAAGATGATCCGGAAAGCAAATGTACCGGTCATTCCAATTTATTTTAAGGGCTCCAATAGTTTGTTATTTCACCTGCTGGGTTTAATTCATCCGATGCTGAGGACAGTAAAGTTGCCTTCAGAATTATTAAATAAGAAAAATAGAATCGTGAAATTGAGAATCGGAAATCCGATTAGTGTCGAAACACAAAATTCTTTTGCAGATATTATCCAATACGGTAAATTTTTGCGGGCGAAGACTTATTTATTGGGTTCTTCTTTAGAAGTAAAAAAATTCTTTTTGAAATCGCAAAAGGCGGAACCCAAGGCCGAGCCTATCATTCCGGAAGCAGATGTGGCGGTATTGAAGAAAGAAGTGCAGAATATCGCTGAAGATTATCTGTTGTTTAATATGAAGAATTACAGTGTCTATTGTGCACCTTCTATTAAAATACCCAATATTCTCAATGAAATCGGCCGGCTCAGGGAGGTAACGTTCCGGGCTGTAGGAGAAGGGACAAACCGGAGTATCGATCTGGACGAGTATGATCTCTATTATTTCCATCTTTTTATCTGGGACAATGACACAGACAAAATTGTTGGCGCTTATCGGGTAGGGAAAGGAAAGGAAGTGATTGACCGTTATGGTTTAAAGGGATTTTATATCAACTCTCTTTTCAAAATTCGGAAGGCTATGCTTCCGATTTTATACGAATCGATAGAGCTGGGACGTTCGTTTATCATTGAAGATTACCAGCGGAAACCTTTGCCACTGTTTTTATTGTGGAAAGGGATACTGTATTTTCTGATCAAAAATCCCGAATACCGCTATTTAATCGGTCCGGTTACCATAAGCGGTAAGTATACAGATGTTTCCAAAGAACTTATAATGAAGTTTATTATTCAGAACCACTATAATAATGAGTTGGCCCGCTATGTCTCTTCCCGTTGCAAATACCGGGTGGAAACAAAAGATCCGGATGTGGATGTTATGCTGGAGGCTTCTCAGAATAATATTGCTTTATTGGATAAAATGATCGGGGATATAGAACCTTCCAGTGATAAATTGCCGATTTTACTGAAAAAATATATTTCATTAAATGCTAAAATAATCGGGTTTAATATCGATCCTAAATTTAATATGTGCCTGGACGGGCTGTTGATTTTAGATTTGTTTGATGTACCGATGAATACAATTGAATCTTTGTCAAAAGAAATTAACGACGAAACCATTTTAAGTCGTTTTTCGTCAGATAGTGTGGTGCTATAACGGCAAAGGACTAAAAACAGAGCAGGGATGTACGATATCGTATACATTTTCAGAGGGATGTTAATCGGACTGATGGTGTCTGTTCCCTTAGGACCTATGGGTGTACTTATTATTCAGAAAACATTGCATAAAGGAGCTTTGTCCGGCTTTATTGCCGGAATGGGTGCAGCTTGTGCGGACTT
The DNA here is from genome assembly GCF_937966165.1 of uncultured Odoribacter sp. Taxonomy (NCBI): domain Bacteria; kingdom Pseudomonadati; phylum Bacteroidota; class Bacteroidia; order Bacteroidales; family Odoribacteraceae; genus Odoribacter; species uncultured Odoribacter sp. The sequence goes on from NZ_CALCLB010000005.1 coordinate 197,231, forward strand.
ATTTTATGCTACTGTGGCCGCTTTCGGGTTAGGGTTTGTCATTAATACCATTAAGACGCATGAAGTAATTCTCCAGATTATCGGAGGCATTTTTCTGATTATCGTCGGATTGAAAATTTATTTTGATAATCCTTTAAAACAGGTGAAGGCTAAAAGACGGGTGACAAAGAAAGGATTATTAGGGGATTTTTTATCTTTATTTTTTTTGACGGCTTCTAACCCGGTTACTGTAATTGTATTTATGGCTGTATTTGCAGGTACTTCTGTATTTGGGGATGCTCCCAATGCCGTGACCGAGATAATGGTACTTATTGGGGTATTGCTGGGGGGAAGTGCCTGGTGGTATGTTCTTTCGACAATAGTTAATATTTTCCGGAAGAAATTTAAATTGCGGGTATTGATCACGATCAACCGGGTGTCGGGAATTATTATTACTATTTTAGGAGGATTGGTTATTTTGGCTGCTTTTGAACCTTTCCGGTCGATGTTGCCTTCTGCTGCTTAATCGGAAGAGGTCTGTTTGTCCTGCCAGTGTTTAGAGTCCCCCCATTCCTGAAAGGCAACATGGCAGCCATAGCGGGAGATGCTTTCGGTCAGTTTTTGCATCACTTCAGTAGCTCCTTCCTCAGAGAAGGGTTTGCCCTGATATAAAGTATAATTTTTCCGCTGTATAGCGGGAGTGATATTGGGCATAATGACGTTGGCCCCGGCAGAGAGGGCTTTTTCCCGTCCCAGCGGATCAATCGCCTGTAGGGCTGTGGTTGCGGCGATGTTAATGTCCGGCATAAGTAACCGCAGGCAAGCCACCATATGCAGCCCTAAACGGAATCTTTCCGGAAGAGAAAGAAGCTTTGTCCGTTCAGCATAAAGGGGAGTATCCGGATGTTCCAGATAAGGCCCCATACCCACCATATCGATATCCAGGGATTTTAGGAATAGAAGATCGCGGGCAAGCATTTCGGTCGTTTGAAAAGGTAAACCAATCATGACCCCGCTACCGGTTTGATACCCGCATCGTTTGAGCGCTTCGATACAAGTACGGCGGGTAGAAAAAGAATGTAGCCCGTCCCGGGGATGAATTTTTTTATAAAATGCAGGATCGGAAGTTTCAATCCGCAATAAATAGCGGTGGGCTCCGCATTCAAACCAATATCGGTAAGTATCTTCATTTTGTTCTCCCAATGAAAGCGTAATCCCCAGACGATTTTGACTTCTTTTTTTTATTTCCGTTAATAATTTACCGATCTGGCGGATAAAAACAGGATCCGTTCTTTCGCCTCCCTGTAAAACAATGGAGCCATACCGGTGTTCGTCGGCAAAGAGAGCGGCATTGAGGATTTCATTCTCTGTAAGGGTGTAGCGATGGACCCGGAGGTTCGATTTACGGATGCCACAATAGAGACAATCTTTCCGGCAAATATTGGATATTTCAATCAAGCCGCGAAGATGAACAGCATTTCCGATCCGGGAGTTCCTTAAGCCGGCGGCATCGGCGAATAGTCGGCTTTCTTCTTCACCTGTACATTTTAATAATCGGATGATTTCAGCTTGTTCCATCTGTAAATACACTTTAAAGACACAATATTAGAAAAAATCCTTTATTTTTCCCTATACTATTTGAAATAACCGTATGGACAGAAAAGCAATCTCCCGGTAACTGGTATTTTTCGTTTAAACTCCACGTATTCAATTGAAAGTCGCCCTTTAGTGAACGACCGGATGAAAATGATAACCTGGCATATCAAGGCTATACGGAAGAATTATATAAAATTTTAACACGCATAAAGGAGCGAACTTTTCTTTTCTTGTTATTATTTTCAATAATTTACTAATTTTGCTATTCAAACAGATATACGGTTATGAAAAAGGGGGTTTGGTTATCAATTATAGGGGTGCTGTTATTGGGGTTAATTATCTATAGCCTGTGGCATATTTACCGGCGTGGAGAATTACAAAATAACAGTAAGGATTCTTTTATTCCCTACAATTCGGCTTTCGTTATAAATATAAATGCCGGTATTGCTTTACCGGAGAAAATTGATGCAGCATTTAAATCCGGTATTGCTGATTTTCAGAACACTTTACTTTACCGTTCTGCCTCTTTACTGGAGAATAAGGATTTTATTGCTCCGACATCCCGGGTGATAGCCTTACGGAAAGAAGGAAAAGAGAAAATTGTATATTTATTTGTAGGAGATAATAAGGATGTTCTAGCAGGAAAGGAAGTATTTGAATGTCTGAGAGAAAATTTCGCATGGAGAGCGATCATTCCGCGAAAATATGATCAGTATAAAATATATACATTAAAGGCAGAGAAAGGAGAAATCTTCTGTGCGGCAGAAGAAGGTAAAATTTTACTTTCCGATTCAGAGTTGTTTCTCGAAGATGCTTTAAAGCAGTTTGAGCAGGAAGCCAGTGTTCCGGGCAGATCTTCTAAATTTAAAAATATTACCAAGTATTTTTCCCCCCGATCCGGTTTGAATATTTTTTTGAATACCGATTTCTTTTCGGAATTATTACCCCTGTATGTACAGACGAATCGTCTTTTCCCTCATTTGAATATTTCTTCCTGTTTTAAATGGGGAGCCTGGGACGGGGAACTGAAAGCGGATGGGATCAGTTTAAACGGTTTTATGGATTATGCCGGTTTAGATGCTTCTTACATGAAGACCTTTGAAGGTCAGCAGCCCGGGATTTCAAATTTAGACGGGATACTTCCTGCCGGTGCTTCTTCCGTAATGTTTTTGAATATCAGCCAGCTGGACGCGTATTTGAGGGCTTTGGAAGAATACAGGCGGAATGCGGGATTAATTGAGAATGTGCGGAAACGGAAACAAAAATATACCACTATCTTGGGGAAAGAGGCAGAAGCTGAATTGAGGGAACTTTTGCAAGGGCGGTTTGCTCTGGTAAATATGAGTTTTAACGAAACCTCAGGGAAGAATGATGGACTGATTGTGGCAGAAGTAAAATCGGGCGGTTTGTGTAAAAACTGGGTAGAGAAAATCCTGGCCCGGCAGAACAGGCAGTTGCAGCTGAATCCGGGAAGAGGGTATTTACGATATGCGGTCGACCGCGATAAAACAGTTTCTTATTATAAATCTTTTGTAGAAGATTGGGCGGCTGTATATTGGGGATATATCTTTGAGGGAATTCCGGTGAAATATATATGGGTTATAGATAACTATCTGGTGTTGGGATCTTCTCAAAAAGTAATGGAAGACTTTATAAAAGATTATGTGCATGGAAATTTTATAAAAAATACGGATTGGTTTAAAAAGGCAAAGATGAAGCTTTCAGCAAAATCGAACCTGGCTTATTTTGCCAATGTGCAGAAAATGTTGCCTTATTATACGTATGTGACGAAAGGGAATGGGGGAAAATATCTGGAAGCACATGAACAGGAACTGACAAATTTTTCTACTTTGGCTCTGCAATGGTCGAATGAAGGGGAGATGTTGTACAATAATTTGTTTTTAAGCACAGAAGAAGTAAAACGGGAAAATTTTCCCCATCGGGTATGGCAAACCAAAATGGATGCAAAGATTAATATGAAGCCGGTACCGGTAGTCAACCATAACAATAAAGAGCAGGAAATCTTCGTACAGGACGATCAGCATACCGTTTACCTGTTAAATAATTCCGGTCGTATTTTATGGAAACTGAAACTGGACGGAAAGATCAATAGCGAAGTCTATCAAGTGGATGCATTTAAAAATGGCAAATTACAGTATTTATTTTCTTCTCCGGATAAATTATATCTTATTGACCGGAATGGTAAATATGTAGGGCATTTCCCGATAGCGTTTGAAGCAAAATGTGAACAGGGGATTTCATTATTCGACTACGACCAGAACCGGAATTACAGGATATTTGCTCCTTTGGCAAATCAAAGTGTGAATTTGTATGATATAAAAGGAAATCTGATTCCGGATTGGAAAAATTTTAAAGCGGATAAGAAAATTTCGAGCCGGATATACCACTATCGCTTAGGTAATAAAGATTATATTGTATTGGCTGATCTCTATCGTCTGTACATTTTGGACCGGAGAGCCAAAGAGAGGGTACGTGTGAGTGATGTTTTCGAGTTGGGTGAAAAGACCGAAATCTATCTCACGCATAAGGGAGGAAAGCCTTTGCTTGCTTTTGCCAATTCAGACGGTCGGTTGAATTTAGTTGACTTCGACGGTAAAACAGAGGTAGTAAAGTACGGAAGTTTGCTTCCCGGCTGGCATTTAAATGTGGCTGATATCAATAATGATGGTCAGGATGAATTGATTTTTACTGCAGGGAAGCATCTTTTGGTTTATAATTTATCGGGACAGGAGCTTTATTCGAAAGAAATAGATGCTAATAGCCTTGATTTTCCATATATATATCGTTTTTCCGGAAATGATATCCGGATCGGTTTGCTGGATAAAGAACAGCATCAAATGCTGTTGTGGAATTTGAAAACAGGGATGTCGTCCGGATTCCCGATTTCTGGAGATTCTCCCTTCTCCATCGTTTTTTCGGATAATGGGAATTTTTACCTTTTTGCCGGTGTGGAGAACGGAAGTTTAATTAAATACAAAGTACAGAGGTAAGGATGTTCGAATATGTAAACGTAAAATTGTTTAAATGTCCAGGTGATTAATGGCACTTCCTGACTGATTAAGACCTATCTGCCGGCTTGCTGATGAACGAGCCTAAAGTTCAGGGGAAAAACAGTTCAGAATCTTTATATAAGCGGTTAGTAAAGTATTCTTTTATTCGAATATGACAAAATAATTGTACTGTCGTTTAGTTCAAAAAACGGAACATTTATACATTTTTACTCTGTTTCAATATACAATTCCCCTTCCTCTTTCTTTTTCCCTTCTACGATGATGACGATTTCTCCTTTAACTCCTTTTTCGGTATAATAATCGATTAATTCTTGCAGACTTCCTCTTTTGAATTCTTCGAATAGTTTGGAAATTTCGCGGGCAACGCAGGCCTGACGGTCGGGACCGAAAATTTCGCTCATTTGTTGAAGGGCTTTTACCAGCCGGTAGGGGGATTCATAAAAAATAAGGGTCCGGCTTTCTTCGCTCAAGGCTGTCAACCGTTTGAGCCGGCCTTTTTTCTGCGGTAAAAAACCTTCAAAACAAAAACGGTCACAGGGAAATCCGGAATTTACCAAAGCGGGTACAAAAGCAGTTGCTCCCGGCAAACATTCTGTTTCCAGTCCGTGTTCAATACAGGTTTTGGTCAGCAGGAAGCCGGGGTCGGAAATGCCGGGTGTACCGGCATCGCTGACGAGTGCAATATCTTCGCCTTTGGAAAGGCGTTCGGCAATCTTTTCTACCTGTTGGTGCTCATTGAACTTATGGTGGGATTGCAGGGGCGTCTGGATTTCGTAATGTTTTAATAAATTAGCAGTCGTGCGGGTATCCTCAGCCAGGACCAGACTTACTTCTTTTAAAATACGTAACGCCCGGAGTGTAATGTCTTCCAGATTACCTACAGGGGTCGGAATCAAATATAATTTTCCCATTTTAATTTTTTTGGATACTTCCTTTGCTGTTTTAGAATTTTCCAAAGATAACCTATTTATCTTTAATCTTAAAATAATGTACGGGTTTATTCGAATAAATGATTTATTGTCAGTGTTTTGCTATGACAGATGATTGTGTATTGAAAAAAAATTAGCATTTTTTTGGAGTGAAATAAAAATGTCGTATATTTGCATCCGCTAAAGCAAAATAATGGTCCGTTCGTATAGGGGTTAGTACGCAAGATTTTCATTCTTGTAACACGGGTTCGATTCCCGTACGGACTACTGTAAAAAAGGATTTATGGTCCGTTCGTATAGGGGTTAGTACGCAAGATTTTCATTCTTGTAACACGAGTTCGATTCTCGTACGGACTACGCAAAAGAAGTTGAATTTTATATTTGTAGCGATGGCAAATCATCAATCATCAGAAAAAAGAATAAGACAAACAGAAACGAGAAATGCTAGAAATCGTTATTATGCAAAAACGGCACGGAATGCTGTGAAAAAGTTGCGTAATACTACAGATAAAGCTGTAGCTGTTGAATTATTACCTAAAGTTTCGTCTATGTTGGATAAATTGGCGAAGAAAAATGTAATTCACGATAACAAAGCAGCTAATCTGAAGTCCAAACTGGCTTTGCACGTCAATAAATTGTAATTGATCTTTACATTCATATCAGAAGAGAGTGTCAGAGACGACACTCTCTAATTCTTTTTTAAGACTTTTCATCGTTTATTCAGTATTTGTTTTTCTGAAACCGAAAACAGACACTACCTCTTTTTTATTTTGTAAAAAAATCGTAACTTATTAGTTCAAAATTTTCGGTGTTATGGAAAGACTGTATCTTCCTATAAAAGCGTGGGCTGACGACGACCAGCCCCGGGAAAAACTTTTAAAAAAGGGGGTAGCTGCATTATCTACGAATGAACTGTTAGCTCTTATTTTACGTTCCGGCAAACCGGGGGAATCTGCTTTGGATTTAGCCCGGCGTATTTTATCGGATTGCGGGTATGATCTCAATGTTTTAGCTCGCTTGGGCATGCGGGAATTGATGAAAAAATACAAGGGAATGGGTTTAGCCAAGGCTGCCGGAGTGATTGCGGCGATAGAAATTAGCCGGAGGCGGCCTTTGGAAACGGAAAAACCGGTTAATTCCATACATTCCAGTGTAGATGCTTACCGGTATATTGCTCCGACCCTGAAAGATTTGGATCATGAAGAATTCTGGGTTATTTACCTGAATCGTTCCAATCGGGTGATTGATAGTGAAAAAATTTCTTCCGGAGGAATGGCGGGGACGGTTATTGATATCCGGATTCTTTTCCGGAAAGCATTGGAAGTCAAGGCTTGTGCCATAATTGTAGCTCATAATCATCCGAGTGGTGCCTTATGGCCGAGTGAACAGGACAAACAAGTGACAGAAAAGATTCAGGAGGCTGGGGAAATCGTAGATATTTTATTGCACGACCATTTAATTATCGGTGGAGGTTCCTATTTTAGTTTTGTGGACGATGAAATTATAGACAGAACTGTAAAAAAAGCAAAAAAGCTTTAATCCTGTCGTAAAAAGATGTCAGATTGACAACGACAAACTGACATCTTTTGTAATGGCAAAGTTTTTGCTTAATTTTGTTACGTTAAATGGAAAATAAACATTAAAAATATAAGACATGGCAGAAAAAGAGAAGGCGATGAAAGCAGAAGAAAAAGCGAAAGCCGAGAAGCAGAAAAAAGAAATTCAGCCGGAAGAACCTGAAGAAAAAGAAAATCCGGAAGCGGCAGAAGAACAAGTGGTGCAACCGGATGTAGTAAAAGATCTGGAACAGAAATTGGCTGTAGTGAATGACAAGTATTTGCGTCTGTCTGCTGAGTTTGATAATTACCGGAAACGTACGTTGAAAGAAAAGATGGAACTGACAAAAAATGCCGGAGAGCAGGTTCTGACAGGTATTTTGCCGGTAGTAGACAATTTTGAACGGGCTTTAGCCAGTATGGAGAAATCCGATGACATTAATGCTATCCGGGAAGGAGTAAAATTGATTTATAATGGCTTTAAAGAATTTCTGGCTCATAATGGAGTGAAAGAAATAGATTGTGTCAACAATACATTTGATACGGATGAACATGAAGCGGTGACAAAAATTCCGGCTCCTTCGGAAGATCTGAAAGGGAAAGTTGTGGATTGTGTCCAGAAAGGATATAAGTTGAATGATAAGGTAATACGTTTTGCAAAAGTAGTGGTTGGAGAATAACGGGATAAAAACTCTGGTCGTAACGGAGCAGTAATGTGTGTAGCGAATAATAACAATTCAGATTCCGGTGGGAGGTGTTCCGGCCGGAATCCGGAATATAAATTAGGATAATGGCAGAAAAAAGAGATTACTATGAAGTGCTAGGTGTATCGAGGAATGCTGAGGCTGCAGAGATAAAGAAAGCATATCGGAAACTGGCTATACAATATCATCCGGACAAAAATCCGGGCAATAAGGAAGCTGAGGAGAAGTTTAAAGAAGCAGCGGAAGCTTACGATGTACTGAGTAACGAAGAAAAAAGGAGGAGATACGATCAGTTCGGACATGCCGGTTTAGGCGGTGGTGCTGAAGGATTTGGAGGAGGAATGAGCATGGATGATATATTTGCTCATTTCGGTGATATTTTCGGTAGTTTCAGTGGGTTTGGCGGATTTGGAGGAGGAGGACGCCGTGCACACAGAGTGAACCGGGGATCTAACCTGAGGGTGAAAGTCAAGCTGACGCTGGAAGAAATTGCAACAGGAGTAGAGAAGAAAATCAAGGTAAAAAAGTATGTTGCCTGTGAACATTGCCATGGTACAGGAGCTAAGGACGGTTCTTCTTATTCTACTTGTTCTGCCTGTAAAGGAAGCGGGCAGGTAACCCGTATACAAAACACTATATTGGGACAAATGCAGACGACTTCGACTTGTCCGGCTTGCGAAGGAGAAGGGAAGATCATCAATGAGAAATGTTCTTATTGCAATGGAGAAGGTGTGGAGTTGTCTGAGGAAGTGATTACGCTGAATATTCCGGCCGGAGTAGCCGAGGGCATGCAATTATCATTGAGTGGTAAAGGGAATGCAGCTCGGCGGGGAGGAGTTAACGGGGATTTGATTGTCTTGGTGGAAGAACAGGAACATCCTGAGTTGGTACGGGATGGGAACGACCTGCTTTACAACGTATTTGTCAGCTTCCCGGAAGCCGTTTTAGGAGATTCAGCCGAAATTCCCACTTTGGAAGGGAAAGTAAAGGTAAAAGTGGAACCGGGTACACAGCCCGGAAAAATTCTCCGGTTAAGGGGAAAAGGGTTGCCTGACGTAAATGGTTACGGAAAAGGAGATTTATTGGTGAAAGTAAATGTATGGATACCTAAAAGTTTATCCAAAGAAGATAAGAAAGTTGTTGAGAAGTTGAAGGATTACGATGTATTCAAACCGGGAAAATCTGACAACAAGACAGGTTTTTTCAAGAAGATGAAAGATTTTTTTGAACAATAAATAGAATATTGTGATTACTCTCACTCAATTGGAATATATTGTGGCTGTTGACGACTGCCGTCATTTTGCAACAGCTGCAGAAAAATGCTTTGTGACGCAGCCTACTTTAAGTATGCAGATAAAAAAGCTGGAGGAGGATCTGGGAGTAATCATTTTCGACCGTACCCGTCAACCGGTAGTGCCGACTGATATTGGAAACAGGATTATCACACAGGCCCGGATTGTATTGGCATCTGCGAGTCGCATAAAAGAAATTATCGTAGAAGATAAACAGGAGATCGAGGGCAGCTTGAAGATCGGAATTATACCTACATTGGCTCCTTATTTATTGCCGATATTTATCGGGGATTATATTCGTAAGTATCCTGCTGTCAAAATAGAAGTAGAAGAGATGGTATCGGAAGATATCATCCGTAATCTGAAGCAGGATGCTATCGATGTGGGAATTTTTGTAACTCCTTACGGGGACGAAAAAATTGTAGAACAACCTGTGTTCTATGAGGAAATGCTGGTATATGCCAGTCCCGGTCACCCTTTATTACAGAAAAAAGAGGTGGATATTTCGGATATTGCTACGCCGGATATCTGGATGTTGGGAGACGGGCATTGTTTCCGCGATCAAGTGATAAATCTATGTGAGATGAGAAGTTTCCAACATCGGAATTTACCTTTTGATTTCGAGAGTAATTCTTTGGAAACCCTGATGAAGATTGTGGATAAAGAAGGTGGATTTACGCTGATACCTCAGCTAGCAGTACTTTATATGACTCCTGAGCAGCAAAAACAGGTAAGGAGGTTTCGGGAGAACAGTCCATTGCGGGAAGTAAGTGTTATTTATTCCCGTTATTATATTAAACATAAACTCATAGAATTGTTGTGTGAAGAAATTCGTTCTGTCGTTCCTAAAGAAATGCTGGATAAGAGCCGGGGACGGATAGTAGAATGGAAAAATCGTTAGCGGACGATGAGAAAGAATAGAAAAGTCCTGAAGGACAATAACAGATTAAATTATGGGAAATAAAATTAATGACCCGATAGCGCGTTTGATGGGATTGCGTTATAAATCCCATCCTTGGCACGGTTTGGAAGTGGGAGAGGAAGCCCCGGAAGTATTGACTGCCTTTATTGAAATGGTACCTACCGATACGGTAAAATATGAATTGGATAAGGTAAGCGGTTATATTAAAATCGACCGTCCTCAGAAATATTCCAATGTCGTACCTGCTTTATACGGTTTTATTCCGCAGAGTTATTGCGGGGATTTGGTGGCTGAATATTGTATGCAGCAATCCCATCGTAGTGGTATCATAGGAGATAGTGACCCTTTGGATGTTTGTGTATTGACGGAACGTACAATTGCTCATGGAGATATTATTGCCAGAGTACGCCCGATCGGAGGATTCCGGATGTTGGATGGAAATGAAGCGGATGATAAGATTATTGCCGTATTGCGGCATGATGCTACATATCACGGTTATAATGATATTTCAGAACTTCCGGTGGTTATCGTAGACCGGTTGAGGCATTATTTTTTGACTTATAAAGATATGCCGGGGGAAGACGGACAGCGAAAAGTAGAAATTACAGATGTATATGGAAAAGAAGAGGCGCATGAAGTAATACGCCGTAGCCTGGAGGATTATAAAAATCATTTTGAAGGACTGGAAGATATCCTGAGCCGGGTATAAATCAGGAGAAGTTCCAAAAGTTATTTTTATCCGGAACTGTAATGCTGCGGATAATTCAGCAAAACTTTTGGAACATTTTTATGTTACTTCCCCCAGGAAGCCTTATCGAGGCTTCTGTATTGGATGGCTTCTGCAATATATTGGGGAAGGATCTGTTCATTTCCTGCCAAATCGGCAATTGTCCGGGATAATTTAATGATACGGTCGTAAGCCCGGGCAGAAAGTCCGAATTTTTGCATAGCTATTTTCAGTAAAGAGGTACATTTCTCATTTAAAGGACAGTATTTTTTCAATAAGGCGGAATTCATTTGAGCGTTACAATATACGCCGGCGAAATTTTTAAAACGGCCATTTTGTATTTCACGGGCCCGGATTACTCTTTCCCGTATTGTTTGACTGCTTTCTTCTTCTTGGTTTCCGGTTATCTTATCTAATTCTACGGGTACTACTTCAATATGAATATCAATGCGGTCCAGGAGGGGCCCGGATATTTTCGATAAATAGCGTTGGATCATTCCTCCGTTGCAGGTACACTCTTTTGAAGGATGGGTGTAATAACCGCATGGACAGGGATTCATAGAAGCAATTAGCATAAAGTTTGCCGGGTAGTCTACACTCGACCTGGCACGGCTGATCGTAATCGTGCGGTCTTCCAGCGGCTGTCGCATGACTTCCAGTACAGCTCTTTTGAATTCCGGTAATTCGTCCAGGAAAAGGACTCCGTTACAGGCCAGAGAAATTTCTCCGGGACGGGGAAAAGACCCTCCTCCGATAAGGGCGATATCGGAGATCGTATGATGAGGTGCCCGGAAGGGACGGGTCGTGATTAAAGAACTATTGCGTTGCAGCTTACCTGCTACCGAATGAATTTTGGTCGTTTCCAGGGATTCTTCCAACGTCATGGGCGGAAGTATGGTCGGTAGTCTCCGGGCCAACATGGTCTTACCACTTCCCGGCGGACCAATCATCAACATATTGTGACCTCCGGAAGCAGCAATCTCCATCGCTCGTTTTACATTTTCCTGCCCTTTTACATCTTTGAAGTCACAGAGGGGAACAGAATTGTCCGTTTCCGTATTTCCGGGGTGAAAGCAAATGGGGGAAAACTTTTGTTCTTTTTTCAGAAAAGCGACGACTTCCCGTAGATGAGAAAATCCATAGACATTTAATCCTTTCACTACTGCGGCTTCGTTAGCGTTTTCGTAGGGCACAATCATATGGGTAGATCCTTCTGCTTGTGCATTGATAGCAATAGGCAGCACTCCTTTAACAGTCACCAGACTTCCATCCAGAGATAGTTCTCCCAATATCGTAAAACGGTGTAGTTCCGTTGCCGGAATTTCTTCATTTGCCGCTAATATTCCGATAGCCAAAGGCAGGTCATAAGCAGATCCTTCTTTTTTCACATCGGCAGGGGCGAGATTGACAATAATCCGCTTTCCCGGAATTTTGGAACCGATATTCCTCAAAGCAGAATCCACCCTTTGCTGACTTTCTTTTACAGCATTATCAGGAAGTCCTACAATAATGAATTTTACTCCCCAGAGGATGTTGACTTCAATCGTGATGGTTGTCGCTTCAATACCACAGACAGCACCACTAAAAATCTTAACTAACATGGTGGCTGTAATTTAGATAAATGCACAAAGTAAGTTAAGACTTTTTTAGCAAAAAACAAAGAAAAACAGAGTATTGGATAAAGATAAATAATGAGGAAGGGATCCGTTTAGCTTAGCTCCGGGTTTTCAAATGTTTTTAGTTCCATCTTCTGCCCGTCAAAAACGGCATAGGTATACCAGCTGATCCAGTCCCCCGTATTGATATAACGGCTGTCTTGGGGCAAGGCAATATCCAGCGGAAGATGACGGTGACCGAAAATAAAATAATCAAAATGTTGGCTTTCGAGCATTTTTCTGGCATAGATTTCAATATCCTCTTGTTCTGTCCCTTTATAACCATCTGTTTCTGGTTTACCCTCCCCCTTCAGACGAGAATGAGAGGACCATTTACGTGCCAGCGTAATTCCCCAGTCCGGATGAATCAGCCTGAAGCATCGCTGGAGAAAACGATTGTGAAAAATGCGGTAAATAAATAGATAACCTTTGTCTTTTGGATTCAAACCGTCCCCGTGACCGATGTAAAATTTTTTTCCTCTGATGTTAAAAATTTCATTGTGTGTATGTACGACCATACCACATTCTTTATTCAGATAATCGAAAGCCCAGATGTCGTGATTACCCGTAAAAAAATGAACTTCAATGCCTGCATCGGTGAATTCACAAATTTTGGATAAAAAGCGGACATATCCTTTGGGAACGGCCCATTTATATTCAAACCAAAAATCGAAAATATCTCCCAGTAAAAATAATACCGCACAGTCCGGACGAATAAAATCCAGCCATTTTATCAGTTTCATTTCACGTTCCCGGTTGTTTTTCAGAGCGGAGGCGCCTAAATGAGCATCCGAGAGGAAATAGATTTTTTTAGTTGTTATATCGTTTTTGAGACGGAGTTCCTGCATTCTTTTTGAACTACTATTACTTATGGGAAATAAGATATCCTTTACTTCCGGGGATTTGTAATTCCTGCTTAAAAGTCAGGGCAACTTCCGGAAGGGGTAAATTTATTTATTTAAAAGATCTTGTATTCTGTCTTCCATCCGTTTCCCATAAAGGTTTTTGCCTGCAATGTCAAAATCTTTGTTTATAATATAATTGGAAGGAACTTGCTGAATATTGAAATCCCGGGCGGCTTTGCTTTTGAGGGCTTCCGGATCCCGGACACATAACCATTTTATATCATATTTCCGTACAAGTTCTTCCCACAGAAGCTTGTTTTGGTCCAGACATACCTGATAGATTTCCACGCCCTTATGGCGGAATTTATTGTATACGGCTTTTAAGGCGTTGATATACTCACTGCTTTCGGGAGTAGCGAGTACTGTGAAATCCAGGATAATATATTTGCCCCTTAGTGAGTTGAGAGAAACCGGATTCCCGTGAATATCCGGTAGATTGATTTCGGGTAAACTATTTTCCGATTGAAGGATTAATTCCCTCATTTTATGAGTTTGTATGTCTTTCTGGATTTTTTCATAATGGGTATTTAACGCTTTTGTATACTGGGATTCCGGATACATCGCTAATAAAGAAGAGAGAACAATCTTATAGGATTGCAAATCTGTTTCCGGGGAAAGAATAAAGTTATCGTCATTTATTTTTTGATACAGGGCGTAATAAGAAGCCGGCGAAATAGCATGCTGTACGATAAAATTCCGGGAAAACCGTACTTGTTGTACCAATACCGAATCCCATTCAGCTGCAATTGTTGTGCGCCGGGTCTCGGTTGCTTTGTTTTCCGGAAGAGTAGCGTATAAATTTTTCAGAGAATCGAGGGCTGATAGGGTGCGGTTCAATTGAAAATTCAATAGCTTGACCCATAATGATCCTTCTGAACCTTCTATCCAATAATTGTTTCTAAGGTGATCGAGTTCTCCGTTTATTTTTATTTTTTGGTCCGGTTCGGCTAATAATGTTATCGTTTCTTGTTTTCCAATGCGGATGTTATAGAAAGTAGGTAAAGAAATATTTGTTTTAAACGTGAATTGTCCTTCCCGGTTTGCCTTTACCGAGTCGACCGTTATTACGCCTTCTACATTTAACTGATCCAGATAAATTTGTTGTTTCTGGGCTCCTTTGACCGTTCCCTGAACTTTTACATTATAATTTTGACAGGAAATGAAAACTAAAAGTATAAATCCTGCAAGAAAGATATTTTTAATCATAATAGGCTATAAATTTTGAAATTATGAATGCACAAAGTTAGAAAAATAGCAATTAAAAACTAAAGGGAGTGCGTAAAAGTTATAATCTATTCTCTGGTAAAGGTAGAAAAAGCGGATTCAGAGGAAGAGGGACAGGTAATTATTTTTTTCGGGGGATTTTGGAATCCTGAAATTAAAAGATATTTTTGCAGATAATGGGAAAATTAGTGATCAACATAAGGAATTTTTTTATTTTGCTTATTGTCTGGCTGGCAATAACGGGGATAAATATTTCCCAGTTTTATTGTGCTCCTTGCAATAAAGAATATGTATTCGTAGATATTTTTCCTCAAAAAGACAAGTGTTGCTGTCAACGCTTGAAAAATTGTCCACTGCAGCAATCGGCTTCGGTTCCTGGGAAGGGATGTTGTAGCAGGCAGCGGAAGGCTTGTAATCATCATTCCAATTCGCATCATACTTTTTACCGGGTTTCGGATTTATTCCAGGTAAAACGGATTGTTACTTTTCAGTGGATAGCGACTATTCCGGAAGAAATTGTTTTTGATTTTTCTTCTGATTTCGTTTACGGGGAATCTTTTCTTCGGACCCGGTGCGATTTTTTAGCGGAGGCTCCTCCTTTGGAGTGGCTGTGCACTTACCTTTGTTGAATATTGACAATGAATTATCTCTGAAAGAGAGAGAATGTGTGTTGTTTTGAGAGGTATTATTGTTAATGTTTTACGGATGAAATTTATATGTATTTTATTTTTTTGTTGTGTCGTTAAATTTATGTATGCACAACAGTTAGAAGGGCGGGTTTGGGAAGAGAGCTCGGGTATAAAAAGTGTATTACCGGGGGCAAATGTATACTGGATTGGAACCACGCTTGGGGTTACTACAGATGGGGAGGGAAGATTTCGTATAGCAAAGAAAACAGGAGAAAAACTGATTGTGAGCTTTATCGGTTATCGTTCGGATACCTTAGTCATCAAACCCGGGGATACCGTTGTAGAAATCGTTTTGAAAAATGGGCAGGAACTGGAGGAGGTGAATGTAGTAAAGCGAGGACCGGGAACGATAATAAATACGCGTAGCCCTTTGATTGAACAAGTGATTACAGGAGAAGAATTGTGCAGGGCTGCTTGCTGTAATTTAGGGGAAAGTTTTACTACAAATGCATCTGTAGACGTATCTTATGCCGATGCTGTTACGGGAGCCAAACAAATTCAGCTATTGGGATTAAACGGGAAGTATGTGCAGATGATGACGGAAAATATGCCTAATTTCCGGGGAGTATCCGCTTTATATGGCTTGAATTATATTCCGGGGCCTTGGATGAGTGCAATTTCTGTTTCGAAGGGAAGCGGTTCGGTTATAAATGGATATGAAGCCATAGCCGGACAGATCAGCGTAGACTATAAAAAACCACAGGATGCTGAAAAAATATTTGTAAACCTGTATGGGAGTGATGAAGGAATGGTCGAATTCAATATGAATACGGGAATTCACCTGAGCGATAAGTGGAGTACAGCTATTTTAGCTCACGGGGATTGGATGAATCAGTCCCACGACAGGCATCGGGACGGTTTTTTGGATATGCCCCGGAAAACTCAGTACAATCTGATGAATAGGTGGGCTTATAAAACGGATGCCTGGTTTATACAATTCGGCGGGAAATTTCTGGATGAAGACCGTTTAGGGGGACAGAAAGGGTTTCGGAAAAATATGCGTTCATTGACAGGAGAAGGACAATTGTATGGAATAGGGATAAAATCAAGGCGTTATGAAGGGTTTTTGAAAATGGGATATTTAATGCCACAATTTGAAAATACCAGTATGGCTTTATTAGTGAATTATACAGATCATACCCAGGATGCTTATTACGGAGCGAAAGCGTATGACGGCAAACAACGTTCCCTTTTTGTCAATTACATTTATCAGTCTATTTTCGGAAATAATCCGGATCAGAAATTTTCAGCAGGCGTTTCTTTCAATTACGACCGGTATAAGGAAAATTTCAACGATTATGTTTCAAAAGGGACGGAGTTTGTCCGTACGGAACCTGTATACTGGAGACGGGAGGAAAAAGTCGGAGGAGCTTTTTTCCAGTATACAGGACATTTCTGGACCAAACTGACTTTAATGGGCGGTTTGAGATATGATTATCATAATATAGCAGGAAGCTTTGTAACTCCTCGTTTTCATGTGTCGTATGCTCCGGATGAACTTACAACTTTAAAGTTTTCTGCCGGACAGGGATCCCGTTGGGCTAATATATTGGCTGAGAATAGCTATTTGCTGGCTTCAGGCCGTTCAGTATACATAAATAATAAGCTGTTGGCAGAACATCCGGAAGAATTAAAACAATTGAAAATGGAAAAAGCCTGGAATTTTGGCATACTTTTCAATCGGAAATTTATTCTTTTCGACCGGGTGTTGAATATTAGTCTGGATTATTACCGGACGGATTTTTCGCATCAGGTTATGGTGGATAATGAATCTTTGCCCGGTAAAATTAATTTTTACAATTTGCAAGGGGATTCTTATTCAAATTGCTATCAGGCAGAAATCCGCTATGAATTGATCCCCCGTCTGGATATGCTATTGGCTTATCGTTATAACGACGCCTGGATGACCTATTTGCAGGGGGACGGGGAGAGGCGTCTACTGAGGACGCCTTTGCAAAGTAGATATAAAGGATTGATTAATTTTTCGTACTATACCCATATGAAAAAATGGCAGTTCGATTTTACGGCACAGTTAAATGGGCCCGGACGTTTGCCCGGGGGGAAAGGAAATTTTGATTCTTATCAGTTGATGAACGCTCAGGTTACCAAATATTTTCGGAAATGGAGCGTATATGTCGGTTGTGAGAATATAGGTGATTTTATGCAGGAACATCCGATTATTGCTGCAGATGCCCCCTGGAGTAAAGAATTTGATGCTTCGCAGATCTGGGGGCCGATACACGGGCGTAAATTTTATATCGGATTGCGCTTGTCGATCGACCGGGAATAAGAAATGTTTTTAAAAGTTTAATTAAATGGATAGAAAAAGATGAAAACAGTGAAAATTGTATTTTTATTAATGCTTGCTTTCTGCTGGGCAGCGAAAGCAGAAAGTACTGACAAAGAAGTAAAAACCTTCGTTTATCATGCGACCTTGCATTGTGAATCCTGCAAAGCAAAAGTGGAAAAGAATATCCCTTTTGAAAAAGGAGTGAAAGATTTAAATGTTAACCTGGAAAAACAAACGGTTACGATTAAATTCCGTACAGATAAAAATACCCCTGAGAAATTACAGAAAGCTATAGAAAAACTGAACATTCCTGTTTCTGGTTTTGAAGAAGAAAAAACAACTCCCGGGGACGGGGGAAGGGGTTATTTTCAGAAAAAGGATAAAAAAGAGCCTTTTAACGCTTTGTAAAAAGAAGTGTCCGAAAAACGGTTTCGGAAGGAAGTCCTTTTGTATTGGATTAGCGCCAGTCTAACAATTTTCTGCAGGATGTGCCTGGATGCTGATTCAGGAAAATATCGGAATATTTCATGCCGTTCATCAGCGAAATGTTACAATCAACTTCCGTAGGGAAATGTCATTTTATCTTCCTGGAAACCTGTTTTTCGGACATTTGTATTATAAATCACTGTATTTACCTTCTGTGTCGAAAGCAGCTAAAGCAGCATTTACGCCGGGGATATCTTCTTTATAAGTCACTCCGAACCATTTGGCATTTGTTTTTAATACTTTTACTTTGGCTGTTTTTTCTTTTAGCATTTGATCGACAACTTTAGGAATATAAAACTCAGATTTCAGATTATCTTTATTTTGTGGATAAAATTCTAGGAATTGTTTTTCGATTTCTCTGAAAACAGTAGGAGTAAATCCCCAGAAGTTCATGGAGACAACATCATCCGGATGGAGAATTTTACCTAATTCTTCATCTCGAATTGTTCCGTCCGGCAAGGTACCGATTTTTGTACATTCTGTAACGGCTGTCAGGTAATTGTCTGTATCGACTTCGCATACCCCTCTGGAAACAGTGCCGTTTTCCGATAATGTAGAAGCTAAACGATAGCCTACGAGGCAATACTCCTTTTCATTTTGATTTGCGGCTAAAAAATCGTGGGCTTTTATAAAAGCATCACTTCCATAGAAATCATCTGCATTCAGGGCTGCGAAAGGTTCGTGGATGGCGTCTTTGGCACACCAGATGGCGTGGGCGGTGCCCCAGGGTTTCTCTCTCTCAATTGGGGGCAGGCCTCCCGGCAATTTGTTCATGTCCTGATAACAATAAACCGTTTCCGCCAAATTTTCAGCATATTTTCCTACAAAATTTTTAAATTCTTCCGCAAAACTTTCCCGGATGATAAAAACGATTTTGTCGAAACCTGCATGTACAGCGTCGTATATTGTATAGTGTAATAAAGCTTTTTTATGCGGTCCCAGAGGCGTAATTTGTTTCAGACTGCCGAATCTGGATCCCATGCCAGCGGCCATGATTAATAGTGTCGTTTTATTTTTCATAATGTTCAGATTTAAAAACTCTTTATTTAGAAATCCTTACTTTAAATTAAAAACCGGAAAGGGTTGTCTTTAGGAGGTTTCTCCTTTCCGGTAATCAGAATTATTTCCTTCTTTTTTTGTGTTCATAGCGGGCAAATACCTCCATGGCTTCATATTCGGCCATCCCTAATTTGTTGTATATGTCTGCGGTATTCCGGTTTCTGTCCTCTGCTCTTTGCCAGAATTCACGGGGATCGTCTCCCGGGAAGGCAGGTCCGTTATTCTGAGAACCGTGTTTATATATAGATTTCCGTTTAATTGACAGTTCTGACGGACTAATGGGTACGGCCATATCAACTTTTTCTATTTCCCATTCCATCCAGGCGCCTCTATACCACCAGGTATAGCAATCTTTAAACCATTCGTCATCGCATACAATATCATAAGCTTTTAAAAGGGCATCCAGGCATACCCCGTGTGTACCGTGCGGGTCTGCTAAATCGCCGGCTGCATATATTTGGTGAGGCTGAACTTCCCGGAGCAGTTTGACAATGATGTCAATATCGGCCTGGCTCAGGGGTTTTTTCTTGACAGAACCGGTTTCATAGAAAGGTAAGTTCAGGAAATGTACATGATCTTCGGGTATTCCTAAATAGCGGTCGGCTCCTCTTGCTTCTGCACGCCGAAGGGCCCCTTTGAAAGGTAATAATTCTTCCGGTTCGTCATCTTCCGGTTTACGTTGGTCAATGATTTGCTTTACTTTTTCAAAAGCGGCATCCATGGTTTTGGTATCTCCCCCCACTAAACGGGTAAAAGCAGCTGCAATATCCATTTGCTGATAAATATAATCGTCGAGAACAGCTATATTACCGGAAGTTTGATATGCTACGTGTACGTCGTGTTCTTGTTCGACCAGACGGGCAAAAGTTCCGCCCATAGAAATGACATCATCATCCGGATGCGGACTGAATATGAGTACCCGTTTAGGATAAGGAAAAGCCCTTTCCGGACGGGTGGAGTCGTCTGCATTGGGTTTTCCGCCCGGCCAACCTGTAATGGTGTGCTGAAGATCGTTGAACACCTGAATATTCACTTTATTGGCAGAACCAAAAGTCTTAATCAGGTCGCTCATTCCATTGTCCATATAATCTTTATTCTCTACTTTCAAAATGGGTTTATTTACCTTTTGGCATAACCAAATCACAGCTTTCCGGATCAGCTTTTCATTCCATTCTACATTACTGACCAGCCAGGGACGATCGGCCCGGGTTAGTTCTTCTGCAGCTTGGATATCGATAAAGAATTCAACATTCGGATGAGTTTGTAAAAAGGTTGCGGGTACTTTATCGGAGACACTACCTTCCACCGTTTCTTTAATGATTGAAGCTTTCTTTTCCCCCCAAGCCAGTAAGACAATCCTTTTCGCTTTCAGAATAGTACCGACTCCCATTGTGATTGCCCGGGTCGGAACCTTATCTTTTCCCCCGAAATCTCCTGCAGCATCCTGAATTGTCACGTCATTCAGATAGACCATGCGGGTTGTAGAAGTTGGAAGCGAACCCGGCTCGTTAAAACCGATATGACCGGTCCTGCCGATTCCTAAGACTTGCAAGTCAATGCCGCCTGCTTTTTCTATTTGTTGGTCGTAAGCTTTACAAAATTTTTCAACCTCTTCTGATTTCAATGTTCCGTCCGGTATATGAATATTGTCCGGGTCAATATCGATATGGTCGAATAAATGGTGATGCATAAAGTAATGATAACTTTGTTCAGATTCTTTAGGCATCGGAAAATATTCGTCCAAATTGAAAGTGATGACATTTTTGAAAGAAAGACCTTCTTCCTTGTGCATTCTTATCAATTCCTCGTACAATTTTATCGGGGACGAACCGGTTGCCAGTCCCAACACACATTTTTCATTTTTCTCTGCTTTGGAACGGATTAATTCTGCGATTTCTTTTGCAACGGCAACGACGGCTGTAGCCGGTTCTTCGTATATCTGTACGGGTATTTTTTCATACCTGTTAGCTCCTTCGCCTGTGGCGATATATGTGTTCATTAACATAGATTGGATATTATAAGGTTTTTATTTCTACGGCAATAATGTTTCGTTTAATAAAGGGAAAAATTGCTTTCCGAATCGTAATAAAGATTTTTCATTACAACCATTAAAGTTCCCATGATGGTGGAATGAGAGTTCAAATCACTCAATTTAATTTCACACTGATTTTTTAAACGGGTGAGGGTATACTTATTCAGTATTTGCTGGATAGGAGCAATGATCAAGTCTCCGGAATCAGCCATTTCTCCTCCGATCACCAATACCTGGGGATTGAATAAATGAATCAGTGTAGAGATTCCTTCTCCGATTTTTTCTCCGGCTTTTTGGAGTAAATCGATGGCAAAAATATCGTCTTGTTTGGCGGCTTTGATAATTATACCTAATGTAATTTCTTCATCTTTGGCAAGGGTTTGGATAGCTGTTTTGGTGCCTTTTTGTATGGCTTCCCGGGCACTTCTGACAATTGCTCTGCCGGAAGCTACAGTTTCCAGACAGCCTACTTTTCCGCAATAACATTGTCCGTCCAGGCCCGATATCCGGATGTGGCCGAATTCTCCGGCCATTCCTTTATAGCCGGTATAGGGCTGAGAGTTTAAAATCATCCCTAGTCCGATACATTCATTTACACTGATACATAAGGCATCCGAGATTCCTTTGGCTACTCCGAAGGTATGCTCTGCTAATGCCATTACTTTGGAATCATTATCAATAAATACAGGCATACCCAGCATTTTTTCCAGAACCTTTTTAATATTCGTATCTTCATAAACGAAATAAGTAAATGAATTTCCGTCACTATCAATGAGGCCCGGGATGGCAAAGCCTGCTACTTTTATTTTTTTATAAGAAATATTGAGTTCTGCGAGTGTTTGGTTAATCTTATCCTGGACGTATTGTAAATTTTCTTCATTCGTTTTTCCATCTTCCAGGACAGACCGGTACTCTTTGATTTCACCGATAATTTCTTTCCGGAGATTGAAAATTGCAATTTTTAAATGTTCCCGGCCGACATCTACTCCCATAATGTAAGCTGCGTCCGGATTTAAAGAAAAAATATGGGGACGTTTACCTCCAATGGACATACCCTGTCCGCGGTCTGTTACCCATCCCTCTTCGATGAGTTCATCGATCATCCTACTGATTGTAGGGGTCGTCATATTTGTTAAGCGGCATATTTCGGGTTTGGATAATTCCCCCATTTTATATAGAAAACCGATAATATCTTTTTTTTGCTGGTATCTTTTTTCTTTTAATCCAGGTAATGAATTTTTATTAGTCGATTGCATTTTCTTTTGTTTAGGAAAATAATTGATTACAAAAGTAGAAAAACTTACTAAAAAAATTATTTAAGGAATGAATTATTTTGTAAGCGTTTACTATTTTTTGCAGAAGTTCCGGGAAAGATAACAGAAGGGAGGTTCCGAAATGAAGAAAGATTCTATTCCGGATCGGCTGTATAAAAGAAGAGAGCGACCGGAAAAAAGTGTTCAGTCCGGTTACTTTTTCTTGTTTTACAAATTTCTTTCTGCAATCGGGTATGGTTGGATATTTCTGTGACTTTCTCTTTCACCACCTCAGTCACCCCAGTAAGCGTAGTACCGTCACCCGTATCCGTGACCGTACCGCTTACCTGCCTCTCCTGAGCCCTACTAAGCTGTATCCCCAATATCATCA
>NZ_CALCLB010000006.1:0-207172 GCF_937966165.1 uncultured Odoribacter sp.
GGTAGATGCCGAATTTAAGAAGCCCTGATAACGTAAGTTGTCAGGGTTTTTTTATGCCTGATCCGCTGAAATTCCTGTCAGATTTGTCCGGATTTTTACTGTTTGTATTTTGAGAAATCGTTTTTGTAATATTAGATTTTTATCGGAAAGGAACTTTTGTTTTTCTGAAATTTATGGTATCATTCATAAAGTTGTTGTTTTTATATAATTTAAATTTAAAAATGAATACCTTTGATTGCTTAGAAAAAATTAATGCTGGAATAATGAAAAGGACTGTTTTATTAATTGTTTTTTTGTTTACAGTTACTTTGCTCTTTGGTAAAGTAAAAGGAGTGAAACATGTTGTTTTAATTGGGTTGGATGGTTGGGGAGCATACAGTGTTCCTCAGGCAGAGATGCCTACAGTAAAGAGAATGATGGAAGGCGGGACTTATACTTTAAAATCGCGTTCTGTTTTGCCTTCCTCCAGTGCCTGTAATTGGGCATCAATGATCATGGGGGCCAGTCCTGAAGTTCATGGTTTCACAACTTGGGGGAGCAAGAAACCGGAGATTCCTTCCCGGGAGCTTTCTCATTACGGATTATTTCCGACAGTGATTGGGTTGTTGAGGGACCAGAAACCTGAAGCGGAAATCGGTTATATTTTTGAATGGGACGGAATGCAGTATTTATGTGAAAAAGAGGCTGTCAATCATTTTTCTCATGTTCCGGCTGCAGAAAATGGTTCGTCGGATGCTATTGTACAGGATGTAGTGCAATATATCCGGGAGAAAAAGCCGGTTTTTACCATGATTGCTTTTAATAATCCCGACGAAGTGGGACATAAATACGGACACGATACCCCAGAATATTATGCAAAATTAAAGGAACTGGATAATAAAATTGCGCAAATTGTGCAGGCTGTTCAGGAAGCCGGAATTTATGAAGAAACTGTCTTTATACTTACAGCTGACCATGGGGGAATAAATAAGGGCCATGGAGGTAAGACGTTACAGGAAATGCAGATCCCGTTTATTATTTTCGGGAAAGGAATACGGGCAGGACATGTTATAGATAGCAGTACAATGATTTACGATACAGCATCTACCATTGCCTGGATATTCGGGCTGAAACAGCCTCAGGTGTGGATTGGCCGCCCTATAATGGAAGCTTTTAAATAAAAGGAGAAGCGTAAATGAAAAAAGACGGTAGAAGACGTCAGTGAAAGAAGGATCCTCCAGATATCAATTGCCTGAAAAAGGGAATCCAGTCGACGGAGGATTCTTTGCTTCCCAAACGGATAATGAGGTCATTGTCTTTTTTATTGAGATACAGATATTGTCCGAGTAATCCTTTGGCTAAAAATTCCTCATTGGGAGTTAGAATACGCCAATGCATATTATAAACGGACTTCTCTCCGGATTGTTCTGAAGCTGGAGGAAGAGTGAACGTTTTATCTATCCAGGCTGGAGGGAGAATTTCTTTTCCTCCGTAATATCCTTCATGCAGAAAACACAGACCTATTTTAGCCAGATCGCGCAGGCTGGTACTTAACCCGCAAAACCCCCTGGCCATTTGATATTTGGGGGAATCGATGCTCCAATTCCCCGGGTATTCCATACCCAATGGCTGCCATAATTTCTGATAAAAATAGTCGGTAAATTTTTGGCCTGTCGTTTTTTCAATGAGGGGGATAAGCCATTGGGTAGCAGCGTTGCAATATTCGTATCTTGTATCGGGAAAGGTACGTAAAGGGATGTTTCTCAGTGTCTTATCCAAATGACTGCTGTGGTATAAAACAGTTGATGTATACCAGGATGCCTCAATACCGCAACGCATATTCAATAAATTTACCAAAGAAATTTCCTGGTATGCAGGGGGAATGTCCGGAATATAATGCGTGAGTTTATCCGAAATATCTGAAATATAGCCTTCTTTCCAGGCTATTGCCAGAACGGCGGCAACGACTGATTTGGAGATGGAAAATAAATCCAGCGTCTGTTCAGTTGTTACATGAGGAGCGTAATATTCTGCCTGAATCGTATCGTTATGAATCCATAGGAAAGCCAGCGTATGGTGCTTTTGAAGGAACTGATTTAAGGAAGGAATTGTAGAATTATGCTTTGATGGAATCGGATGGGGGATTGAGCTGGCTGGAAAATAAATACGGGGAAAATGTTGCTGATCGCTCGTTCTCGGAAAGTTATAAGTGAAAATTCGGCAGGGAGTACAGCAAACGGTAAATGTTAGGAAAATGAATATATAAAATAATGGTTTCATAACCGTATTTTATATTTTTACGCCTTAGAAAAAGGGATGTTTTCTTTATTATAAAATATGTTTATTAATTGTATTTTTTTAAGGTTCCTGTGGATTTATTATATTTTTGTATATCTTTATCCTTAAAATAATGGATAAATTATAAGCTCAGCTGAATTTCTCATAGGGCGGGAAAATAAAAATTTCAACTTAATCAGGGTGGTGGAAATGATCAGGTTATCCCTTAAAAGGTTTTGTGTGTTAAAGAAAATTCATAGAAAAAGGGAAAGAAGGGAGTTTTGTCAAAAGACGGATATGGGAAGGCAAATATTTTGCTAATAGAATAGAGATGCGTGTATCTAAAATATTTTGTCTGGATGATATAGAGGTTATTTTGTTCAGACAGGGAAAGTTAGAAATAACTGAGGAAACCCGGGCAGAAATTGAGAGATGTTTTCATTTTCTCAAAAAATTTATAACAGATAAAGTCATTTATGGTATCAATACCGGCTTTGGGCCAATGGCACAATGGCGTGTTGAGGATCAATATTTAAGGGATTTACAGTATAACATTATCCGGAGTCATTCTACAGGTGCCGGCCGGCCGGTGGAACCTTTGTATGTACGGGCAGCAATGATTGCCCGGGTGGGGACTTTTCTGCAGGCAAAATCAGGGGTTCATTGGGAGTTAGTGAATTTATTGGTGGAATTTATAAACCGCGGGATTTATCCGATGGTGCCGGAACATGGAAGTGTGGGGGCGAGCGGGGATTTAGTTCAACTGGCTCATATTGCTTTGGCATTGATCGGAGAAGGAGAGGTTTTTTATGAAGGCAGGTGGTGGCCTGCAGCTGAAGTTTTAGAGAAAAATGGTTTAAAACCGTTTAAAATCCATATTCGGGAGGGTTTGTCTGTGACCAATGGGACGTCTATGATGACGGGGATTGGTTTGGTTAATTTGATATATGCTAAAAAATTATTGAAGTGGGGAGTGGCGACTTCCGTGATGATGAATGAGATTGCTTCTTCTTACGACGACTTAATGTCGGAAGTATTAAATGGAGTGAAACGTCATCGTGGACAGCAGGAGGTGGCCCGTTTGATGAGAGTATGGGCCTCGGGAAGTCAGTGCGTCCGGAAACGGGAAGTTGAATTATACGGAAAAAAATGTGAGGAGAAAATATTCACGCATAAAGTTCAGGCTTATTATTCTTTACGTTGTGTACCTCAAATATTGGGGCCGGTTTGGGATGAATTAGAAAATGCGGAAAAAGTATTGATAGAAGAATTAAATTCAGCCTGTGATAATCCGATTGTAGATCCGGATACTGAAAATATTTATCACGGGGGGAATTTTCATGGAGATTATATTGCTTATGAGATGGATAAATTGAAAATTGCCGTGACGAAATTGACTATGTTGGCGGAAAGGCAACTGAATTATCTGTTTCACGACCGGATCAATGGTATTCTGCCTCCTTTCGTCAATTTAGGGATATTGGGACTGAATTATGGTTTGCAGGCCTCTCAGTTTACAGCTACTTCAACTACTGCGGAATGTCAGACGTTGTCTATGCCGATGTGTATTCATAGTATTCCCAATAATAATGATAATCAGGATGTGGTAAGTATGGGAACAAATGCGGCTCAGTTAGCGGCTAAAGTAATAGAAAATGCTTATCAGGTAATGGCTGTTCATCTGATGGGGATTGTGCAGGCGATAGATTATTTAAAAATTCAACCTTTATTATCGGGCCATAGCCGGGAAATTTATAACGAAGTCCGGGCTTTTTTCCCGGTATTTGTAGAGGATACTCCGAAATATAAGGAAATCAGGGCAATGGTAGAGTATTTAAAGAATAAAAGGTGGGCATTATGAAATATGCGTTAGTGACGGGGGGATCCCGCGGAATTGGCCGGGCTGTCTGTATGGAATTATCCCGTTTGGGATTTCCCGTAGTGATCAATTACGTTTCTAATGAAGCGGCTGCTTTGGAAACCAGGCGCATGATTGAGGAAGAAGGCGGGAAAGCCGAGTTATTCCCTTTTGATGTTGCTGATGCAGAGCAGGTAGATGCTGCTTTGGAGAAGTGGACAGAACAGCATCCGGAAGATTATATCGCTGTATTGATAAATAATGCCGGAATACGGGAAGATACGATGATGTTGTGGATGCAGAACGAGCAGTGGAAAAGGGTAGTGGATGTGCATTTGAACGGTTTCTTTTACGTTACGCGTCGCCTATTGAAAGACATGTTGATAAAACGGTATGGACGGATTGTAAATATAGTATCTCTATCCGGAATCAAAGGTTTGCCCGGACAGACAAATTATTCAGCGGCAAAGGCGGGTGTAATTGGGGCGACAAAATCTCTGGCACAGGAGGTGGGGAAACGGGGGATTACTGTCAATGCTGTGGCTCCCGGTTTTATTCTTACGGATATGACGAAGGATATGGATGAAAAAACATTGAAAGAAATGATTCCGCTGAATCGGTTTGGGACAGCAGAAGAGGTGGCTGCATTGGTAAGTTTTTTAGCTTCAGAGCGGGCTTCCTATATCACGGGGGAAGTCATCTCTGTTAATGGAGGTTTGTATACATAGAAAAGTATTTGTGAAAGAATGGGAATTATGGATGACAAAAGAGGTATGAGGCGGGTTGTTATTACTGGAATGGGAATTTATTCCTGCTTGGGAAAAAATCTGGAAGAGGTAAAAACCTCTCTTTATCAGGGAAAATCGGGAATAGGGATAGATGAAGAGCGAATAAAATATGGGTATCGTTCACCTCTCACAGGTATTGTAGAACGTCCTTTATTAAAAGGAAAGTTAGAACGGCGTTTGCGTACGGGACTGGCTGAAGAAGGGGAATTTGCCTATATGGCTACTGCGGAGGCTTTGCAAAATGCCGGGATAGATATGGATTATCTGGAGCAATATGAAGTCGGCATTTTTTACGGGAATGATTCCTCTGCCAAACCAGTCATTGAAGCCCATAAGATTATGGAGGAAAAAGGGGATACGGCTTTGTTGGGTTCGGCGGCTATTTTTCAGTCTATGAATTCAACGGTAACCATGAATTTATCGACTATTTTTAAACTGAGAGGGATAAATATGACTATTAGTGCAGCTTGTGCCAGCGGTTCCCATTCCATCGGTTTGGGATTTGCTTTTATTCGCAACGGTTGGCAAGATGTAGTCGTATGCGGGGGAGCACAGGAAGTGAATCTTTATTCCATGGCTAGCTTCGATGCGTTGAGTGCTTTTTCTGTCCGGACGGATGATCCGGCAAAAGCTTCCCGTCCTTTTGATGCTGGCCGGGACGGCTTAGTGCCTAGCGGAGGGGCGGCTACTGTAATTCTGGAAGAATATGAACATGCTGTCTGGCGGGGGGCTCCCATACTTGCAGAAGTCGTCGGTTATGGTTTTTCTTCCAATGGCGGGCATATTTCGCAGCCCAATAATGAAGGTTCTTACCTCGCTATGTCACGCGCATTGAAGGATGCTGCTGTGAGTGCAGGGCAGATTGATTACATTAATGCCCATGCTACCTCTACTCCGTTGGGGGATATGTATGAGGCAATAGCTATTTATAAATTGTTCGGGGAAAAAGTCGCTGTGAGTTCGACAAAATCCATGACCGGACATGAATGCTGGATGGCCGGGGCGAGTGAGATTGTTTATTCTACTTTGATGATGCAGCATTCTTTTATAGCTCCTAATCTCAATTTTGAACGACCGGATGAATATTCTGTCCGGTTAAATATTATTCCGGAAACGAAAAAACAAAATATAGATTTTTTCCTTTCGAATTCATTTGGTTTTGGAGGGACCAACAGTGCATTGATTGTAAAGAAAATAAAAGAATAATATAGCCTGCATAAAGCTATGGAATTTGTAAAAATTATCTAAAAATATAGATATGACACGTGCTGAAATTGTAAAGATAACAAACAAATTTTTAGTGGAAGAAATTGAAATTGACGAAGCTGTGTTGAAGGAAGAGGCTTTGTTAAAAGAAGACTTGGGAATAGACAGTCTTGATTTTGTGGATATTGTAGTAATTGTTGAAAAAAATTTTGGTTTTAAAATTAAGGCAGAGGAAATGGGAGGAGTGACAACGCTGGGAGCTTTTTATGATTATATTGAGAAAAAAGTAAACGCTTAAGTGTGCAACAGAGAGAATGGAAAGGGCGAACAGGCGGAGGCAACTTTGGGCAACGTTCTTTGTTTTGGTTTTTCCGTTACGTAGATGTTCGTTTCGGTTATCTGGGATTACGTTTTATTGTCGTTTTTTACATGATTTTTGCCCGCAAACGTTGCATGGCAATTTTTCATTATTTCCGGCAGCGCCAAGGTTACTCTTATCTGAAATCATGGTGGAAAACGTATCGGAATCATTATCTTTTCGGACAAACGGTATTGGATAAATTTGCTATTTTCAGTGGAAACGGAAAACAGTTCCGGGTGACCGTAGAAGGACAGGAATATTTTAAAGAGGCTGAAAATTCGGCATCCGGATGTTTAATTGCCAGTGCACATGTGGGAAATTTTGAAATTGCAGGTTATTTGTTGTCTTCTGCCGTAAAACCCATCAATGGAGTGATTTTTGGAGGAGAGTCCCCTGTAATGCAGCAATATCGTTCTGAAATACTGAATGCTAATCATATAAAACTGATTCCGGTAACTGCCGATATGTCTCATATTTATTATATACATAATGCCTTGAAGAATGGAGAGTTTGTCTGTATGCCATGCGACCGGATATTTTCCGGAAATAAGAAGGAAAAAGTCGATTTTTTGGGTGCAAAGGCTGAATTTCCGGCGGGTTTTTTTTATTTGGGAGAACGCTTAAAGACAGCGGCTTTGGCTTGTTTTGTCATGAAAGAAGGAAGTTTACATTACCGGGTTTATATTCGTCCTTTAAAAACAGATGTGCAGAGTAGCCGGAGGGGAGAACTTAAAAAAGTGCTGGCTGTCTCTTATGTACAGGAATTGGAAAAGATTTTAAAGTGCTACCCGGAACAGTGGTATAATTTTTATGAATTTTGGAAATAATGGATAAAATGAAGTCGCCTTTATCTCGTCAGGAAATATATTCAAAAGAGCGTTTTTCGGCTCTGGATGCTTTGCGTCTGGCGAATGAAATCGCTTTTGCTCCGGTTGTATTTCAGGTGTCACGGTTAATGTTGAAATTCGGGATTTTTAGATTACTGGCTGATTCTCCTCGGGGACTGACATTGGAAGAGATTGCAGAAAATACGGGTTTATCTTTTTATGCAGTTCAGGTTTTATTGGAATCTTCTTTGACGATAGGGACCGTATTACGGAAAGAGGAGCGTTTCTGTATCGCCAAACCCGGTTGGTTTTTGATGACGGATGAACGGGTAAAAGTGAATATGGATTTTATACAGGATGTAAATTATCTGGGATTGTTTGATTTGGAAAAATCTTTAGTGGAGGGGAAGCCGGAAGGATTGAAATTTTTGGGGAATTGGCCGACTATTTATGAAGGGCTGCCGGATTTACCGGCCGGTGTGCAGAAAAGTTGGTTTGCTTTTGATCATTATTATTCTGACGGTTCTTTTGAGGAAGCTTTGCAGATAGTATTTAAAAATAACCCCCGTCGTTTGTTGGATGTCGGAGGAAATACAGGACGTTGGGCTATGAAGTGTGTGAGTTATTCTCCTCAAGTAGAGGTGACAGTTCTGGATTTACCTCAACAATTGGAAATCATGCAGACATGGATCGGCGGAAAAGCAGGTGCGGAACGGATCTACTCCTTTCCGGCTAATTTACTGGATGATACTGTTTGTTTTCCGGAAGGGTTTGAGGTGATCTGGATGAGTCAGTTTCTGGATTGTTTTTCGGAAGAACAAGCGGTAAGTATTTTAAAACGGGCAGTTTGTTCTATGAAAGCAGAGACTTGTCTTTATATTATGGAAACCTTGTGGGACCGTCATCCGCATGAGATCGGATCTTTTTGTTTGACACAAATAAGTGTTTATTTTACAGCATTGGCCAATGGAAAGAGTAAAATGTTTGGTTATCGGGATTTATGCCGTTGCATCGAGAAGGCCGGTTTGAAAATTTGTCAGGTATATGATGGTTTGGCAAAGGGACATAGTATTTTAGAATGTAAGTTGAATTAAAAGATGGAAGGACGGGAAAATAATTCTTTAATACTTTTTGAGGTGACAGATTTATTACCTCAACAGCGGCCGTTTATAATGATCGACCGTTTGTTGAGTTGTGATGCAATGGTAACAGAGACGGAATTTCAGGTGAGGAAAGATAATTTATTTTACCGGGAAGGCGTTTTACAGGAAGCTGGGATTATAGAAAACATTGCTCAGACGTGTGCTGCACGGATTGGATATTTTAATAAAATCAATCAGGCGGAAGTGAGGGTCGGTTTTATAGGAGCATTACGGAATTTAGTCATTCGGGATTTACCCCGGACCAATGAAATGCTGAAAACCAGAATTGAAGTGGTGAATGAAGTGATGGCATTGACTTTGGTACAGGCTACGGTGAGATGTAATGGACAGTTGGTGGCGGAATGTGAGATGAAAATTGCAATTACTGAAAATTAGTAAGACATGGTATTAACAGCGAGTAAGGAGATCGACGTACGTTTTAACGAGGTAGATTCAATGGGTATTGTGTGGCATGGAAGTTATGCTAAATATTTTGAAGATGCCAGAGAAGAATTCGGGCGGAAATATAATATTGGTTATTTGCGTATTTTTGGGGAAGGATTTTATGCCCCTTTGGTTAAGCTGGATTTTAATTATAAAAAGCCTCTGGTTTATGGGAATAAAATGTTAGTGGAAATAAAATATTTACCTACGGAAGCAGCTAAGATTTGTTTCGATTACCGGATATATCTGATCGAAAACGGAACGCAGGTATTGGTGGCAACAGGAAGTAGCATGCAGGTATTTCTGGATAAAAATTATCAGTTGATCTGGGGAAATCCGGATTTTTATGAAGCCTGGAAAAAGCAGTGGCAAGTCATATAAGAAATTGAAATGGAGGTTTATATTACAGGGGATAATATTGTATCTGCTCTTGGTTTTACGACAGAAGAAAATATAGCTGCAGTGAAACGGGATGAGAGTGGCTTACGCTATTATGAGCATTATTTGCAGGTGCGGGAGCCTTTTATGGCTTCCTTGATAGAGGAAGGACGTTTATTGGATATGACTGAAAGATTGGGAATTTCCCGAAAGCAGTATACCCGTTTTGAGCAGATCGGAATTCTTTCAGTTGCCTTTGCCGCGGCAGGACGCGATTTATCGGATAAGCGGACTCTTTTTATTTTATCGACTACAAAGGGAAATGTGGAATTGTTAGGAGAAGAGGGAAAAGGACAGGATAATAGAGAACAGTTGTATTTGTGGCATTCTGCTCAGGAAATTGCCCGCTTTTTTCACAATCCGAATAAAGCCTTGGTTGTATCCAATGCCTGTATTTCGGGAGTTGTAGCCCAGATTGTAGCCAAGCGTTGTTTAATCGCAGGAGTGTATGACCGGGTTGTTGTGGTGGGAGCAGATGTGTTGTCTGAATTTATTGTGTCCGGATTCCAGTCGTTCAAGGCTTTATCTTCCGGTTTATGCCGGCCTTTTGATATTGCACGTTGCGGTTTGAATTTGGGGGAGGGGGCAGCTACCCTGATATTTGAGCGGGGAGAAAAAACAAAAGGACAGATTATACTTGCTGCAGAAGGAATTACCAACGATGCGAATCATATTTCAGGGCCTTCACGGACAGGAGAGGGGTTGTACCTGGCTTTAAAAAAAGTGATGGAAGGAGAAGAATGTCGGAACATAGATTTCCTGAATGCACATGGAACGGCTACTTTGTATAATGATGAGATGGAAGCGATTGCTTTTGAACGGGCAGGATTACAGGGAGTACCGGTATATAGCCTGAAGGGATATTTTGGACATACTTTAGGGGCAGCGGGAGTTTTAGAAACAGTGGTTGCCCTCTGCGGTTTACGGGAAGGTTTTTTGCCCTCCTGTAAGGGATTTGAGAAAATCGGGGTTTCCCGGGAATTGCAAGTAGTAACCTGCCTGGAACAAAAAAAGATGCGGCAATGCATTAAGACGGCTTCCGGGTTTGGCGGGTGTAATGCTGCAATACGTTTAAAATTAGGTTGATATGTTGACTATTGAAAAATATTGTCAGATTGTTTTGGGAGAATGCCGGGTAAACGGAGAGGTTATTTTTTGTTCAGGTACGGAGACAGTAAGGGAATTTTTAGGAGATTTGTATCGGGCGGCTAAGGTAAATTATCCGAAATTTTTCAAAATGGATGTATTGGCAAAAGCCGGATTTTTGGCAAGTGAGCTTTTATTGAGAGGGGAAAACCTGGGGGATGGTAAACGTACGGCGATTTTTCTGGCGAATTCATCGGCTTCGCTGGATACGGACAAACGTTATCAGGAGACTATTGGAGAACCTTATTTCCCGAGTCCTTCTGTTTTTGTCTATACCTTGCCTAATATTGTATTGGGAGAAATTTGTATCCGGCATGGGATTTACGGGGAAAATACATTTTTTGTAAATCCGGAATTTCCGGTCGGTTTTTTATGCCGTTATACCGGGACTGTTTTTGAGGCAGCTGGCTTGGACAGGGCGTTGGTGGGCTGGCTGGAATGTTGTGACAATAAGTGTGAAGCAAAAATTGTGTTAGTAGGACGGGAAAATGAAGGGCTTGTTTTTAATGAAGAGAATATAAACGCATTAAAATAATAAAAATTATGGGAGAATTGGTAGCAAACTTAAAGGATGAGATTATTGAAGTTCTGAATTTAGAGGGGATGAAACCAGAGGATATCCAGGATGATGCACCTTTATTCGGAGAAGGGTTAGGGTTAGATTCTATCGACGCTTTGGAATTGATTGTGCTGATGGAAAAAAATTACGGAATCAAATTACAGGACCCGGCGCAGGGGAGAGAAATTTTTCGTTCTGTAAAATCAATGGCTGACTATATCGAAAAGAATCGAAATAACTGAGCATACAGAGGGTCTGGTTTGTAGGATTGATGTAAAATAGACGGGAATTATCATGGAAAGAATCGTTGTAACCGGATTGGGAATTGTTTCGGCATTGGGGTTGGGAATCGGAGAGACCTGCCGGGCATTAAAGGAAGGGTATTCCGGAATCGGCCGGTTAAAATATTTACAGACAGTACATGGGGATATTCCGTCTGCAGAAGTCAGATACGGGGATGAAGAATTGAGGCAAATGCTCGGTTTGTCGCCGGAAGAAATAATCACGCGTACGTCTTTGCTGGGAATAGTTGCTCTACGGGAAGCGTTAAAGTCCGCTGGATTTAGGGAAAAATCCGGGAAACGGTTTTCTTTTATCAACGGGACCACTGTGGGAGGAATGGAAAAGAGCGAGCAATATTATCTGGATTTTCTGACGAACGGCTCTATGAATGCTTATATAGCTGTACACGAGTGTGGCGCCTGTACGGAACGAATGGCCGACGCAATCGGAGGATTTCAGTATGTAACTACTCTGTCGACAGCTTGTTCTTCAGCTGCTAATGCGGTCATATTGGGAGCAAATTTGCTTAAAGCCGGAATGACGGATGTAGCAGTAGTTGGGGGAGCAGAATGCCTTACAAAGTTCCATTTAAACGGATTCCGTTCTTTGATGATACTGGATAAGGAACCTTGCAGGCCTTTTGACGATACCCGTTCGGGACTTAATTTGGGAGAAGGAGCTGCTTATCTCGTATTGGAGCGGGAATCGGAAGCTTTGCAAAGAGGGGGACTGCCGTGGTGTATGTTGTCCGGATATGGAAATGCCTGCGATGCATTCCATCAAACGGCTTCTTCTGAAGATGGAAAAGGAGCTGTATTAGCGATGCGGGAAGCACTTTCTATGGGGAAATTGGAGCCGGAAGAGATCGGTTATATTAATGCTCATGGTACCGGTACACGGAATAACGATCTATCGGAGGGAAGAGCCATTACAGCGGTTTTTGGAAACCGGGTGCCTTATGTGAGTTCGACCAAAGCGATGACAGGACATACGACAAGTGCTTCCGGCGGCGTAGAAGCGGTTATCTCCATTTTGGCCTTAAAGCACCGGATGATTCCGGCAAACTTACGTTTTCAACATCCAATGCCGGAATTGCTTTTTGAACCTGTACGGGAACTCCTGCAAGATATTTCTTTACGGCATGTATTATCCAATTCTTTTGGCTTTGGCGGCAATAATTCGACATTGATATTTTCAGAATTATAGGAGGAGCAAAAACATGAAAGCATTGAATGTATATATCAGGGGAATAGGGGCTGTTTCAATACAGCAGCCTTTGTCTGTTGCTGGAGTTTTTGATCCGCTTGCATATAAAACGCCTCAGGTAAGGTGTATTGAACCGGACTTCCGTCAGTTTATCGAACCGATGGCAGCCCGGCGCATGAGTCCTATTATAAAGCGGGCAATTGTTTCTTCTATGTGGGCTATGAGGGAGGCCGGGGAATTTATGCCAGATGCAATACTATCGGGTACTGGTTTGGGATGTGTGGAAGACACAGAACGGTTTTTAGGGGCAATGGTACAAGAAGGGGAAGAATGTCTGCGCCCGGCTTTTTTTATCCATTCTACACACAATACGATCAATTCACAGATTGCCATCCGTATAAAATGCCACGGTTATAACAATACGCATGTTCATCGGGGAATTTCTTTTGAAAGTGCGTTACAGGAGGCAGGACTTTTATTTGCAAATAAAAGGATACATTCCGCCTTGGTAGGGGGACATGAGGAGTTGACGCCGACTTATTTCAATCTGTTGGGGAAATTAGGGTATTGGCGGGAAGAAGAAATCAATTCTTTACAAATCGTGCAAACTCCCGGAAAAGGTACTTTTGCCGGAGAAGGAAGTATTGCCTTTATGTTGTCGCAGGAACAGGATGGAAAAGCGTATGCTCGCCTGGAAAGCGTGGAAATCGGTTATGGAAGTGTAGACTTGAAACAGGAAGCTTTTCTGTTCCTGAAAAGGTATGGAATAGATCCCGGGGAGGTGGACGTAGTCATGACGGGGAAAAACGGAGATGTTCAAAACGATTGTTTGTACGATGGGCCGGGGAAATGGCCCGGGAAGGAAGAAATGGTTTATAAACCCCTTTGCGGAGAATTTTTTACGGCAACTGCGTACGGAGTATTTGTGGGTTGTGTTTGTTTGCAGAGCGGTATTGTTCCGGCACATTTGACCTTGTCGGGACAGGAGGTTAAAGGAGTGCGCCGCCTTTTGGTGGTCAATCACTGGCAAGGTAAAGAATATTCATTTATATTGTTGTCATCATGTGGAAATTGATACTGCTATCGACCATACAGAGTCTTTTTCTGGTGCTCGCACAGGTTTTTTTGAAATTTGCCTTGGCACGAATGGGAAATTTTCAATTGTGCCGGACTTATTTCCGGGATTTGCTGGTCAATTGGCAATTGGCCTGTTCAGGAGGCAGCATAGTGATTGCAACCTTGTTGTGGATGTATATACTGCGGCATTTTGAATTCAGTATGGCTTATCCGATGATCAGTATCAGTTATATTTTCGGTATGTTGGTCGCTGTATTCGTGTTTCAGGAAACTGTGCCTTTGACCCGTTGGATAGGGGTGATTTTAATAATGATAGGAGTGATACTCGTTGCTAAACATTAGGAA
Organism: uncultured Odoribacter sp.; assembly: GCF_937966165.1. NCBI lineage: Bacteria > Pseudomonadati > Bacteroidota > Bacteroidia > Bacteroidales > Odoribacteraceae > Odoribacter > uncultured Odoribacter sp. Next base: position 13,936 of record NZ_CALCLB010000006.1, read on the forward strand.
AATGAAGCGTAAATTTTGTATGATCGTCTGGGGAGTATTATTGGGAATTGCGGGAGGATACGGACAGGAGTTTAAACCGTTGGAAGGGCAGGAGCTCCGGAAAATGCTGGATGAAATCCGTCGGATTTCTGCCGGAATAGAAACTTTTGAGTGTGATTTTATACAGCGGAAAGAAATAGCTATTTTGCGGGAAACAGCGGAGGCGGAAGGCCGGATGTATTACGAAAAGCCGGATTGTTTACGGTGGGAATATTTGCAACCGCAAGCTTATTATTTTATAATTAATAAAGGAAAATCAGGGATGAGAAAGGATGGAACAACGGATCGTAGTGGGGGAAGCCGGATTTTTGGCGAGATGGGTAAAATGATTTTGGCTTGTATCCGGGGGGAAAAGCTGGTTGACGAAGAAAGATTTGAGCCGGCATATAGCTGTAAGGGGGACCTCTTTCGTATCAGCCTGAGGTCCCGGAGCCGGAGACTGCAGCAAATAATGGATGTTTTGATTCTGGAATTTAGTGTACAGGCGCATACCATTCAAGCTGTGGAGATGCGGCAGGGAGAAGATGTAACACGTATTGAATTTGTGAATAAGAAAATAAACAAAGGAATAGATCATTCCTTTTTTCAGTGGAAGGAATAAAACGATTTTTTAGTAAAGAGAGATGTGGGAGAATTTTTATGAAATAACGGATCAGAAGCAGAGGGAAGAGGGATTTGAGGCGAGGATACGGCTTAATCCGGAACATTTGATTTATAAGGCTCATTTCCCGGACAACCCGGTTACTCCCGGGGTTTGTATTTTGCAGATATGCCAGGAGTTGGTTGCTGCATATTTTCACAAGCCACTGCGGATGGTGCGGGCAAAAAATATCAAGTTCCTGAATGTGCTTCGGCCTGCAGAAAACCGGGAGGTTGTATTTAAAATCGGATGTTCTGAGGGAGTGGAAGGTATTGAAGCATCTATTATAATATCGGATAAGGAAAAAGTATTTGCTAAAATCAGTGCGGTATATAAGGGGTAAATACAATTTATAGGTATACAGGGCTAAAAGATAAAAGAATGGAGATGGCCAGTGAATTACAGCAACTCGGTATATGTGCGGTATTGCCGACATATAACAATGCCGGTACTTTGGCTCAGGTAATAGAAGGGTTGATGCCTTATACCTCTTCAATACTGGTTGTCAATGATGGTTCTACAGACAAGACAACGGAGGTTTTGGAGCATTTTGCAGCTCGTATTGAGACGATTTCCTATCCGAAAAACCGGGGAAAAGGCTATGCTCTGCAGCAAGGGTTTCGGCTGGCTTGGGAAAATGGTTTTAAATATGTTCTGACAATGGATACAGACGGACAGCATCAGGCCGAGGATATCGTTAGTTTTATAGCAGAGATAAAACGGGAGTCCGGAGCTCTTATTGTTGGAAGCCGTTTATTGAAACAGCGGCATATGCCGGAGGGAAATACTTTTGCCAATCGTTTTTCTAATTTTTGGTTTTGGGTACAAACGGGTATTCGTTTCCCGGATACACAGTCGGGGTTCCGTCTGTATCCCTTAGAGCCGGTACAGCGGATGCGTATATTTACGAAACGGTATGAATGTGAACTTGAAATATTAGTACGGTTAGCCTGGGAAGGGATACCCTTGAAAGCCGTTCCTGTAAATGTTTTTTATGCTCCTCCCGGAGAGAGAGTGACTCATTTCCGTCCGTTCCGGGATTTTGTAAGGATTAGTATGTTGAATACGGTTTTGGTTGGCGGGGCTATACTTTATGGTTATCCCAAACGATTATACCGGCTGATTCAGAAAAAGAGACAATGACCGGATTTTTTTTGAAATTATACGACTGTTTACACCGAAGGCGGGGATTGCGGATCGGATTACCTGTCCTGCTTTTGATTGCTATGGGGTGGATCGGAAGCCGGGTGGAACTGGAAGAGGATATTACCGGTTTTTTGCCGGATAATCCGGAGAATGCGCGTTTGGGTTTTGTTTACCGCCATATCGGAATAGCCGATAAGATTTTTGTCCGGTTTTCTGTTACGGATACTTTGCAGGAAAAAGAGGCAATACGGGAGCGTTTGATTGAAGGAGCGGAAAGATTTTCAGAAGTGTTGGATTCGTTGACGGACGAACATCTGGTAAAGGATATTCAATATCGGGTGAATATTGATAAATTGGCGGCTGTGGCAGGTTTCTTAACTGAAAATATGCCTTACTTTTTAGAAGCGGAAGATTACCGGAGAATTGATTCTATCGTAAATGCCGGGGAATTTGCAGCTTTATTTGCCTCAAACCGGGAGTTGCTGATCTCTCCTGCCGGCTCCGTCCTCAAAAAAAGTATTCAGACGGATCCGTTTCATTTTGCTCTTCCTGTTCTGGAGCGCTTGAAAAATTTTCAGTTAAATGATTATTATACATTAGTCGACGATTATATTTTTTCAAAGGACGGAGATCATCTGATGCTGTTTATTACACTGGCACATAAAAGTAGTGAGACAGTGCAGAATGCTGCTCTAGCAAAAGCGATACAAAAAACAATAGCTTACTTGCCACAGGATATTCAGGTGCAATATTTTGGTCCTTCCCTGGTGGCCGTTACAAATGCCGAACGGATTAAGACCGATGCCTGGCAGACAATGCTCTTGGCGCTTGTTCTGATGGTCGGTTTGCTGGGATGGTTTTTCCGAAGCATATGGCCTTTATTTTTGGTTTGCTTGCCGGTGGCTTTCGGTGTTGCCCTGAGTTTAACATTACTCTGTCTTTTTAAAGGGAATGTTTCCGCTATTGCTATCGGTACAGGGGCTGTTATTCTCGGAATTGCAGTGGATTATTCATTGCATTACCTGATCCATCTGAAGCATGAACCTGATCCCCGTATGGCTTTACAGGATATTGTCAGTCCGATGCTAATCGGGAATATCACGACAGTAGGCGCTTTTTTGAGTCTTCTGTTTATCAGTGCTGCAGCAATGCGGGATTTAGGACTTTTTGCGGCTTTTGCTTTGGTCGGGACAATTCTTTTTGTTCTTTGTTTTATGCCCCATTGGGTGGGAGGACGAATCGGAATACAGAAAAACCGCTGGCTGGAATGCTGGGTAAATTTACGGCCGGAAAAAAAAACCTGGTTGGTATGGATTGTAGCAGGAATAACCCTTGTTTTAGGGATTTACAGTAATGATGTGACCTTTGAAACCGATTTCCGGGAAATTAATTATATGACTCCGGAACAACGGAATGTGCTGGAGACTTTGAGTAAATATACTACTTTGGGAGAAAAAAGTATGTATCATATTTCAGAAGGCACGACTTTAAATGAGGCTCTGAAAGAGTATGAAGCCCAAATCCCCCGTATTAATGCGTTCTTGAAAGAGGGAGTATTGAGCGGAGTAAACGGGATTGGTTATTTTTTCCCGTCAGATTCTTTACAGCAGGTAAAAATCAGCCGTTGGAATGCTTTTAAAGAGAAGTATGGAGATTCTTTACTGCATCTGACGGATAATTGGGGGAAACAGGCCGGATTCCGTCCGGAGGCATTCAGGCCTTTCCGGGCATTGTGGGAGAAAGAATTCCGGGTGGAGTCTCTTTCCTATTTTGGTTTGATACAGGAAACCCTGTTAAAAGAATACTTGATCTGTCAGCCCGATAAATCGGCTATTGTAACATTGCTTTATGCGGAACCGGGGAAGGAGGAACAGATTTATGAGGCTTTGGACAAGCAGCCGCAGGCTTTCGTATTTGATACAACTACCGTAACAAAACGAATGGTCTATGCCCTTTCTGACGATTTTAATGCCGTTTTTTATATCTGTGGATTTCTGGTGTTGTTTTTTCTTTGGTTTGCCTTTGGACGGCTGGAGTTGACATTTATTGCGTTTTTACCCATGGCATTGAGCTGGATATGGATTTTAGGTTTCATGGGATTAGCCGGTATCCATTTTAATATCGTGAATATTATTCTGGCCACCTTTATCTTCGGATTGGGTGATGATTATACAATTTTTATTGTAGATGGACTGATGTATGAGTATGCTTACGGACGAAAGATGCTGGCTTCTTATAAAACGTCGGTTACTTTATCGGCACTGACTATGTTTATCGGGCTGGGGACTTTGATTCTGGCTGTACATCCGGCTATGCGTTCTTTGGCTGTAATTACTGTAATCGGTATGCTGTGTGTTGTGGGGATTGCGTTTATTGTTCCTCCCTTGATTTTTCGCTGGTTGACCGAAAAGAACGGACGTTTACGGTTAAGGCCTGTAACTTTACGGGATTTACTGGTTACCGTTTATGCATTTACCGTTTTTCTGGCGGGAAGTGCCTTACTGACGGTGTATGGATCTATTTTGCTGGGAATAAGAAAGCCGACGATGGGGCGGAAATTGTGTTTTCATCAGTTGTTATGCCGCGTGTCCCGCTGGGTGGTGGATCATTTGCCCGGTATTTCCAGTAATATTGTGAATAAAGGGAAAGAGGATTTTTCCAAGCCTGCCGTCATTGTCTGTAACCACCAGTCTCATATCGATTTGATGTATGTATTAATGTTGTCACCTAAACTCATTGTGCTTACAAACGAATGGGTTTGGAATTGTCCTTTTTACGGCCGGATCATTCGGTTTGCGGATTTCTGGCCGGTAGAAGAAGGCATTGAAAATAGCATCGGCCGTTTACGGAATTTTGTGGACAAAGGGTATTCCATAGTAGTCTTCCCGGAAGGTACGCGTTCGGAAGATTGTTCGGTACGGCGTTTCCATCGGGGAGCTTTTTATCTGGCAGAACAATTGAATATAGATATAATTCCTGTGGTGTTCCATGGCATGGGGCATGTTTTGCCTAAACGGGAATTTTTATTACGTAAAGGTATAGTGACGGTTCATATTTTGCCTCGTATTCTGCCGGATGATGTTTCTTACGGTCTCGGATATGCGGATCGGTCGAAACAGGTTCGTCGCCTTTTTATAAACGAGTATGCCCGGATGGTTGAAGAATCAGAGACTCCATCCTATTGGCAGGATGCCGTGCTGGCAAATTATCGTTATAAGGGAACAGCAATTAAAAGGGAAGCCCAACGGGAATTGAAAAACAGGACGGAGCAGGAAAGACAGATTGCAGAAATTCCTGCTGGCGCCCGAATTGTGATAAGACAATGCGGAATAGGGGCTTTCGCTTTACTTTGTGCTTTGGTGCGGAAAGATATAAAAATAGTAGCTTTGGACGAGGATGCTGATAAAATTGCAGTGGCCGGCCGTTGTCCATTACGCCCCCGGCATTTGGAATATCGGGTGGGAAAAAGTACAGCTCTAACAGATGAGATGTTTGATTGTGTAATTTGAACGGTAAAATGAGTGACATGAAATACGACGTTGTGATTATCGGTGGGGGATTAGGCGGTTTATTGAGTGCTTATATCTTGTGTAAACAGGGATATAGCGTGGTCGTTTTAGAGAAAAATGCCGTTATCGGAGGATGTTTGCAATCTTTTAGGCGGAAAGGGACACTTTTTGATACCGGGATGCATTATATCGGAAGTATGGAAGAGGGACAGCCGCTCTCCCGTTTTTGGAAGTATTTTGGTTTGACCGGCCGGGTACAATTGCGAAAATTGGATGAAGAGGCATTCGATGTCATCTCTTACGGTGGGCAACATTATCCTTCAGCAATGGGATATAAGGCTTACATAGAGGGGTTGGCTGCTTTTTTCCCGAAAGAGAGAAAAGCTTTGGAGCATTATGTGGAAGTCATCCGGAGGATCGCGACTAGTTCGCCGGTTTCCCGTTTGGAAGAGGTCGTGCAAACTTTGCCTTTGGAAACGGAATATGTTAAAACCAGTGTCAGTGATTATATCAGTCATATTACGTCCGATTCCGTACTCAGGAATGTTTTGGCCGGAAATGCTCCTTTATATGCCGGAGAGAAAGGAAAAACTCCTTTTTATGTACATGCTTTTTTACATCATTCCTACATTCAGAGTGCTTACCGTATTGTAGGCGGGAGTCAACAGATAGCAGATGTTTTGAGTGATTCGGTTTGCTGTATGGGAGGAGAGGTCTGGTTAGAGAGTGAAGTAACCGCATTGACCGGGACAGCTCAGGCAGTGGAGGGTGTAAAACTAAGGGACGGACGTTTTGTGGAAGGAAAATATTTTATCTCTGCCATTCACCCGCAGGCGATGATCGGTTTATTGGAGGAGAGTATGGTAAAGCGTTCTTATTGCCGGCGCATCCGTAACCTGGAAAATACGATTGCCGGATTTACAGTTTACCTGGGCTTTAAAAAAGGGATGGTCCCTTATTACAATAGTAATTTTTTTCATTATGATGTGCCGGATATATGGAGTTGTGCCGGGTATACCCAGACGGATTGGCCCCGTGGATATCTTTATATGCATCAGGCTCCTGAGGATGGGGGAAATTTCAGTGAGGGAGCCTTGCTGATTTCTTATATGCGTTACGATGAAGTTTTGAAATGGAAGGGAACAAGGGTGGGAAAAAGAGGGGAAGAATACGCCGGATTTAAGGAAAAACGGGCGCAACAGTTGATTGAGGCTCTGAACCGTGAATTTCCTGGTATTCGGGAAAAAATCGCATTTTACGAAATTTCTACCCCTTTGACATATGAGAATTATACGGCAACAGCGGCCGGGGCTATGTACGGGATTATGCGTGATGTGAATAGTCCGGTACAGACGGTTGTTTCACAACGGACATATATTCCCAATTTATTTATGACAGGTCAAAATACCAATTCTCACGGGATGCTGGGCGTGACGACCGGGGCTATGCTTACTTGTGCCGAATTAGTAGGAATAAATACGATTATTCGTGCCATTAATGAAGTATGAAAAATATCGGGAAATGGAAAAAACAGTCGTAATTATAGGAGGAGGATTGGGAGGGTTGACTACAGCTTGCCTGTTATGTAAAGAAGGATACCGGGTAACAGTGCTGGAAAAACATACTGTAGCAGGCGGTGGATTGCATATGTTTAAAAGAAAAGGTGTACGGTATGAGACTGGAATTCATTATATCAGCGGATTTCAGCCGGGAGGGGTTTTGCGTAAATTTTATTCCTATCTGGGTATTTTCGATCAGTTGAAGATTAAACCTTTGGATCCGGAAGCTTTCGACCGGGTCTATGTAAAAAGTGAAAATAAAAGTTATCCGATAGGAAAAGGGAAAGAGCATTTTATAGCCGGTTGGGCAAAGTTATTTCCGGAGGAGAAGGATAATATCCGCCTTTATACGGAAGCCCTTTATGCTGTGGCAGACCGATTTTACCTTTGTAATATGCGGTTGCCGGATCAAGGCAGGACGGATTTATATCAGGATGAAACGATTATCCGTCCGGTTGGGGAATTTATTGCTCGTTATATCCGGGATCCCCGTTTACAGAATTTACTTGCATGGAATAATGCGCTCTACGCAGGTAAGTATGATACGACACCCCTCTATGTACATGCCATCATCAACCGTTTGTTTATCGAAGGAGCCTCCCGTTTTGTCGGAGGAAGTCAGCAATTGGCAGACGCAATGTGTGCTCTCATCCGGAAACACGGGGGAGAGGTGATTTGTGGGGATGGCGTAAGGGAGATCGCAACCCGGGACCGCGAAGTACAGTATGTGGTTACGGAAAAAGGAAAGCGTTATAAGGCCCTGCAATATATTTCCGCTTTACATCCGTTTACTACGCTTAACCTGATCGATCCGGCACAATTTACAAAAGCTTACCGGAACCGCATACAAAGTATGCCGAACACTTATTCGGCTTTTATCCTGTTTGCGAAAGTCAGGAAAAATACATTTCCTTATCTGAATAGTAATATTTATTGTACCGACGATTACGATCAGATCTGGAAAGTCGGGAATTATAAGCCGGAAGAATGGCCTATGGGAATGATGGTAATGACTCCTCCGGAATCCGAAAGTGAAGAAAAATATGCCGAAAAAATAATCGTTAATTGCCTGATGAATTTTGAAGATGTACGGCTTTGGGAAAATACAACTACCGGGCAGAGAGGGAAAGATTATGAATCGTTTAAAAAAGCTTGTGAAGAACGGGTGTTATGTAAACTTGAAGGCTATTTCCCTGGTATTTGCGGGCAAATTGAGCATTATTTTAGTGCGACACCATTGACGATAAGGGACTATACCGGCTCAAAAGAAGGAGCGCTTTACGGATATGTAAAAGATTTTCGGGCTTTGGAACAATCTCATATTTCTCCTTATACAAAGGTAAAAAACCTTTTACTGACAGGACAGAATCTCAATCTGCACGGAATTTTAGGAGTACCTCTGAATGCAATGATTACGGTTGCCAGTATGATAGGAGGAATAGAACCTTTAATTGAAAAAATAAATGGTGCCGATAGGCATACCCACTGAATCAGAAATGTAAAACTAGAAAACAATACCGGATGTTGATACCTGAAATAGAAACACAGCCATTGGAAGTTATCCAACGTTATCAGGAAGGGCGCTTACAAGATACATTAGCTTATCTGGCTGCCCGTTCTCCTTACTATAAACGGATGTTTGAAGAATTCAGAATCCGTCCGGAAAAAATCCGGACACTGGAAGATTTGCGGTATATTCCGTTGACCGGGAAAAGAGAATTACAAATATATAATAAGGAATTTATCTGTGTGCCACGGGAAAAGATTGTAGATTATATTACGACTTCCGGAACATTGGGAGATCCGGTGACTTTTGCGATGAGTGATCGGGATCTGGACCGGCTGGCATACAATGAGGCGATTTCCTTCGCTTGTGCAGGAGGAAAACCGGGGAATATTTTTCAACTCATGACGACGATTGATAAACGCTTTATGGCTGGATTGGCCTATTTTTTAGGTATCCGTCGTTTGGGAGGAAGTATTATCCGGGTTGGAAACGGAATCCCTGAACTGCAATGGGATACCATACAGCGGATCCAACCGGATACTATTATTGTTGTGCCTTCTTTTATTCTGAAAATTGTCCGTTATGCTGAAGAACAGGGAATTGATTACCGGCATTCCAGTATCCGGAAAGCTGTTTGTATTGGGGAGAATTTAAGGGAGCAGGATTTTTCGCTGAATTTATTGGGGACAAAGATTAAGGAAAAATGGGATATTGAGTTGTATTCTACTTATGCCTCTACGGAGATGGCGACGACGTTTACAGAATGCGCATGTGGCCGGGGTGGACATCACCATCCGGAACTGATTATTACAGAGTTACTCAATGAAGAAGGAGAACCGGTAGGAATGGGAGAGGTCGGCGAATTGACCATAACTACTTTGGGTGTTGAGGCCATGCCTTTGTTGCGTTTCCGTACGGGAGATATGGCCTGTTTTCATTCGGAACCTTGTGCCTGCGGGCGTACAACCCTGCGTATCAGCCCTATTGTCGGACGGCGGAATCAGATGGTCAAATACAAGGGAACGACCCTTTACCCGGCTGCCATTTTTGACGTGTTGGATAATGTGGATTATGTGGAGAATTATCTGGTTGAAGTGGATAGTGATGATTGCGGAAATGATGCCGTCACGGTTAGGGTCGGATGCAGAGGTGAGCGGGGGATAGAGACGATTAAAGAGTTAAAAGACCGTTTCCGGGCTAAGTTAAGGGTTGCTCCGGACATTGTAATCGGAAATTCAGAGGAAATCCACAGAATACAATTACCCGATATGAACCGGAAACCGATGAAATTTATTGATAAACGGAAAAAAATTTAACCGGGACCGATATGGTAGAACAGTTTGACGATTTACGTCCTTACCGGGATGAGGAGATTATGCCCGCAATGAATAGGATTGCTGATAATCCTTATTTCCTCCCCCTGATGTCATGGTTGTATACAGGGGATATATTACTGGAAAAAATGAAAGAGATCCGGAGAATTCGTTCTGTAAGAGATTTCCAGCTGAAGATTATGGACAGTGCGGTTAAATCCATTGTCAGAAAGACAATGGATGGTTTTACCTGTCACGGTCTGGATCGTCTGGATGCCAGCCGGCCCTATCTTTTTATATCCAATCACCGGGATATTGTGCTCGATTCGGCTCTTTTACAAATTGCGCTGGTGGAGAAAGGTTTTAATACCACACAAATCACATTCGGAAGTAATCTGATGCAGGGCGAAATGGCCATAGATATAGGAAAGTCGAATAAAATGTTTAAAGTTATAAGGGGAGGAAATCCCCGGGATTTTTATCAGCATTCCGTGCATCTGTCCCGTTATATCCGTCATGTTCTGGTAGAAAAGAAAGAATCAGTATGGATTGCCCAGCGGGGAGGACGAACAAAAGACGGATGTGATCTGACGGATCCGGCAGTGTTGAAGATGCTTGCGCTCAGCGGGGGGACAAATAAAAGAGAGAATATCGCTCAATTGAATATTGTTCCGGTAGCTATTTCCTATCAGTATGAACCTTGCGACCATTTGAAAGCCCGCGAACTTTATCTTTCACAGGATCAGAAATATATAAAAGCTCCCGGAGAAGATTTCGGGAGTATTATTACCGGCATAACGGAACCCAAAGGAAAGGTTCATATTGAAGTGAGTGCTCCTTTAACGGAAGAAGAATTGAGGGAATTGGAACAACTGGACCGGAATGATATTTTTAACGGAGTAGCCCGTTTGACGGATAACCGGATTTATAAAGGATATAAGTTGTGGGATACGAATTATATCGCTTACGATATGCTCTACAATACGTTTGAATATACTAACCGGTATCGTTTGGATGATTACCGGGCCTTTGCCAGTCGTATGCACAAACGTTTGGCGTATTTTGATCGGGGAAATATGGATCTAATGAATATTTTTTTAAAGATATATGCAAACCCCGTACATAACCAAAATGAATTTTAGGGAATAAATTGCCTGCCTCTTTTTTCCTTGTTTTGCTTTATAAACCTTATTATCTGTTTTTCGTAAGCCTCCTAATAAAATAGTAAATTATGGGGCTTGACATAATCACCCTTACAATAGCCGAATGGCTTACCAAATACGGATATTACGGTTTATTTGCCGGATCTTTTTTGTCGTCTTTATTTTTACCCATAGGGGCGGATATCCTTTTTGTCGGTATGCTGGCTGCAGGTATCAATCCCTGGGGGTGTCTTTTTATTGCAACAACGGGCAACTGGCTGGGAGGTTTGATTATTTATTATATCGGCTACTCCGGAAATAAAGAAAAAATGAAACGCTGGTTTCATTTGAGAGACGAACAACTGGAAAAACAAAAGAAAAAAATAGACAAATACGGTAGCTTATTGGCTTTGCTCGTATGGATCCCCATCGTGGGAGATGTGTCGAGCGTAGCCCTCGGATTTTACCGGACAAAACCCAAGCTTACTCTTTTTCTGATGTTCATAAGCCGTATGCTGCGTTTTCTGTTGTGGGTCATTTTATACCTGATTTATGCCAACCGTTTCGTCAACTTTATTGATCATTTCTGATCATTTTAGAGAATCCAGTAATGTGCTCAGGTTAGCTGTAAATAACCGTACTGCAATAGCCAGCAATATGATCCCGAAAAATTTCCGCATGACATACACTCCACCTTTTCCAATCACCCGTTGTACATAATCGACTTTTTTCAATACAAAGTAAACAAATAATAAGTTTAAAGCTAAAGCAATGATAATGTTCAAAATATTGTATTCAGCCCGCAACGACAATAAAGTGGTAAAAGATGCCGCTCCCGCAATTAACGGAAATACCAGAGGAACCAGTGTGGCCGAATCCGTAGGGCCGTCATTTTTGAATATTTCTATTCCGAAAATCATTTCTACTGCCAGCACCAGAATCACTAATGCTCCGGCCATAGCAAAAGAAGAAATGTCTACATTAAAAAGTGCCAGTAAAGAATTTCCTACAAATAAAAAAGCTACTAATATGACGAAAGAAAAAATAGCGGCTTTTTCTGCACTGATCGTTTTATTTTTAGCTTTTAAGGCTAATATAATCGGAATAGATCCAAGAATATCGATGACTGCAAACAATACAATAAAAGCACTGAAGATTTCCTTAAAACTAAAATAGATATTCATAATATGTTATTTTAATGGTGTAAAAACCCTGAAAAGTTATAAATTTAACACATTTGATTTTTGTTGTTAAATTTTCAGGTCACAAAAGTACGAAAATTTAATAAAAAGAAAAATAATCAACCCGATAATTTTAAAATATCCGGAAAAACGGCGGAAAATTCTGTTAAAATGGCCTTCTGAAATCATTTTATCCTTTCGAACCTTTATCCCTTTGAACGCTTGAACATTTATGCATTTATTTCTATTTTTGGAAGTATTATGGATTCATTGATTGATTTCGGATATTGGGGGTTATTTATCGGTTCTTTTTTAGCTTCTACCATTGTACCGTTCAGTGCTGATTTACTTTTAATCGGCATTTTGGCCCTGGGAGGGAATGTATGGGGATGTTTGATTATAGCTACTTTAGGAAATTGGTTGGGAGGATTGACATCTTACTGGATTGGCTGGATGGGAAAATGGGAATGGCTGGAACGGTGGTTTAAGGTAAAGCCAGAACAATTAGCCCGTCAGAAGAACCGGATCGGCAAGTATGGATCCGGATTAGCTTTTTTTACCTGGTTACCTTTTATCGGAGATATTTTTGCAATCGCTTTGGGTTTTTATAAAGTGAGTTTCAGGCTTTCTGCTTTTTACATGTTGCTGGGACGTTTTGCGCGTTTTTTGGTTTGGACTTTATTATACCTTCAGTTTGCGGACCGTTTTGTGCGTTTTATTACCGGTTGAGAATTACCTGGAAGAAAAAGGTGGAAAAGGAAATAAATGAGTTAACGGAAGAGTATTTCCCCGAAGCTTTTCTTTTACTATCTTTACCCGATAAAGGTAAAAATTTACCTGATTTAGCGGAATAGAAAAATGAGATTTTACCGGTTCTATATATTATTTTTTATCCTTTATCTGTTTTATTTTATTTTTTGGTGGAATGTATTACCCCGGCCTTTGTTTGATGTGCCGTATTCTACACTGTTATTTGACAGAAAAGGGAAAATTATCGGGGTAAAGGTGGCTCGGGACGAGCAATTCCGTTTTCGGGGAACGAATGTATTGCCTGAAAAGTACCGGGAGGCTTTATTGACATTTGAAGATAAACGTTTTTGGGTGCATAAAGGGGTGGATTGGTATGCATTGGCAAGGGCGATGTACCGGAATATAAAATCAGGAAAAGTAGTAAGCGGCGGGAGTACTGTCAGCATGCAGGTGATTCGGTTGGCCCGGAAAAATCCTCCCCGGACCTATGCGGAGAAATTTTGGGAAATTTTTTTGACCCTTCGCCTGGAACAAAGTTATTCAAAAGAACAGATTTTACAACTCTATGCGACCCATGCCCCTTTCGGTAGAAATATCGTAGGACTGCAAGCGGCTTCTTTGAAATATTTCAACCGTGATCCCGGGCAGTTGAGTTGGGCCGAAGCTGCATTTTTGGCCGTTTTACCCAATGCTCCGGCTTTGAATAATGTCCGGGTCCTGAGAGAGAAGAGAAATCGTTTGTTAAAGGAATTGTATTTGTTGGGTAAAATCGAAGAGGATGATTACCATTTGGCTTTGGAAGAGCCCATGCCTGAAAAAGTATATTATCCGGAAAATATTGCGCCTCATTTATTAGCAAATGCAGATATAAACCGGCAGGGCGAAATTTGTGATTCGTATATAGATGCCGGTTTACAAAAAGCTGTATATGAAATTGTTTTGCGGCATAACCGCTTGTTGGGGGGAAATCATATCTATAATGCAGCTGTATTGGTAGCCCATATTCCCAGCGGGGAAGTCCGGGCTTATGTGGGGAATACACCGGCTTGGGGAAATAGCCGGGGAAATGAAGTTGATATGATTCCGTCCGTCCGGAGTTCGGGAAGTATTTTAAAGCCGGCTTTGTATGCTCTGATGCAGCAGAACGGATATATCTTACCCAAAACGTTAGTCCCGGATATTCCCTCCCGTTTCGGAGGATATGCGCCTTCTAATTTTAACCGTACGTTTCAGGGGGTCGTTCCTGCTGATAAGGCTTTGTCAATGTCTTTGAATATCCCTTTCGTACGTTTATTAAAGGAGTATAATTATTCCCGTTTTTATAAAGAATTGAAATTGTTGGGGATACATAGTTTAAACCGACCGCCGGATGATTATGGTTTAAGCCTTATTCTGGGAGGAGGAGAGACTTCTTTGTGGGATTTATGTAATATGTATGGAGGAATGGTATCCGTTTTACGGCATTATAATGAGACGGACGGACAATACTATGAGGGAGAATATAGCCGTTTGAAAATATGGAAAGAAAAAACGGAATGCCGGAAAAGCGGAACATCTTTTTTATCAACTCCTTGTGTTGCCGACAAAGCTCCCTTAAGTGCTGCCTCTATTTGGTTGACTTTGGAGGCCCTGCGGGAGGTTGAGCGACCTGAGCTGGAATCGGGATGGAAGAATTTTGCCTCGCATTTGGATTTAGCCTGGAAAACCGGAACCAGTTTCGGGTATAGGGATGCCTGGGCAATTGGAGTAAATGCCGATTGGATTGTTGGCGTCTGGGTTGGCAATTCCGACGGGGAAGGACGTCCGGGACTTGTCGGCGTGAGGGCTGCCGCACCTATTCTTTTTGAAGTGGCGGGATTGTTGCCTGTACAGGGACATTTATATAAGCCGTCGGAAGAAATGCGTGAGGCGGTAATATGCCGCAAAAGCGGCTACCGGGCTTCCATGATCTGTGAAGAAAAAGATACCCTTGAAGTATGTGAGGCCGGGAGCAAAACAAACCTCTGTCCTTACCATCGTTTGATAAATTTAGACCTTACAGGAAAATGGCAGGTAAATTCAGATTGTGAACCGGTTTATAATATACAGGTGAAGCCTTGGTTTGTATTAACTCCTGTACAGGAATGGTATTATTCTCGTACTCATAGTGATTACCGGAAACTGCCCCCGTATCGTGCCGGATGTGAACCGCTTGGCGGAGATGTTATGGAAATGATCTATCCGCAGAAAGGGATGCGGGTATTTATTCCCCGGGATTTTGGCGGAAGAAGAGGTGCCGCCGTATTTGAACTCGCTCACCGGAACCCTTTGGCAGAAGTGTACTGGCATATTGACGATCATTATTTAGGCTTTACCCGGCATATTCACCAAATGGAAGTTGATTTGCCGGAAGGACGTCATGTATTGACTATTGTGGATAACGATGGCAATACTTTACGGCAGGTGTTCCAGGTGGTTGGGAAATAAAGGGAGGTCTGAAACGGAGATTCTCCTTTCCGCAGTATAAAAATAATTTTATAACTATATAATTTTTATTGAATTGATTTTTTCTTATCAAATAATTATTACTTTTGTAGCCGCTAATGCCACTTTAGCTCAGCTGGTAGAGCGACGCATTCGTAATGCGTAGGTCGCGAGTTCAAGTCTCGCAAGTGGCTCTGTTGAAAATAAATGATTTACAAAATAATAGGGGGTCAGATACATTGTATTTGATCCCCTATTTGTGTTAAAAATAAGCCTGCTTCAATTTTATAAGTCTAAATTGAATAATGTTACACGAAATTTTTGCTTCTGTGTGTCATTATTTTATGCCCTTCTGACTTGTGGGTATTACTTCTCATCTTTTTGTTTTTATTCCTATAAGGTAACAGATGTTAATTTTCTGAAAATTCAGCATATACATTAATTTGAATTCCTCTATTTACCCTTATCCTCCCCGTAGTAGCTGAGGGGATTTTTATATCATTGTTTTATCTTATGTTATTATTAAAAATAATATTATAAAAATTATGTTTAGAAGTTCATTTACACCAGTTTTAGGAGATTAGATAAAAACTCTTAAAATTTTGGAATATGAATAAAGAAATTATGAAAAGTTACTATCCTCATGATGTAAGGGTAATCAATCCTTCTGTCTCCAGTACGATTTATCGAATTAAAATGCTTAATGAAAGCACTTATCTTCTGGAAGATTCTTGGCATAAAGAAACTGAAATCTTCTATACGGATACAGCTTATAAACCTGTTCTTTATTCTTTGAATCACTTGGATTCCTTTGTAAAAGTAAAAAATGGTACCTATATAAATTTCTTAGATATTATCAGTGAATTATTGACAGACTATTTTTCTCTTATACAAACGGATCCCGGACATAAAGTGATAAAAGAAATTTTATTCCATTATTTTCAAAATAAAAGTACTGTTCCCTTTACTCACAAGATTATGAAAACCATATACAACCTTCTTTATCGGTTCCATTTTGACCTGGATAACCTTATTGAATCCGGTGAAGCTATAGACGCTGTTACACTTCGGGTGAATCCTTATGATTTTTACCCGATAAATTGGTAAATAAAAAAGCACCCTATTTTTGGAACTATATATATTTTGTTTGCGGATTTATACCTTATATCCGTTGGCCTCCTGATAAAACTTAATAGCAGGAGGCCGGCGGTATTTTTATAGACAGAACAAAAACAAGCTCTAAATTATAGAAAATGTGAATTATTTTAGATACCCCCGAACAGGTAGTAATTGAATTGTATTTATATCATCATGGAAACCTGTAATAAAAAATCGGTTGTAAGGCTATATAGCAAAAATTTTGCTGGTATTAGCCGGTATAAGACAGGCATTGAAGGAATCGAAAGCAATCGTTGGACTGTTCCTGTGTCACGGATCATAAGTTTGTAACACTATTGACTACGATTATGCTGATGCTGCTCGAAGGTTTATGAGAAAAGAAATTGATAGGGTATGTTATTTACTCTTTTGCTTTCATTTTCCCGGATTTAATTTATAGCTCGGCTAAAAACTGTATTACTTATATTTGTATCCGGTTCGGAAGAAAATGACTTCATAAAACTGGAGAACATAAATAATTTCATCTCCCCGTTTCTCAAATAATCGGTAATCATTTTTATTGTTTGATTAAGCCTGTTTTAATTTTGCCTGAAAATTCTTGTGTTTGTTTCGGGCAGTACCGCACGTATGCTTTTAAATTCTGAGAATGTTGTAAAAGCAATTTGCCCCCTCTTCTTTGCCTCAGGTTTGAATTTTTCTTCTCCTTATCCGATAAGATTACAGCAAAAAGGTATATAACAAAAAGATATTTTAAGATAAAATTTATTAATTTTTAAGATTAAATTATATATTTGTTTCTTTAGAAATATATCGTAAAAAATGAAAAGGGGAGATCCTGTGGAGGACCAGGGAATCTTTTTTTTGTTTTTGGGATATGTGCTATTTATCTAATTATTAACCTAAAATTACTGTTATGAAATTTTTTTATTTGATTTTTGGAGTATTCCTTCTTTTGGGGGCCTGTTCGGACGATAAGGACGAAGTCGTCTATACCCCGTTGACAGAGGATGCTTCTTTAACTCTTAGTGCTGATAAGGTCATGTTAGCTTGTGGGGGAAGTACAGAGAAGGTGAAAGTGGAGACGAATCAGGAAATCTGGGATGCTGTTCCTTCTGCCGACTGGTTGGTAGTGACAAAAGGGAACGATTTTTTAACGTTGAGTGCCGCAAAAAATGAAACGGGAAAACAATTGACGGCTACAGTTTTGGTAACTGCAGGAACAGAAGAAAATGTGGATACAGCTACCATTACGGTTATACAAAATGACAACAGCTTAGTACTGGAATATACAGTACCGGCCCGTTCCCGGGTTATGCTTCCGATATGCGGACAAGTGAAATGTTCCATAGATTGGGGGGACGGACAAACGGAAGAAGTAGATACCAAAATCGATAATTTGACAGTTGCCCCTCCGAATCATACCTATACTTCTGCCGGAACTTATGAAGTCCGGATTTCAGGTACTGTTCCGGAATTGTATTCTATGATCGGTTTTTCAGATGAACAAAGAGTATATCTTTCCAGGATTAAACAGTGGGGGAAAACCGGGCTCACTAGCTTGAGGTATGCTTTTTACCGTTGCATCAATATTGAATCTCTGCCTTCCGATACAGATGAATCTTTTGCCGGAGTAACTTCTTTTGAATACGCTTTTAAAGGTTGTACCGGTTTGAAAGAAATTGGGGAAGGATTTTTTGCAAATGCTGTGAATGCTGAGACATTTCGTTCTTGTTTCGATCAGTGTTTCTCTTTAACTTCTCTTCCGAACCGATTGTTTGCCAATTGCAGGAAGGCAACAGCTTTTGTCGGGACATTTTGGGAGTGCCCTATAGTAGAATTACCGGCAGATCTTTTTGAAGATTGTATTGCAGCAGACGATTTCAGTGATTGTTTTGTAAACTGTATGGCTTTGCGGATTATTCCGGAGGATTTATTTGCCAATTGCACAAAAGCAACTAATTTTTCATATTGTTTCCGGAATACGCAATCTTTACTGAATATTCCTTCAGGATTATTCCGGAATTGTACTTTGGCTGAGAAAATGATTGGTGTATTTACTTATTGTTATAGTCTGACTTCCATTCCCGAAGAACTGTTCCGGAATTGTCCGGAAGTCTCCAGTTTTGCATATTGCTTTACTTCTTGTACTTCCTTGTCTTCCATACCGGCCGGACTGTTTGATAATAACCGGAAAGCAGGTTCGTTTAAAGGCGCTTTCCGGGATTGTATTTCTTTGGCTGGAGAATCTCCTTATACGGAAATTGATGGTAAAAAAATACATTTATATGAAAGACAGAGCTATGGCGGAGAGTTTATTACTCCTGACGATTATAATTCCTGCTTCCGTAATTGTAAAGGACTAAGTGATTATAAAACGATGCAGGCCGGTTTTTCCGGATGGGTTAATTAATGGTTTTACATAGATATATCAATATGAAAAAGTTGTTTTTTATTCTGGTAGGAATAGTACTGTTATTCGGAGCTTGTTCCGATGATGATAATACGGTGGCAATAGCCCGGCTGGATTTAGTGTCCGGTTCCGATGATTTTCCGATTGTCCTGTCGGAAGATGGCACGACCGGAAAAGTTGAATTTACCGACCTCGGGGGAGTATTGCCGGTTATTATAGAAACCAATCAGACAGATTGGATTTATCAGGTAAAAGAAAAGAGAGACTGGTTTGAAGTGACTCAGCGGGGGGATACACTTGTTTTGACAATTGCTCAAAATAAACATGTGACGTCCCGGGAGGCTGTAATCATCGTCCGGGCCGGAAGTACAGAGAATAATGTGGCCTGTAAACTGACAGTAACCCAGAAGGGGGTAAAAGGAGCTGACCTGGCAGTAACTCCTGAAAAAATAGAATTTCCAGTAAAAGGAGGGACATTGGAGGTGGACGTGAAGACCAATCAAAAATTATGGAGTATGCATATTTCCAATGATGTATTCACAATAATAAAAACGGACAATAAAATAACAATTACGGCTGAAGAGAATTTATATCCTGTTGCGATGACGGGAGAACTTACCGTTGTTGCAGGGGAAGGCGAAAATTTGGAATCAGCAGTTATTCCGCTTGTACAGGAAGCTGCTCCGGCAGTATCCTTGACAATACATCCCGCGGAAATCCATTTCCCTATGGCCGGAGGAACAGATACGATACGCCTTACGATGCAGAATACAAACATCTGGCAATATCTGTGTGAGCAAGACTGGCTGGAGTTAAAAGCTGAAAATAATTATTTGATCGTAACAGCAGCCAAGAATTCTTCTTATACCCCTTTGACGGCAGAAGTGATGATAGTTGCAGGTATTGAACAAAATTATGCCGGGCAGACCGTTAGGGTCATTCAGGAAGCCTCCTCTCTTGCAGAAGCGATGATTCTTGAGTTAACGGTGCCTGCAGGGGCTACGGCTGTATTACCGTTACAAGGGACTGTCGATTGTATCGTCGATTGGGGAGACGGAAGTACAGCAGAAACAGTTACGAGTGTTACCCCTATCCATGTTTATGCTGAGGAAGGTATATATGAAGTGAAAATTGCGGGAAAAGTGACAGGACTGGGAACAAACAAGGCTATTTTTAATGTGACGCATAAAGATGCTTTAAACTATTTTACTGCTGTAAAACAATGGGGAAATACAGGTTTAACAACTTTAAAAGAGGCTTTCTGGAATTGTGTGAATCTGGAATCTGTTGCAAATGATCTTAACGAGTCTTTCCTGACTGTTACCTCATTTGAAAGAGCTTTTTATAAAGCAGCAGCTTTGAAGGAAATTCCAGCAGGGATCTTTCATAATTGTCCGAAGGTAACCTCTTTCAGAGAATGTTTTAATGGCTGTACTTCTTTAGTTGCATTGCCGGCAGGATTATTCTCTGCTTGTGAAGCTGTTACTACGTTTAGAAGTTGTTTTGACGGTTGTACGAAATTAGCTTCTATTCCGGACGGACTATTTGCTAATAATCCCAAGGTAACTGAATTTTTTGGAACATTTAAATGGTGTGCTTTAACCGAAATTCCGGCTAATACATTTAAGAATTGTTCGAAAGTGACAAGTTTTGCACAGATTTTCTATTCCTGTTCTTCTTTAGAGATTGTACCTGCAGGTATTTTTGATGATTGTATCAGTGCCACTAATTTTAGTTTTACCTTTTCGGGAACAAAATTAAAAGGAGAGTCTCCTTATACAATGGTGGATGGAGTAAAAGTACATTTGTATGAGCGGGCCGAGCATACAGATCGTTTCAAAAAACCGACTTCTTTTAATGATTGTTTTACCGGTTGTACAGATCTTACCGATTTTGAACAGATCAAGGCTGCTGGCTGGGCAAAATAAGTTATAAATACAGGAAACAATAGGAATATCCGGAAAACTCTTTTTCAGAATTATGGATTTTATTTCATCGAATGACCGAACAGAAGTTTCTGTTATTTGCCGAAGGAAGTCTGTTCATCAGCGGTTAGACAGACAAGTATTCGCCGGGCATGAAATATACCTGATCGGAACAGTGTTTTCCGGGTATTTGTTTGGTGTGGATTGCAGACGTAAAGGAGTAATGATCTCTTTTATTTTGTCGTTTCGTTTTGTAAAAGCTTTAGTAATTTATCCAGTTTAGGGGCGATAATGATTTCTGTCCGCCGGTTTAAGGTCCGGCCTTCAGCTGTTTGGTTGTCGGCAACCGGTTTATATTCCCCTCTTCCGGTAGGTTGGATTTGTAAAGGATTTACCTTAAAATCTTTTGTTAAAATACGGACGACAGAGGTGGCCCGGATGACGCTCAAATCCCAATTATCCTTGAATTGGACTGTTTTAATTGGTTTGGAATCGGTATGTCCTTCTATGAAAACATCGATATCTGCCTGTTTATTTAATACAACAGCTAGTTTAGCCAACGCTTCTTTTCCTCTTTTGTCTACCCGGGCACTTCCGGATTCAAATAAAAGTTTGTCGGACATCGCTACATATATTTTACTGTCTTTTTGCCGCACACTCAGTTCATCGCTTCCGAAACCCAGTAATGCATCCTGTATGCTGTTTAATAATTCTTTTACTTTCAGGTTTTGAGCGTCAATCAGCCCTTGTAATTCGCGTATTGTTTTTTCTCTATCGTCTAAAACCGACAGTTTCTCCTGTATCATGGCATTTAATTTCTCCTGTTCCGATTTATTGGAATAAAGCAGATTTCGATAGGCCCGGATGATCCCTCCCAATTCTGTCGTATCTGTCAGCAGACTGTCTATACGAAGAGACAAACGGGAATTTTCCTCCCTGGAACCGGACAATTCTTTACGTAATATTTCCCCTCTTTCGATGGCGGACAGACGGCCGTTTTCAGCTATCAGATACTTTTTCTTGGAAACACAGGAACTGCATAAAAAGAGGAGAGAAATAAACATCAAAGATCCTACTTTATTCATGATATGTTGAAATTAAAAATGTATCACTGATTTCGTAAATGCAAACATAGAAAAATATTTGAAAAGAATTAAATGTTCCCCTGTTCAAAAATGGAATACTTAGATGTCTGAAAAGTAAAGGCGGAAAGAGAGAAAAGAAAAAGAGGAGCCCTTTCTGAAAAACTCCTCTTTCAACGGTAAACCGGGAACCGGTTATTTGATTTCAATACTCTTTTCGCTCATTTTGATCTCTTCGATTTTCTTTTTAGGAATATCGATCGTCAATACCCCGTGTTCAACCTTAGCTTCAATTTTTTCTCTGTTGATATTATCCGGTAAAATCATTGTCTGTTGGAATTGGGTATAAGAAAATTCTCTCCGCAGGTATTTATTTTGTTTTTGACTTTCATTGTGTTCTTCTTTTTTCTCCATGGAAATCAAAAGTTGATTTTCATCGTCAATTTTGACGGTAAAATCGTTTTTTGTCATACCCGGAGCGGCTAATTCTACCTTATATTCGTTTTCGTTTTCAAGGATATTGATGGCCGGAGCATTCATATTTGCTTTTTCTAGCCATTCGTTTCCAAAAAAATCGTTGAAAATTCCCGGTAACCAGTTTTGAGATCTTTTAACAGGCATCATAATTAAATCCTCCTATTATTTTTAGTTAAACATTCCAATTTTACTCATTTGGGTTTTACTATGAACTCAAATTCAATGAGAAATATTTCAATAGATGTGCCAAAGGTTTTTAATACAGAAAAACGGAAAAATTGACATTTTTTTTGCCAGCTTTTCAGTTTTATTTTTTATGAAAATGACAAAATGTAGCTTTTAAACAGAAAGAACCTTTCTCAAACTTTTACTTATACTCTTGTACGTTTTTACATTTATACACTATAAACGATAAATCAATAAGTCAGAATTTCGTGACCTTCTTCTGTAATTAATATTGTATTTTCCCATTGAGCAGAAGGTAATCCGTCGGCTGTATAAACAGTCCAGTCGTTTTCTTCATCTATAAAGATTTCGTAACTGCCCATATTAATCATAGGTTCTATGGTAAAGATCATACCGGGAATAAGCAACATACCTGTGCCTTTTCTACCGACATGCTCTACTTCCGGTTTTTCGTGAAATGCCAGGCCTACTCCGTGTCCACAGAAATCTCTTACGACGGAATAGCCCTGACTTTCAGCATGTTTTTGTATGGCTTCCCCGATATCTCCCAGAAATCCCCAGGGACGGGCAGCTTTGATGCCCAGTTCCAGGCATTCACGGGTAACTTTTACTAATTTCTGGATTTGAGGGGAGACATTGCCAATCAAAAACATCCGGGAAGCGTCGGAGAAATAGCCGTCTAAAATAGTAGATACATCAACATTGACAATATCCCCGTCCCGGAGCAGAATACCCTTGTCTGGTATGCCGTGGCATACCTCATCGTTGACCGAAGTACAGACACTTTTGGGAAAACCTTCGTAATGGAGAGGGGCCGGAACGGCTCCATGAGAAATTGTAAAGTCATATACCAGCTTATCGATTTCTTCTGTACTCATCCCCGAATGAATGTGGGCAGCTACATGGTCGAGTACCGCTGTGTTGATAAGGGCACTCCGGCGGATGCCTTCGATTTGTTCCGGGGTTTTGATTATTTTCCGGGGAGGAACAGTATGCCCGAGCCTTCTGTAGTACCGTAATTTTTCTTCCAAAGAAAAACCAGCAGAAAAATCCGGATTTAAAAATTTATCCATTTATGATTATTTTATAGTTCTGTACGTTTCCTATTGTCCTCCAAAGATACCATATTTTATTTTTATTGCGAGATAAAATGTAAAAACGTGAGAACGTTCAAAAGACTGACTGCACTTTGATAATTGCCCGTCAGCCAGCTTACTGCTTAACAGACTGACGGAGCAGGGAAATAATTCTTCACAAATATTCCTCCCGTGAACCGGTAAAGTATCAGCTTGTTTCCGTAGGAGGAACCCCTGTCCGTTAAAAGACGGCCGGATCATTTTTACGTTTTTACTTTTAAATATTTCTGTATTTAATCTGAAGTTTTGAGTAAAAGAATGTTTAAGAAAAAGGAGGCTTTAGCAGTATCCTATTCAAAAGAAAATAAAGAAAAAGGTGGGGATTGTATCAAAAAGAGGAATAGGTTTAGAAATTAGTATATTTTGAAATAATACGATAAAATTTATGAGGGGTATATGAATAAAATATATACTTTTTAAAAATAGAACCCTGTAAAAATAATAGGTTATTTTGGAAAATTATATATTTGCCGTAAGAAACAGATGAAAAAATAAGGAAGAAATGGAAACAGTAGGGAGAGGATAAATAACTTTTAAGTTTTTCCGGCGTTATCATGAAGGGAATATAAATATATCAGTTATGGGAAAAATCAGAAAAATCGGTGTCCTGACTTCAGGAGGTGATGCTCCGGGGATGAATGCTGCTATCCGGGCTGTTGTGCGTGCAGGCGTATATAATGGCTGTCAGATGTTCGGAATATATGACGGTTATGAGGGAATGATAAACGGGAAAATAAAAAGGTTGAATTCGAAAGATGTGAGTAATATTATCCAAAGAGGAGGGACGATTTTAAAAACTGCCAGGAGCGCTGGGTTCCGGATGCCGGAAGGGCGTATGAGAGCAGCGGGACAGTTGGCTGCCCGGGGAATTGACGCTTTGGTTGTAATCGGAGGGGACGGTTCTTTTACCGGAGCCGGTTTATTGGTGCAGGAACACGGTATACCCGTGGTCGGTATCCCGGGGACGATTGACAACGATTTATTTGGAACGGATTGTACGATCGGATACGATACGGCAGTGAATACAGCAGTAGAAGCTATTGATAAGATACGGGATACCGCTACCGCTCACAATCGGTTGTTTTTTGTAGAAGTAATGGGGCGGGATGCTGGTTTTATCGCTTTGCGTTCCGGCATTGCAAGTGGGGCAGGTGCGATTTTGGTGCCGGAATTGAAAACAGATCTGGAAGAGCTGGAGAAATATGTAAATGAGGTGTACGATCCGCAGCACTCCAGCGGGATCGTTGTTGTTGCAGAAGGGGATGAAGCCGGAGGAGCTTATAAAATTGCTGAGAAAGTGAAAAAAGAGCATCCGGAGTTTGATATCCGGGTTTCTGTTCTGGGACATATTCAAAGGGGAGGGAATCCCAGTTCTTTCGACCGGGAAGTTGCCAGTCGCTTGGGAGCAGCTGCAATTGAAGCTTTACTGGATGATCAGAAAAGTATTATGATCGGGATCGTAAAAGGTAAAATTGTGCATGTGCCTTTTAATAAGGCGATAAAAAACAATAAAGGTTTGAATTCTGAATTATTAAATTTAGTCCGGATTTTGGCTGTGCATGTAAAGTATAGTGAAGAGGCTTGATCGGGGGGAAAAGAGGATAAATGTTCAATTGTTTGAAAAAGGAAGGGAAAGAAAAGGGGAATAAGGGAATTATGGGGGAAGGAAAAGGCTGGATGGTGATCTGCACATATCTCAGAGATGCAAAATATCGTAGAACAGTTATCTAATGTCCGGAAAAAGGAAATAAAAGGGTTGATGAAAGAGAAAAAGCGATTGCTTATTACGATACCGTATTCCCTTTTTTCGATAAAATATGTTATCATATTGATAAACTGGAATGATATATTGACGATGAAATGCGGCTTTTGCCTGAATACCGGAAATTGTTATTTATCTGCTGATAGAAAGGAATCTGTGAAAGAAAAATACTGTTTCGGCCCTCATGGGCTGCCGAACGTCAGGGAAAAATTTCTGTTGAATAAAAAATAATATATGAGTGATCCGATTAAACATGAGTGTGGTATAGCACTCGTCCGGCTTTTAAAACCTCTGGACTATTATCGTCAGAAATACGGCACTGCCGTATACGGGTTGAATACCCTTTACCTTTTGATGGAGAAGCAGCATAACCGCGGACAGGAAGGAGCGGGAATGGCTTGTGTCAAATTGAATGCACAGCCGGGGGAAGAATATATCTTCCGGGAAAGGGCATTGGGGAGCGGGGCCATCAGTGCGGTTTTCGATCGTATAAATCAGCAGATGACCCTTCAGCAGACTGACGGGCAGCTACCTCCTGAAAAGCTGCCTTTTGTCGGGGAATTGTATTTGGGACATTTACGTTACAGTACGACCGGAAAATCCGGAATATCTTATGTACATCCTTTTTTAAGGCGTAACAATTGGCGGAGCAGGAATCTTTGTCTGGCAGGTAATTTTAATCTGACAAATGTGGATGAAATTCTGACGGATATCGTAGCTAAAGGTCAGCATCCGCGCCACAATGCAGATACTTTTATTATCTTGGAGCAAATCGGTTACTTGCTGGATCGTCAGGTAGAAAAATTGTATGAACAATACAGCGCTCCGGAAGTCTCCGGCATGGAATTGAATCGTATTATAGAAGAGAAACTGGATCTGGAGGCGATTATCCGTACTGCTTCTGAAAAATGGGACGGGGGCTTTGTAATCTGTGGGTTGACAGGCAGTGGGGATGCTTTTGTTTTCCGGGATAAATGGGGGATCCGTCCTGCTTTTTATTATGCTGATGAAGAAATCATTGTGGTGGCTTCCGAACGTCCTGTTATACAGACAATTTTAAATGTGCGCACAGAGCAGGTCCGTGAACTGGAAGCGGGACAGGGGCTTATGATAAAGAAAAACGGTGAAATGAAATTATCCCGGATTGCCGTTACGGATAAAATAACCCCTTGTTCTTTTGAACGGATTTATTTTTCCAGGGGGAGTGACCGGGATATCTATCAGGAACGGAAAATGCTGGGAAATTTGTTAACGGATCAGATATTGAAGTCGGTTCATTATGATACAGATCATACAGTGTTTTCTTTTATCCCGAATACAGCAGAGATAGCTTATTATGGTATGTTGGAGGGATTGGAAGATTATTTGAATTCGAGAAAGAGCGTAGAGTTGCTGGATACGACGGGCAATGTTTCTTCTTACCGGGCCGATCGGATTTTGTCCCGGAGGATCCGTACTGAAAAGCTGGCAATCAAGGATATTAAATTGCGCACCTTTATTGCAGAAAACAATAGCCGCAATGATCTGGCGACACATGTTTACGATATTACATACGGTACTATCGCCGAGGGAGTGGATAATATTGTGGTGATAGATGATAGTATTGTAAGAGGAACTACTCTGAAACAGAGTATTATTAAAATTTTGAGCCGGTTAAATCCGAAAAAGATTGTCATTGTTTCTTCTTCTCCTCAGATACGCTATCCGGATTGTTATGGGATCGATATGTCCCGGATGGAAGAATTTATTGCTTTCAATGCTGCTATTGAACTTTTAAGAGAAAGGGGACAGGAAAAGATCATTGAGGAAGTATACCGGAAATGTAAAGAACAGGAAAATTTACCGAAAGAAGAGATTGTAAATTATGTCAGGGAAATTTATGCTCCTTTTAAGGATGAAGAAATCTCGGCCCGCATTGCCCGTATGGTACGTCCGGAGGAAAGTCCTATCGAAATAGAAATTGTTTATCAGACGATAAAAAATCTCCGGCAGGCTTGTAAAGGACATGCGGGAGATTGGTATTTTTCGGGAAATTATCCTACTCCCGGCGGAAACCGCCTGGTAAATAATGCTTTTATCAATTATTATGAAAATATATACGCAAAAAAATGATTGGTTATCTATAGCCGGATGCCTTCGTCAGTACCAGGAAACTTATGTTCTGAGTCATGATTTAAACGCTTTGATACGAGGTGGTTCTGGCGGAATTGATTCTGTATTAACAGCTGTTTTGGCTGCAGAGGTATGTAATAAATTGCTGCTGTATGGCTGTAGTATAACCATTGAAACGAACAGTAAAGCGGAAAGAGGGCGGGCCCGAAAGGTAGGACGGTTTTTTGTACCGATTTCCGGGAAGTGGATTTCCGGATGTACGTGTTTAATGCGGAAGGTTCAGATTTGCGTAGGTATGGAAACATTTGCACTGTGTCGGTAAATTGGTATTGGGGAAAGGGTATACGGATAAGACTGGAATAAAATCGGAGACGGCTGCTGGGGTAGAGCTCAGAAAAGGAGAATTGAAGGATTTTGAAAGCGGGCAGAGGGTTTTGTGCAGGTTACAAACCCTCTGCTTTTTAAGAGTATGGCTATTGTAAAGCATCTTTATAAGGCCACGGCCAAGGTATGTCTGCATGAAGCTTTTGTGAAGCGTGGAGAGGAAAATAAGGATCCCTTAACAATTCCCTTCCGATGACAATCAGGTCGGCATTTCCGTTTACGAGTATTGTTTCTGCTTGTACGGCGTCGGTAATCATGCCGACGGTAGCTATTTTAATAGAACTTTCTTTTTTTATCTGACGGGCAAAGGGAAGTTGGTAACCGTAATTTACCGGAATAGGAGCACTATGGATCAGGCCTCCTGAGGAGACGTCCAGGACATCCACTCCTTTTTCATACAATACGTTGGCCAGTCGCACGGATTGGGCCCAGTCCCAGCCGTCGTTAGCCCAATCCGTTGCAGATATCCGGACTCCTAGGGGGAAGTCGGAAGGCCATACTTTGCGAATGGCATCGGTTACCTCTGTCAGTAGCCGTATCCGGTTTTCAAAACTACCTCCGTATTCGTCGGTACGTAAATTTGATAAAGGAGACAGAAATTCATGTAAAAGATAACCGTGGGCAGCATGAATTTCCAGCATTTTATAACCGGCTTTTAATGCTCTTTGGGCGGCCGCGGAGAAATCGTTTACAATTTTTTCTATCCCGGTTTTGTCCAGAACTTCCGGAATAGCGCTGTCTGCTTCCTGGGGTATGGCTGAAGGAGCAACAATTTGCCACCCTCCCTCAGCGGGTTTCAGAAATTTCCCTTTTTGTTCTCCTTCGGCTGCAACACTTGCTTTTCGGCCTGCATGTGCTAACTGTATACCGGGGATCGTCCCTTGTGCTTCGATGAAGCTTGTGATTTGCTGGAGTTTCGATATATGCTCCTCTTTCCACAGGCCCAAATCATTCGGCGTAATCCTTCCTTCCGGAGAGATAGCTGTGGCTTCCTGTAAAATGAGAGCGGCCCCTCCGACAGCCCGGCTGCCCAGATGTACTAAATGCCAGTCATTTGCATATCCGTCTTCTGCCTTGTATTGACACATAGGCGACATGACAATCCTGTTTTTTAAAGTTAAGGATTTCAATTCATAGGTAGAAAATAACATCTCAGTTCTTTTTATGAGGACTATAAAAGCAATTCTATTTGTTTCGTGATAAAATCCATTTCATCCCGTTTTAATGTAATATTGGCGGCATGTGCATTGGAAATGGCTTGTTCCGGATTACGGGCCCCTACTAAAGCAATTGTTATTCCCGGATGATCGATTGTCCAACGCAGTACCAATTGAGAAAGAGAGGCCTGTTTCTCGTGTGCCAGCGGCCGTATCGTTTCCAGAAAAGCGTTTGTGCGTAAAATATTTTCATCTGTAAAAAACGGATTTTTGGTACGGTGATCTCCAGCTGCAAATTTGTAACCCGGACTCATTTTGCCGGTCAGCAAACCTCTTTCTAAAGGGCTGTATACGAGTACTGATATGCCGTGTCGGGTGCACCAGGGAATCGTCTTTTTTTCTGATTCCCGGTTTACCATGCTAAACGGAATTTGATCCGAGACCAGAGAGATATATTTATCCGCTTCTGCCAATAATTGAGCGTCATAATTGCATACTCCTGCATAACGGACTTTCCCTTGTTCGATCAATCTTTCAACAGCTTCGAACGTTTCACTCATGGGAGTTGTCTTGTCCGGCCAGTGAATTTGGTAAAGATCGATATAGTCTGTCTTCAGCCGGCGTAAACTGTCTTCGCATTCCCGGATGATACTTTCTTTACCGGCGTATTTGTAAATATCAATGGGATGTCCGTTATTGTCCTGACTTTTAAAAGCAAAATCTCCTTTGGCTAGATCCCAACGCATACCGTATTTTGTCAGAATTTGAACTTTATCCCGTTTTATTCCTTCTATGGCCTGGCCGACAATTTCTTCGCTGGTTCCCTGACCGTATATGGGAGCTGTATCGATAGAGGTAACCCCTTCGTTATAGGCTGCCCGTATGGCATCTACTGCAGCCTGACGATTTGTCGCTCCCCACATCCAGCCGCCGGCTGCCCACGAACCGAATGTGATAACGGACAATTCTAAATCTGTATTTCCTAATTTTCTATATTCCATGGCTATTCAATTTATGATCCTTGCATGTGTAATGTTTACGTAAAAGGAGTGGTAAAGTTCGAAGAACGGAAATAATGGTTTACTGAACCGGTATTCCTGTTACGGACTTCATGCGGCCGTCTGTCTTTCCGGGAAAATAACTAATTTTTGTGTAAACTTTTTCAAATTTCGAAATTCCAGCCCTACTGAATGGGGATAGGGAAATTTGGCATACTTCTTGTTGCACAAAATCCTCGTAATTGTGAAATTTTTGTAATAGTAAAGCATAAAATGAATTTATACGTCAATAAAATCTCGCACTATATTCCGGAAGAGGTGGTAGAGAATTCTTATTTTAAAGAGGTGAACGGATTGGATGAGGAATGGATATATTCCCGTACCGGAATCAGGACCCGGAGTAAAGCAGGCAAGGAAGAAAATACAAATACGATGGGTATAAAAGCGGTAGACAATGGGGTGAGTGATTTGCCTTATCCTATGGATACAGTGGATTTAATTGTGGCTGCTACCTATTCTCCTTATGATACGGTTGCGACGATGGCACATATGGTACAAAGACGGTATCAGGCAGACCGGGCTAAATGTATAAGTGTTTCTTCAGCTTGTTCCTCTTTTATTAATGCGATGGAAGTTGCAGAAGGCTATTTTGCCATGAAAAAAGCGCATCGGGCATTGATTATCGCTTCGGAACACAATACGGCTTATGCAAATGAAACGGATCCTCAGAGCGGACATTTGTGGGGAGATGGGGCAGTTGCCTTTTTTGTCTCTCCGGAAAAATACAAGGAAAGTGATCCGCAGATTTTGAGTATATATACGCATGGATTGGGGCATATCGGTAAATCCACCAGTGCGGTATATCTGCGGCCCCGAAATGGAGGGATCGGTATGCCTGAAGGACGGGATGTGTTTATCAATGCTTGTCATTATATGGTGGAAGCTTTGGAAAAAGCCGGAGAGGCATGTGGAAAGGCCTTTTCTGATTTGAATTATATCTCTTCTCATCAGGCAAATCGGCGCATTATCCGCAATATAGCTCACCAGACAGGATTTCCCGAAGAATGTTTCTTGATGAATATAGAAACCCGGGGAAATACAGGTTGCCCCAGTTGTGCTATTTCGTTATCCGAAAATTTACACCGGATTAAAAAGGGAGATTTAGTAGGACTGACCGTATTCGGAGGAGGATATTCCTGTGGGGCGATGTTGCTTCAGTTTTAGGAGGATTCAAAAATATACTGTAGAAGTTTCTCTGTTTATTCCATTTTATTGATGGTCAGATCCGGTAAGGATTGTATAAATTGGAATAACAGGGTTTCTTCTCCGAATTTACGGGTTTTGATGACCATTGTCACGTGATAGGTTTTGGCATCTCCAAAATGCTCTTCGTCGGTTGTATAACTCGTAATATGGTGCCCTAAACTATTGATTTCATTCGTAATAATTCCCAGGTTTTCCTTTTTACTGGTCGTAAAGATTAACAAAATACTATGAAGTCCGACTTTCCGGAGGAATAAATTAGTCAGTTCCAGTCCGGCCAAAGTGAGGATGACACCGGTAATGCCGATATAATACATTCCTCCGCCAATAACAAGTCCTATAGCTGCGGTAGCCCATAAACCTGCGGCCGTGGTAAGCCCCCGGACAAATTGTTTTTGTATAATTATAGTTCCGGCACCCAGAAAACCGATGCCGCTGACAACTTGTGCAGCTATACGGCTGGGATCGAGTCCCACGCCTTTAGCTCCTAATACATCTGCAAAACCGTGTTGGGATACGATCATAAACAGGGCGCTTCCCAGACATACCAGAAAATGGGTCCGCAGTCCTGCTTCTTTGGCCCGGTATTCCCTGTCGAGCCCGATAAGTGCCCCGAAACACGAAGCAACGACCAGCCTTAATATTAAATCCCACATAGTCTTTCTGTTTTTATTTGTAAATTAGTTCAGTTTTTCTCCAATGTATATTCTTTTACTCCTAAACTTTCGTAAGTATGCCTAAGGGCTTCGTCGTTGTCTGTAATGACTAGCAATTTGTCGCCGGCTTTTAATTGTGTTTTTCCGGTAGGGACGATATAATTATTGTCCCGGTTGATCATAACGACTAATGTATTGTCAGGTAAGGATAAATGCATCAGCTGATTCCCTTTTTGCAATAATTCGTTTGTAAGGGTAATTTCGGACATTGCTGATTTTATGCTTTCGGGCAATTCGACTCCGAAGGTATTTCCGGTTTTAGGTTCCGGCATTGCCAAATGTAGCCGGTTTGCCACCCAGGGAATACTCATTCCCTGAACAATCAGAGAAAGTATGGTAATAAAAAATACAACATTGAATATTAGGTCGGCATGCGGAACTCCTGCAATCTGGGGATAAGTAGCAAAAATAATGGGAACAGCTCCCCTCAAACCTACCCAGGAAACAAAAATCCGTCCTTTTATCGGTAATTTCCGGAAAGGTAAAAGACAGAGGAAGACACTGACGGGACGGGCTATCAGGATCAGGAATACTCCTACCAGCAACCCCAGACTTGCTACTTCGAGTAATTCATGAGGATTTACCAGCAGTCCAAGGGTAAGGAACATAATGATCTGACATAACCAGGCAAAACCATCGAAGAATGAGGTAACACTTTTTTTATGAATAAAAGGACGGTTTCCTACAATAACTCCTGCAATGTAGACTGCCAGATAACCGTTTCCCCGGAGTAAATTGGTAAACGAGAAAACGAAAAAAACCAAAGCAAGCAGTAAGACAGGATAAAGGGACTCGTATTGAATATTGATTTTATTCAGGGTCAGGACGGCTAGACGTCCCAGGAAATAACCGCAAAGGGCTCCCATACCCAGTTGAATAATAAGCTCTAATGCCAGAGAACCGATACTCATATTCTCTGCCTGTACCATTTGGATAAAAAGGATTGTTAGTAAATAAGCCATCGGGTCGTTACTTCCGCTTTCCAATTCCAGCATCGGACGTAGGTTATGTTTCAAATGCAGATTCTTAGAGCGGAGGATGGAAAAAACGGAGGCAGAATCGGTAGAAGACATTACGGAAGCCAACAAAAGGGCTTCTACCAGCGTGAGCGCTATATGTTGTCCGGTTATTCCGGAAATCCAGTACACAAATCCACCTGTTACTAAAGCGGTCATAAAAACTCCCGCTGTAGCTAATACGACACCTTCTCCTAATACAGGCCGGATTTCTGTCATTTTAGTATCCATTCCACCGGAAAACAAAATGATACTCAGGGCGATCATACCAATAAATTGAGCTTGTTGCGGACTATTGAACTGTATACCTAAACCGTCGCTTCCGAATAACATTCCAACCAGGAGAAACAACAACAAAGCAGGTACTCCAAACCGATAGCCGGTTTTTCCAACGATAAGACTGACAAATAAAAGAATAGAACCAATAAGTAGAATATTTTCTGTAGTAAAGAACATAAATTATACTTTTAGTCGGTTGAAAAAGTAATTTTAATGGGCATTATTGAATACCTAGCAAAATTAAATATAATTTGTGAATAAATTTTGCGGAAATAGAACCGCCCATTTGAAAATATGTTAAATTTTATCATTTTATCTGATTCGGGGAATGTTCGGCCAGATATACCCCGGAAAGTATAAGCATTGCACCCAGGATGGCGTAAGCGGTGATTGTTTCATCCAGCACCAGCCAGGAAACAACCATCGTAACAATACTGATAAAATAAATGTAATTATTCGTACGTACGGCTCCTAAATTTTTAATGATGATATTCCAGATGTAGAAACAGAGGGAAGAGGCAATTATACTCAGGAAAAGCAGGTTGAACAGGACTTCTTTCCGGAGCAGGACAGAAAAATCCCGGGGGAAAGGTTCGTAACAAAACCAGGGTAAAAGGGTGAGGATACTGTAAAAGAAGACCCGCCGGGTTGTAAATAAGACAGGGTATTTATGACTGATTTTTTTTATAAGGATAGAGTATACTGCCCACGACAGGGCCGAGAAAAATGATAACAGATCTCCGGCCGGATTCAGTTGAAGAATAAAATTACCATTGAAAACAATCAGAAAAACACCTCCCAGGGCAATGAGGGATCCTGTCAGTGTATTGCGTTTTAAAGGTTCATTCTTCAAAGTGAAATTTGCTATAAAAGCCGTAAGTAAGGGAGCTGTAGTGACGATCAAAGCGACGTTGGAGGTGTTGGTCATTCCGACAGCTGTATTTTCTGTAAGGAAATATACCGTCCCCCCGAAAAATCCGGCAGCAAAAAATATCCCTTCGTCTTTCATATTCTTTACTTGGGGTAAATGAGGATAAAACAACCAGAGTACAGCATAAGCAATTACAAAGCGGTAAAGCATAATGCCTGCCGGACTCAGGCCGTTTAAAATTAAGATTTTAGTGGAAATCAGAGTAATCCCCCAGATGATAATGGTAAAGGCGGCTAATAGATGGAAAAGTGTGTTTTTATTACCCATGTCCAGATTTTTTATCGAAGGTCAAAGATAGGAATTTCATACCTCTGTTTATAAAAAAGGAAAAGTAAATTCGAAAAACCAAATAAGTGAAAAGGAGAAAGGGAATTCAGAAGAAAAAGAAGACAAATGGGGAGAGAATATTTGTTGAAAAAAAGATGTCGGATGAGGGAAAATGTAAATATTGAAAAGAAAATGATTTTTTCATTTTAAACTAAAATCAGATTTATTTCTAAAAAAAATGATTTTGGATTAAATTTTTTCAATAATTATTAGAATTATAAACATAAATCATTGTAGTTTTGCATGAATTTTGCATAGGTTCGCCTATAAATTTTGAACTTTTTTTAAAATTTAAACTTCCGGATATCTCAATTAAAATAATATGAAAATTCAAAAACTAATGATGATGCAGTTTCACAAGTTGTTTATTGTTGCATTAGGTGTGACGCTTTTTGCTTGTAGTTCAAAACAGCAAACAGGTCAGGGAGGGGCAGCGGAATATGCTGTCATTACTTTGGACCCTCAATCTGTCGTTTTGAGTACTTCTTATCCCGCAACGATACGGGGAAGGCAGGATGTAGAAATTCGTCCCAATGTGAACGGTTTTATTACTAAATTATGTGTGGATGAAGGGGCTACCGTTCGTAAAGGACAGGCTTTATTTATGATTGATCCTGTGCAATATGAGGAGGCTGTGAATGTTGCCCGGGCGGCTGTGAATGTTGCCAAATCAAATGTGGCGACGGCTCAGCTGACTGCTGACAATAAACGGGAATTGGCAAAAAAGAATATTATCAGTCAGTACGACTTACAAATGGCTGAAAATACGTTGGCTTCTCAGAAGGCTGCTTTGGCGCAGGCGGAGGCCCAGTTGGTAAATGCTGAGAAAAATCTTTCTTATACAAAAGTTGAAAGTCCTTCGGACGGAGTGGTCGGGACTATCCCTTTCCGGGTGGGGGCATTGGTAGGACCTACTATTGCAACTCCCCTGACTACTGTTTCAGATATTTCGGAAATGTATGTTTATTTTTCTATGACGGAGAAACAACTTCTGGATTTGATTCGGCAGGACGGTTCTTCTAAGGAAATATTGCAAAAATTGCCTGAGGTTGAGCTGGTACTGGCAGATGGTTCGCTTTATCCGGAGAAGGGAAAGATTGAAACAATCAGCGGGGTTATCGACCAGACTACCGGGGCTGTAAGTGTGAGGGCAGCTTTTCATAATCCCCGCTATCTGTTAAGGAGCGGGGGAACAGGGTCAATACGGATGCCTTCTGTGATAAATGACGCTCTTTTAATCCCTCAAAAAGCTTCTTATGAATTGCAGGATAAGAAATTTGTATATGTATTGCAAGCTGATTCTACCATAAAGAATACAGAAATACAAATATTTAATTTGGATGACGGGAAGAATTATGTCGTTACTTCCGGTTTACATCCCGGTGACCGCGTTGTGGTTGAAGGGGTAAGTTCTTTGAGAGACGGAACCCGGATCAGGCCGATTACCCCGCAGGAATCGGCAGCTAAAATCAGCGCAATGACTCAAACAAAAGGGGAGGCTGATAAAAAATAATTCGTGTTAAAAAGAAAAGAAAAATGAAATTAGATAAATTTATAAACCGTCCGGTACTTTCGACGGTTATTTCTATTCTAATCGTTATTTTGGGCTTATTGGGTTTAGTGTCTTTGCCCGTATCCCAATATCCGGATATAGCTCCTCCGACCATACGTGTGAATACCACTTATACGGGAGCAAATGCTCAGACGGTTCTGAACAGTGTGATCGCACCCCTGGAAGAACAAATCAACGGTGTAGAGGATATGATGTATATGACTTCTACGGCAACGAATACCGGAGATGCCTCCATAGAAGTGTATTTTAAACAGGGTACGGACCCTGATATGGCAGCCGTAAATGTGCAGAACCGCGTGGCAAAGGCTCAGGGATATCTTCCTTCAGAGGTGACGCAGGTAGGGGTAATTACCCAGAAACGGCAGACAAGTATGCTGATGGGTTTTTCTTTTTATAGTTCCGATGATAAATATGATGTTAATTTCCTGGAAAATTACCTGAACATTAATACCGTTCCGGAGATTAAACGTATTCCGGGGGTAGGGGATGTAATGGTTTTTGGAACGGATTATTCCATGCGTATCTGGTTAAAACCGGATGTGATGGCTCAGTATAAGCTGATGCCGGGAGATGTGACGGTTGCTTTAGCAGAGCAGAATATCGAAGCTGCTC
Source organism: uncultured Odoribacter sp. (assembly GCF_937966165.1). NCBI lineage: Bacteria > Pseudomonadati > Bacteroidota > Bacteroidia > Bacteroidales > Odoribacteraceae > Odoribacter > uncultured Odoribacter sp. The sequence continues at coordinate 50,650 of NZ_CALCLB010000006.1, forward strand.
CGGGGCAATTCGGAGAAAGGGGTGACCAGTCGTTTCAGTATATTATGCGGTATAAAGGCCGTCTGCAAACGGTAGAGGAATTTGAGAATATTGTAATCCGGGCGACGGCTGATGGTGAAATTTTACGGTTAAAAGATGTAGCCGATATAGAATTGGGACGATTAACCTACGGATTTGACAATAAAGTAAACGGGCATGCGGGAGTAACGGCTATTATATTCCAGACAGCAGGTTCGAATGCAACTGAAATTATCAGTGATATTAGTGATTATTTGAATAAAATTGAAAAGGATTTACCTTCTGGTGTTAAAATTGCCACCCTTATCAATGCCAATGATTTTTTATTTGCATCTATACACGAAGTGCTGAAGACCTTAATAGAGGCATTTATCCTGGTATTTTTGGTTGTATATATATTTTTGCAGGATTTCCGTTCAACTTTGATTCCGGCAATAGCTATTCCTGTCGCTTTGATCGGTACGTTTTTCGGTTTGTATCTGATTGGGTTTAGTGTCAATTTGCTGACATTGTGTGCTATGGTTTTGGCTATTGCCATTGTGGTGGACGATGCCATTGTGGTCGTGGAAGGGGTACATGCTAAGTTGGATCAGGGATATAAGTCGGCTCGTTTAGCTTCTATCGATGCGATGAGTGAATTGGGAGGTGCCATTGTGTCTATCACTCTGGTGATGATGGCTGTTTTTATTCCGGTGAGTTTTATGGGAGGAACTTCTGGAACATTTTACCGTCAGTTCGGTTTGACAATGGCAATTGCTATCGGATTGTCTGCTGTTAATGCTTTGACTTTAAGTCCGGCCTTGTGTGCCATTTTCCTGAAGCCGCATCATCAGAAAGGAGAGAAGAAGAAAAAAACGTCCTGGATTGAGCGTTTTCATATCGCTTTTAACGTTGCCTACGATAGGTTGTTAAAGAAATACGAGAAGAGTATTTTGTTTTTTATACACCGGAAAATATTGGCTTTTGGCATTGTGGTCGCAACGGTCATTTTATTGGTTCTTTTAATGAATATTACGCCTACGGGACTGGTACCGAACGAAGATACCGGAACTTTATTCGTTGTGGTGGATATGGCTCCCGGGACTTCGCAAGAGAGAACCCAGTACGTGATGCAGCAGGTGGACAGTTTGGTGGCAGCGAATCCGGCTGTGGCAAACCGGACCCAGGTAACGGGGTACAGTTTTCTGGCCGGACAGGGTAATTCCTACGGAACCATTATTGTGAAACTGAAAGATTGGTCGGAGCGGAAGAAAGGACAGGATCTGAATACGATTATCGGTTCCCTTTACATGCAGGCTAAAACGGCTATCAAGGATGCCCGGGTATTGTTATTCGCGCCCCCGATGATTCCCGGATATAGTGTTACGAATGGTTATGAATTGAACCTGCAGGATAAAACAGGAGGGGATCTGGATAAATTCTACGAAGTGGCACAAAACTTTTTAGCGAAGCTGAGGGAAAGGCCGGAAATAGCTACTGCTCAGACATCTTTCAATCCGACGTTCCCGCAATACATGATAGAAATTGATGCCGCGAAATGTAAACAGGCAGGCATCAGTCCGAATGATATATTGACGACTTTGCAAGGCTATTATGGCGGTATTTATGCTTCTAACTTTAACCGTTTTGGAAAGCTTTATCGGGTAATGATACAGGCTGATCCGAAATATCGGATTAGTCCGGAATCTTTACAGGGAATAAAAGTGAGAAATGGGAATGAAATGGCTCCTATCACTCAGTTTATGACGTTGAAAAAAGTATATGGCCCGGATAATATCAAGCGTTTTAATATGTTTACTTCTATGAGTGTAAACGGTTCTACAGCGGATAGTTATAGCTCAGGGCAGGCGATTAAAGCCATAGAAGAAGTCGCTGCAGCAGAACTGCCTACCGGATACGGCTACGAATTTTCAGGTATGACCCGCGAAGAGCAGGGGAGCAGCGGCGGTACGACAGCTATGATTTTTGCTCTTTGTCTGGTGTTTGTATACCTCTTACTGAGTGCCCAGTATGAAAGTTACCTGTTGCCTTTGGTCGTAATTCTTTCCGTGCCTTCAGGTTTGATGGGAAGTTTTATTTTTGCACAGATGATGGGTGTCGAGAATAATATTTATATGCAGATTGCTTTGATTATGTTGATCGGTTTGTTGGCGAAGAATGCCATTTTGATTACAGAATTTGCACTGGACAGGAGAAAGACCGGCATGAGTATCAAAGATGCTGCCATATCCGGCGCGTCTGCCCGTTTGCGTCCTATTTTGATGACCTCTTTTGCTATGATTATCGGTTTACTTCCTTTGATGTTCGCCCATGGCGTTGGGGCTAACGGAAATAGTACCTTGGGTACGGGATCAATCGGAGGTATGCTTATCGGTATGATTTGCCAGATATTTATTGTGCCTGCTTTGTTTGTTGCTTTTGAATACCTGCAAGAAAAATTCAAGCCAATGGAATGGCATGATACGGATAATACGGAAATAGAATCTGAGATTGAACAGTATACGAAATAATAAATAAAATGAAGATAAAAATCATATTATATCCGCTGTGTATGGCATTGCTGTTGAGTAGTTGCCATATATATAAACAGTACAGCCGGCCGGAAGTAGATACGCAAGGATTATTCAGGGATCCCGTTTCTGCTACGGATACATTGGTTTCCGATACCTCGAATATGGCCAATCTTCCCTGGGAGCAAGTGTTTACCGATCCCGATCTGCAGGCTTTGATTCGGTTGGGGTTGGAAAGGAATATGGATTTACAGACGGCTTTACTGAGGGTGAAAGAAGCAGAGGCCAGTTTGATGACTTCCCGTTTGTCTTATCTGCCTTCTTTGGCTTTGGCTCCGCAGGGAGGGGTCAGCAGTTTTGATCATTCGCATGGATCCTGGAGCTGGTCGTTACCTGTAGCAGGTAGTTGGGAAATCGATCTTTTCGGTAAAATATTGAATACCAAAAGAGCTGCAAAGGCTGCTTTGCTACAGAGTGAAGCTTATCAGCAGGCTGTTCAGACTCAGGTCATCGCAGCTATAGCCAATTATTATTATCTGTTACTTATGCTGGATAAACAGCTGGCTATAACGGAAGAAACTTCTGTGCTGTGGAAGAAAAATGTGGAAACCATGAGAGCTATGAAAGAGGCTGCTATGGTGAATGAAGCTGGAGTGGTACAGAGTGAAGCCAATTATTATATGGTATTGGCTTCTATAGCTGATTTGAAAAATCAAATCCGGGAAACAGAAAATTCGTTGTCTTTGTTGTTGAGACAAGCTCCTCAAAAGATTAAGAGGGGGCAAATGGATCATCAGCAATTACCTACGGTATTGCAGGCCGGAGTACCTATTCAGTTGCTGGCGAATCGGCCGGATGTAAAAGCTGCGGAGATGGCGTTGGCAGGGACCTATTACAATGCGAATGAGGCCCGGGCAGCTTTTTATCCCCAGATTACCCTCAGCGGGACGTATGGCTGGACCAACCAAGCCGGAAATGTAATTTTGAATCCGGGAAAAATGATTGCTTCTGTGATCGGTTCCCTTACTCAGCCTCTTTTTTACCGGGGAGCTAATATTGCCCGTTTAAAAATTGCAAAGGCACAGCAGGAAGAGGCTTTATTGAGTTTTGAACAAGCTATCCTGAATGCCGGAAGCGAGGTAAGCAATGCCTTGAATCTTTTTCAAACGGCGGAGGATAAGATTGTACAGCGGGAAAAACAGATCGAATCTTTAAAGAAATCTGTGGAATATACTCAGGAATTGTTAACTTTAGGAACTTCTACTTATCTGGAAGTCCTGACGGCTCAACAATCTCTGTTAAGTGCCCAATTGTCCGGAATTTCCGATGAATTCCAGCGGATACAGGCGGTTGTCAACCTGTACCATGCATTGGGGGGAGGAGTAAAATAATTAAACTTTAATATCTGAAATTATGATTAGTCCATTAGCTTATATAGATAAAGGAGCTAAAATCGGTAATAATGTTACGATTCATCCTTTCGCCTATATCGACAAAAACGTAGAAATCGGCGATAATTGTACAGTTATGCCGTACGCCAGTGTTCTGAGTGGTACGCGTATGGGGACAGATAATCTTGTTTATCAGGGAGCTATAATCGGAGCGACTCCTCAGGATTTTAAATTTAAAGGAGAAGATACAATATTGAAAATCGGAAATCATAATACAATACGGGAAAAAGTAATTATCAACCGGGGGACCGACACTACTGATTGTACGATAGTGGGAGACGGGAATTTCCTGCTGGAAGGAGTACATCTGGCTCATGATACTCATCTGGGAAATAATTGCGTGCTGGGAAACGGGGCGAAGACGGCCGGAAATTGCATTATTGACGATATGGCCATTTTAGGAAGCGGAGTGATTATAAAACACGGCTGCCGGGTAGGAAGTTGGTCGTTGGTGCGGGACGGCTGCCGGGCAAACAGGGATGTGCCTCCTTATATTGTAGCAGCTCACAATCCGATTGCTTATTACGGAATTAATGCGTTAATTTTGGCCAGGGAAGGGCATTTTTCTGAAACTTTAATCGATGATATTGCTAAGGCTTACCGCCAGATTTACCAGTGTGGTACCAGTTTGGAAAATGCCCTTCACCGGATCAGAGAACTGCTTGAAATCGGACCCGAACTGGCATATATGCTCGATTTTATTGAATCTTCTGAAAGGGGTATTATCGGAGTTACACTGTAGGGACGTGCCCTTTTGTGTAATTTTATAGTAGGTGAATATCCGGAAAATTCTTTCTTTGGAGGAGTACTTCGCTGATTAACGGAATCAGATTGTTAATGAGTATCCTGTTAGCAATCGGTTGTCAGGCAAATTTTTGTCCGGTTCAGCATCCAAAGAAAGAATTTTCCGGATATTCATTTTTTATTTTTTAGTTCCCAAAGGCGTTATGGTGGCTGAAGGATGTGCTTTTTTGTTGATAAAAATAAAACCGAGTACAATGAGTGCGAGTGCAATGGGATCGTGCCAGGAAAATTTCTGTAGTCCCATCAGTATGGTTACGATAGCTCCGGTTATGGGGAGCAAATAGATATAAGCGCTTTCTACGAAAGGAGTAATGTAATTCAAGGCTTTTACTGACAGGTAATAAGCTCCCATGGTAGTTACGATCAGGATAAACCCGAATTCCATCCAAATGTGTAAAGGGGTGGTCGTACTGAAAAGCGGAGCTTGTAAAAGTTGCCGGATGCCGAAGGGGAAGGTAACTATGAGTGCTGCTACTCCCATCCATTTCATAACGACGAATGCGTTATACTTTTGTGTATAGGGTTTGATCAGTACTAAAAAAAGGGATTTGGATACAGTAGAAGCGAAAATCATGATATCACCTAAAAAAGAGTCTTTTACCGGTCCGTTATGAGGCATTATAGACACGTAAACAGCGCCTCCCAGGCCAAGAATAATCCCGATCATTTTGTATTTTGTAAATTTTACATGCAAAATCAGTACTGCCAGTAACAGGACCATAATCGGCTGAAGGGTGCGAATGACGAAACTATCTACTGGTCCGGTGATATTCAGTCCGGAAATATACAATAACAGATTTGCTCCAATACCGAGGACGCCTCCTAACATCATCATGCCGATGTCGCGGCGTCCGGGGTTGTTTCCAGGGGTATGGGGAAGAAATAGTCCGATAATCCAGAAGCCGATGGCACACATCAGGCAACGGGCCAGAACTAGGCCCTGAGGACCGATCCATTCCGGCATAAGTACTTTCATAAAATTTGTATTGAAACTATAAATAAGTATAGTTGCCAATACCATCAGATTACCTATAAGCTCCCGTGATTTCATGTTTGTATTTTATGGATTCATACGAGATTTGTAAGTGTTGAGTTTTATTTTTATCTCTTTAAAGAGTGTAACTGTAAAGGTGGCTTTGCCGTATATTTTTCGTTATAAAACTTAATAATAAAAAGATATGCGGTATTTTTTGATTCTTTTAGTGGCTTTAGGGTTATCGGGAAAGATAGCTTGGGCACAGGTCGGAGAGAAAGTTGGGGAAGTAAAAGTTCTGAATGTCAAAAATGACACGATCAATTTGCCCATGTTGGGTAAAGAAGCTTTATTGATATTCTATCAGGATCCCAGTCATGCTGGTCAGAATGAAGATTTACAGGATTATTTTAAAGCTCATCCGATGAATAGTTCGAAGATTGAGTCCTATGGAGTAGTAAACATGGCAGCAGCTCCTTTACTCCCCAACGGGATGATTAAGCGTATGGCACGGAAACGGATAAAAGGGACGGATGCACAGGTCTATTTCGACCCCAACAATAATTTAAGCAGGGGATGGAATTTAGGCAATGTGAACAATGCTTCCTGTGTAATAGCTGTGGATAAAGACCGGATTATCCGTTTTTTTAAAGCAGGTCAGGTGACTTCAGCAGAAATGCAACAGGTTATTGATTGGGTAAATCAAAATAAGTAAAATATAAAAATATTCAATTAGTTATAAAACTTTATTTTCGTAGGAAATTGTTAGAAAATTTCCGATGCAAAAATCGAGAAAAAATTACCTGATTTATATATTGATGCTCCTGCTGTTCGGGCTTTTAATTTATGCGGCATTACATAGAGGAGAACGCTTTGCAGAATTGGGAGCAGCTCCTATTGTGCAGCAGGAAGGCAGGGCTTTTGAATTATTCCAGAGTATTGTTGCTGATAATTTGACAAGCCCTTTAGCTGTACTTTTGTTTCAGATTATTGTAATATTGGCGACGGTACGTATTTTTTCCTGGCTTTTCAGTTATGTCGGCCAGCCTGGAGTTATGGGAGAAATTATCGCCGGAGTCGTACTGGGACCTTCTTTATTGGGGTATTTTTTTCCGAACTTTTTTGAAGTACTTTTCCCTCCGGCATCTTTGATGAATTTGAATCTGTTGAGTCAGATCGGCTTAGTCTTGTTTATGTTTGTGATCGGCATGGAATTGGATTTCGGAGTCCTGAAGAACAAGATGAATGAAACCCTGGTAATCAGTCATGTCGGGATCGTTCTGCCTTTTTTCCTGGGTGTTGTCACTTCCTTTTGGGTGTATGAAAAGTATGCCATGACTCATGCGGCCTTTTTACCTTTTGCTCTTTTTATTGGTATTTCAATGAGTATTACGGCTTTTCCCGTATTGGCCAGAATTGTACAGGAAAGAGGATTAACCAAAAAACACATTGGAATATTGTCTATCGCATCGGCTGCAAATGATGATGTAACAGCCTGGTGTTTATTGGCCGTAGTCATTGCGATTGCCAAGGCCGGAACTTTTGTAAGTGCTCTTTATACTGTAGCCTTGACGCTGGCTTATATCCTGCTTATGTTCCTGGTCGTACGACCTTTTTTGAAAAAAATAGGAAACGTATATGCTACCAGTGAGGTCATCAATAAGACTTTTGTGGCATTTATATTTATAGTATTGGTATTATCAGCTGTAACTACAGAGATTATCGGAATTCATGCCTTGTTCGGTGCTTTTATTGCCGGTGTTATTATGCCTTCCAATATTGGCTTCCGGAAAGTGATGATGGAAAAGGTAGAAGATGTCGCTTTGGTATTTTTTCTGCCTTTATTTTTTGCTTTTACAGGACTGCGTACTGAGATCGGTTTACTGGATAGTCCGGAATTATGGGGCGTATGCGCTTTATTTGTAGGTATGGCTATTGTCGGGAAACTGGGAGGATGTGCCATTGCTTCCCGATTGGTAGGCGAAAGCTGGAAGGACAGTTTCATTATTGGCACTTTGATGAATACAAGGGGGTTAATGGAATTGATCGCTTTAAACATCGGTTATGAAATGGGGGTATTGCCGCCTTCTATTTTTGTCATTCTTATATTGATGGCTTTGATTACGACTTTTATGACCACTCCTTTATTGGTTTTCTTTGAGAAAATTTTCCATGTAAAAGAAGGCCTGGTGGATTTTAAAAATAAAATCCTTCTTTCTTTCGGAAAGCCCGAAAGCGGGAAAGTATTACTTTCTGTCATCCATTTTTTCCTGGGAGAACAGTTGAAAGATACAGAACTGATCGCTGCTCATTTTACTTTAGGGGCGGATGTTAATCCGGTTAAGGCAGAAGAATATGCCTGTAAAAGTTTTCAGCCGGTCCGGGAGGAAGCTGAGCGGTTGGGAATAAAACTTACGGAGCGTTATAAGGTTACGGATAAATTAATATACGAAATCGCCCGTATGGCCGGGAAGGAAAAAGTCCGTTTCCTGTTTGTCGGAGCTGGCCAGCAATTTATGCGGGAATATGCAGAACGTTTGACGGAGCAGCGTTTACCTGTCCTGTATCGTTTTTTCCGGATGCTTAGCCGGGGAACTTATGCTTTGCCGGGAATCCTTCACCGGGAAAAAATAGAAAAGATGATGCGGGAGGTGGACTGTCCTGTTGCAATATTTGTAAATCGTCATTTTTATCGTCCAGAACATATTTATTGGATTATCGGAAGTGGGGAAGATTTGTTCCTTGCAGAATATATCGTTGTCCTTTTAGCAAAGGGGGTAAATATCCGGGTTGTTTATAGGGAAGAAATTGCAGGAAATATTTCTTTGCAGAGTCATTTGGATCAGTTATACAGCCAGTATCCCGATAATTTAATTCCGGATGGATCTTTACGAAATAATGAAGGTATACAGGGAGTAAGTCATCTGGCTATTCTGAGTTATGACACTTGTGTGCATATCGCTTCAAATGCTGATTTGTTTTCTTCCCTGCCTTCTTTGTTAGTTATACATCCGGGAAAAGTGGATGAAGGCAAGGAATCTGCTGTATAGAGGAAGAATGGGATTATTCATACATTTTATGATATTTATCGATATGAATTTTTCCTTTTTCATCGGGAGTAAATACGAGACATTTATTGTGTAATTTTTGTTCTACGAAATCGATAATCAGACTGGGATCGAAAGGCTGTCCGTTGATGCGGGTTTCAAAATGTAAATGTTCTGTTGTGGCACGCCCTGTGCGTCCTTCCAAAGAGATCGGGTCTCCTGCATTTACCTTATCTCCTGCTTTTACTAAAAATTTCGAGTTGTGTCCGTAAACGGTTTCCAGTCCGTTATAATGCCTGATCACCACGACATTTCCGTAGCCTCTCGTGCGTCCGGCAATCCGGACGATGCCATCAAAAGCAGCCCGGATCGTGTCGTTGGCAAAAGTTTTGATATCTATACCGGTATGCGGACGGTTATGCCGTCTTCCATACTGAGATAAAATACGGGCATTGGGGAGAGGAAAAACAAAAGAATTTTCTGCAATCTGTCCGAAATCTATCCATAATTCTTTGCATTTATCGAATAGATTTTCTGTTTTTGCCCTTACCAGATACCTTTCTTCCCCATTGAAAATATCCGTAATTTGAGGAGCCGGAGCGATAAATTCTGCTGGCTTGGGTAAATAATCGGAATAAGCCAGGGGAGAAGGGATCAGCATTCCTTCAGTGGAAAAGGCATGCAACTGAGTGGAGAAAGGAGCTTCCGGAATATGCCGGAAAGAACAAGACGTAAAAAACAGAGAAACTGATAAAAGAATAAATAGGAATGATTTTCTAAAATTCATAGGCTCAATTTTTACGAATACAAAAATAAGAAAAATAGTTTTAATTCCGATGGAACTTATTAAATGCCAACACTTTTTAACGATTTGTAATTTAAGCGGGCAGTAAACAGAAAGTTTGGGTGTCTGATAGGGAAAACAGTAAGGGATTTGTCTGCTCTGTTTTAAAGTACTACCTTTACCTCGTTTTTATCGTAGAAAAATGGATTGGTTAAAAGAGCTTTTTATAGACCATTCAGTGATACAGGCAGTAGTTGTCGTTTCTCTGATTACGGCTGTCGGATTGGTATTGGGGAAGGTAAGAATTCTGGGTATTTCGCTGGGCGTAACTTTCGTATTTTTTATCGGAATTTTGGCCGGTCATTGGGGATTGAGTATTAATCCACAGATGTTGAATTATGCGGAAAGCTTTGGATTGATTATTTTCGTATATGCTTTGGGGTTGCAGGTTGGACCTGGCTTTTTCGGTTCGTTCCGGAAAGGGGGGATTACGTTGAATATGCTGGCTTTGGCTGTTGTGTTATTAGGTACCGTTATGACGGTTCTTTTTCATATCTTGACAGGAATTCCGTTATCCGATATGGTCGGCATTCTTAGTGGTGCCGTAACCAATACACCGGCTTTGGGAGCTGCTCAGCAAACATTGAAGCAATTGCAAATGGAGGGGACAGATCCGGCTTTAGGGTGCGCTGTTACTTATCCTTTGGGGGTAGTTGGTGTCATCATCGCTTTGGTCGTTATCCGGAAAATATTCCTGAATAAAGCAATTCCTGCCAATGGGGAAGAGGTCAAATCGCATACGACTTTTATTGTCGGTTTTCAGGTATGCAATCCCGGCATATTTGGTAAAACGGTAAAGGAAACGGCTATGTTAGCCTATCATAAATTTGTTATATCCCGATTATGGCGGGATGGAAAAGTCAGTATTCCCACTTCCGATACCGTTTTACAGGAAGGGGACCGTTTGTTGGTGATTACTTCAGAGGCAGAAGTGAATACACTTACCATGTTATTCGGGGAGCAGGAACATGTGGATTGGAATAAGGATGATATTGATTGGAATGCCATCGATAGCCAGTTGATATCACAGCGGATTTTAGTGACACGTTCAGAAATTAATGGTAAAAAATTAGGATCTTTGCGTTTACGTAATCATTTTGGTATTAATATTACCCGTATTTACCGCGCAGGAGTTGAGTTATTAGCTACTCCGGAACTCGTGCTTCAATTAGGGGATAAGTTGACTGTCGTGGGAGAGGCAAATGCAATAGCCAATGTCGAAAAATTGTTAGGAAATAAAGTGATGAGCCTGAAAGAACCCAATTTGGTGGCCGTATTTGTCGGAATTGTATTGGGATTGATTGTAGGTACTATTCCTTTTGTTATTCCGGGTGTCAGTTTTCCGGTTAAACTGGGTATAGCTGGCGGCCCGATTATTATGGGAATTTTGATGGGGGCTTTCGGACCACGGCTTCATATGGTCACTTATACTACCCGTAGTGCCAATTTAATGTTAAGGGCATTGGGTTTATCCATGTACTTAGCCTGTTTGGGATTGGATGCAGGGGAGCATTTTTTTGAAACTGTTTTTCGTTCAGAAGGTTTATTATGGCTGGGACTTGGCTTTGCTATTACGATTGTTCCTGTCTTTATGGTAGCATTTGTTGCTTTAAAAATGATGAAGATGGATTTCGGGGCTGTGTCTGGCATGCTCTGTGGCAGCATGTCTAATCCGATGGCTTTAAATTATGCCAATATGGTTGTAAACGGAGATAACCCTTCTGTCGCATATGCTACCGTATATCCCCTGACAATGTTTATCCGGGTTATAATTGCCCAATTGGTATTGCTTCTCTTTTTATAGAATTAAAGTGGAGGAAAGTGTGGAAACCTCCGCGAGGAAACTGATTAACGCTTCGTTGATTAACGGAACAGGTTTTCCGGATTAATTTCTTTTCTCTAAACCGCAGGTTTAATAGTCAGCGAGTCTTTTGACTTACCTTAATCAGGTAGAAAGTACCCTTAATCCATTAAATGTTTAAACATTTTCCCCCAAAATGTTGCATGGTGTTTTTAAAAAAATCATCTTTGTAAAGAACCTTATGAATTGCATTGAAAACGCTGTGTGAAAATATTACTGATGAGGAGTTATTGGCTGGTTATCGGGAGACGGGTAAAACCGAACAATTGGCTGAACTTTATAAGCGCTATATCCCACTGGTATATGGAGTGGCTTTAAAATATTTCAGGTATAGCGAAGATGCTCAGGATGTGGTAATGGATATTTTCGAGGAACTGCTGGCTAAAGTCAAAAAAAATGATATCCGTATGTTTAGGCCTTGGTTGTATACCTGTGTGAGAAACCATTGCCTGGCGAAACTCCGGAAACGTTCTTTAAATCCTACCCTTACTTTAGACGAAAACTTTATGGAATTTTGTGATGATTTTAATCTTGATGATATAAGGGAAGCGTATGATAAAGAAAAAGCCTTGTTAAAATGCATAGAATCTTTACCGGAAAAGCAACGCATAAGCGTATATCGTTTTTTTATGGAAGAGCGTTCTTATAAAGAAATAGAAGAGACGACCGGATTTTCTTTGAAAAGAGTAAAGAGTTTTATTCAGAATGGGAAACGTAATTTAAAATTATGTATGCAGAAAAAAGGGTTGGTATAATATGAAATACGGGGAAGACTTAGGAGAATACTTGCGTGGAAAGCAAAGAGGCAAGGCGGCTAACCGTCTTGAACGGAATGCTTTGTCCGATCCTTTTTTGTTTGAAGCTCTGGAAGGTTTAAATGAGGCAAAAGAAGATCCGTTAAAAGTTATTGAAAAACTTTCTAGAAAGATAGAATACCGGATTTTCCCCCGAAAGAAACGAATCATCCGCCAGGGAATAGGTATTGCTGCTATTTTTCTTGTATTCCTTGTATTGGGTGTATTTTTCTGGCAAAAAGAGCCTGCTGAAAAAATGATTTTTACTCAATATGTTAGTGAAGAGGAAGCGGATACACTGAAAGTTATCCCTATAGCGAAGCGGGAGGAAAAGCAGGAATTGAAACAGAGAATATCGGTAGAAAATACTGCAGGGCATGCATTGGCTGATTCTGTAGTTTTGGATAGGATAGAAAAGGATTCGGCTGAAGCTGTTGTTGAACCGAATTTCAGAAACCGGCTTGCTTTTGCCAGTGTTGCCAGGGAAAGAGGAAAAATACAGGTGGAAAATAAAGGAGGGAACGGGCCTATGCCGGAAGGTGGAATAGAGGCTTTTGAGCGTTATATCCGGGATTCTCTGGTATATCCGGAAGATGCAAGACTCGCAGGTAAGGAAGGGGTGATAAAACTTTCATTTATAGTGAACCAATATGGCCGTCCATCCGGAATCCGCGTGATTCAATGGATAACAAATTCCTGCAATCATGAAGCTATCCGTTTGCTGAATAATGGTCCGAAATGGACCTATACAGGTACAGCAGATTCTACGATTCTTTCCCTACCTTTCTATTTGGATACTGTTTCTCACAGATAATTTGTTTTTGAAGGGTAAATATTTCTTATCTAAAGAACAAGACACTTTGATTTAAATATATTTTATTCAATCTTTATTATTTTTTTTTAATATAGATTGTAACATTTATCTATATTTGAGCGTCTAAAAAGTATTAATATTTCTAAAGAAAATATTTTGGCGGACAAGAAGAAAGGCGGAGAACATACTCTGCATGTGAATTAATTATTTGCGTAAACCTGGAATCATGATACATCTGGAGAATATCAACAAAACTTATAATAACGGTGCTCCTTTGCATGTATTGAAGGGGATAAATCTGACGATTGAAAAAGGAGAATTTGTTTCTATTATGGGGGCTTCGGGGTCCGGGAAGTCAACGCTTTTGAATATACTGGGGATTTTGGATAATTACGACTTGGGGAATTATTATCTGAACGGCACCTTAATTAAGAATCTTTCTGAAACGCAGTCTGCGGAATACCGCAATAAAATGATTGGGTTTGTCTTCCAGTCGTTCAATCTGATTGCTTTTAAAAATGCCTTGGAAAATGTGGCACTTCCGCTTTATTATCAAGGAATATCCCGGAAAAGACGGAATTCCATGGCTATGGAGTATTTGGAAAAACTGGGATTGAAGGAATGGGCGATGCATATGCCGAATGAATTATCGGGTGGCCAGAAACAGCGGGTGGCCATTGCCCGTGCTCTGGTAGCCAGTCCACAGCTTATATTGGCCGATGAGCCTACAGGAGCTTTGGACAGTAAAACTTCTGTAGAAGTAATGAATATTTTGCAGGAAGTAAACCGAAGCGGGATGACGATGATTATTGTAACGCATGCTCCTGACGTTGCAGCGATGACAAGAAAAATTATTCATATTAAGGATGGGTTAATCGGTTCAATAGAGGTAAAGGATAAATAACGGGATTTTTTTTATGAAGATATGTTCCCAACGTTTTTTAGTTTGATACGGTATGTTTGACATTTGGCAGGAAATATTCAGTACGATCCGGAAAAATAAACTCAGGACTTTTTTGACAGGTTTTTCGATGGCTTGGGGCATCTTTATGTTAATCCTTTTATTGGGTGCCGGAAACGGATTAAAAAACGGAGTTTCTGCGAATTTCGGAAATTCCGCGAAAAATTCTGTTTATATGTGGGCAGGGCGTACCAGCATGCCTTATAAAGGATTACAAAAAGGAAGACGTATAAAGTTCGACGAAACCGAAAAAGGGTATCTGAAGCGGGAATTTCCTTTTATTTCTTCTTTTTCAGCCAGTATAATCCATTGGAATCCGGTTATTTCTTACGGGAAAGAATATGGAAATAATACTGTAAGGGGAATTGAGCCTGATTATGCAAAGATTGAAAATATGGTTGTCAGGGCTGGGGATGGGCGTTTTATCAATGAGGTGGATATGAAAGAAGCGCGGAAAGTAATTGTTATTCACCGGAAAACTGCAGAAGGATTATTCAGGGGAGAGGCTGCCCTTGGAAAATATGTGGTTGTCGATGGCGTAGCTTATCAGGTTATTGGTATTTATGAGGGGGAAGATGTGGATCAATTACCGGATGTATATATACCTTTAAGTACAGCTCAGCGGATATACAATCCGTCGGAGGGATATCAAAATGTTAATTTTATGGTAGAGGGATTGTCTACTTCTCAGGATAATGAGGTATTCGATGCGGAGTTAAGGGCAAAAATGGGGCAAAAACATATCTTCGATGCTCAGGACCGACAGGCTGTATGGATTTGGAATAAATTGAAGTCTTATATGCAGACAATGGGGATCTTCAATGGAATTAATCTTTTTGTATGGATTATCGGAATTGGCACCTTGATAGCTGGTATTGTGGGTATCAGTAATATAATGCTGATTACGGTAAAGGAAAGGACTAAGGAATTTGGAATACGCAAGGCTTTGGGGGCAACCCCTTTTTCTATACTGAAGTTGATTATTCTGGAAGCATTATTGATTACCGGATTTTTTGGTTATATCGGTATGGTTGCCGGGGTAGGATTGACGGAGCTGGTGAATCATGTACTGCTAAGCGCAGGGGCGACAGACGAAATGAGTGTTTTCAGAAATCCTACTGTAGACTTATCTATTGTTCTGGCTGCAACCTTTGTTTTGATTGTTGCCGGAATTTTAGCCGGATATTTCCCTGCCAGGAAAGCTGTAAGTATAAAGCCGATTGAAGCTTTACGGTATGAATAAAAGCAGAGTCGGCATAAATAGAGTTCAATAAACAGAAAGTTTGATATAAGATGTTTGATCTGGATCGTTGGCATGAAATATGGATTACCATAACGCGGAATAAAATGCGGAGTGTGTTGACCGCATTTGGTGTGTTTTGGGGGATATTTATGTTGGTTGTAATGTCAGGAGCCGGTTATGGACTGGAAAACGGTGTGAAATCCGGAGTGGAAGGATTTGCTGAAAACTCTGCCTATTTTTTTGCCAGTACGACAACCGAGGCTTATAAAGGATTCCGGAAAGGGCGTAGATGGCAGCTCCGGAATGAGGACATGGAAATGTTGCGGGCACAGATACCTGAATTGAAATACATTTCTCCTATTTTGTTCGGAGGGAAAGAGGATAATAATGTAGTAAGGGGAGATAAATACGGGACCTATTATATAAAGGGGTTGAATCCGGAATATAATTTTATTGAACCGCAAAGCATGTTATACGGACGCTATTTGAATGATATTGATATCAGGGACAGAAGGAAAGTATGTGTAATCGGGAAAAGAGTTTATGAAGAGATGTTTGTAAAAGGGGAAGATCCTTTGGGACATTTATTAAAAGTAGGGGGCATATATTATCAGGTGATCGGAGTGAATGAACCGGTGACACAGGTCAATATTGGCGGGGATTCTAAAGAAAGTATCATTTTGCCTTTTACGGTGATGCAGCAAACATACAACCGGGGAAATGAATTGGATTGCATTGCATTAACTGCTGTGGAAGAGGTTCGGATTGGGAAATTGGAAGAAAAAATTGGAGGCTTATTAAAGGCGCGGCATTCTATTTCTCCTACGGATCCGATGGCCGTACAAAGTATGAATGTAGAAAAACAGTTCCGCATGTTTAAAATGTTGTTTTTGGGAATAAATGTTCTGATCTGGATTGTAGGCCTTGGGACTTTGTTGGCAGGTATTGTGGGGGTGAGTAATATTATGATGGTTACGGTGAGGGAAAGAACGAGGGAAATCGGTATTCGGCGGGCTTTGGGAGCAAAACCGAAATCCATACTGATGCAGATCATGTATGAGAGTTTGGTTTTGACAGCACTGGCCGGATTTTGGGGATTGGCTTGCGGGGTCGGTATATTATCGTTAGTGGATCAGGTGGTGAGCAATGTGGACAGTGATACTTTTTTCCGGCATCCGCAAATTCCGTTTTCGATGGCAATTGTGTCTGCTTTTATATTGCTGATCAGCGGAGTAATGGCAGGAATTATTCCGGCCTGGCGGGCTTTGCAGGTAAAAGCGATCGATGCAATACGCGAGGAATAACCGGATAAGAATAGGAGATAAGAAATAAAAAATAAATAAAGCAAATATGAAAAAGTATATCAAATTTATTTTTATAGGACTGTTTGTGTTCGTGCTGATCTGGACTTTTTTCTTTTTATGGAAGAAATCCCGTCCGGTAAAAATTGAATATCAGATTGTTTCGCCGGTAGTGGCAACGATTGAAAAGAAAACAGTTGCTACGGGCAAAGTCGAGCCACGGGATGAAGTATTGATAAAACCACAGATTTCAGGAATTGTGTCGGAAGTATGTAAAGAAGCCGGACAGTCTGTAAAAGCAGGTGATATATTGGCGAAGGTAAAAGTTATTCCGGAAATGGGGACCTTGAGTGCAGCGGAATCTCGCGTAAACGTGGCTCAGATAAATTTAAGGCAAACGCAGAAAGAATATGATAGGACTAAAGAATTGTATCAGGGAAAAGTTGTGGCGAGTGAAGAATTCGAAAAGGCAGAGACGGAATTGATGCGGGCGAAAGAAGAGTTACAGAACGCACAGGATAACCTGGAAATCGTGCGGGACGGCATTGCCAAACGTTCTTCCCAGTTCAGTAATACCCAAATCCGGGCGACCATTACGGGGATGATATTGGACGTACCGATAAAAGTCGGAAATTCCGTTATCCAGTCTAACAATTTTAATGACGGTACTACTATTGCTTCTATTGCCGATATGAGCGATATGATTTTTAAAGGGAAAATTGATGAGACGGAAGTGGGACGCATTAAGGAAGGAATGCCGCTTATGCTGACAATCGGTGCATTGCAGGATATGAAATTCAATGCGGTTCTGGAATATATTTCTCCGAAAAGTATAGAGGAGAACGGAGCTATTTTATTCGAAATAAAAGCTGCTGCAGAGGTCCCGGATTCTGTATTTGTAAGGGCGGGTTACAGTGCGAATGCTGAAATTATTCTGGACCGTCGTCCGGATGTTTTGACTATTCCGGAAAGTACTGTAGAATTTCGTCAGGATTCGACTTTTGTACAGGTTGTCGTTGCTGAAGAGCCGGACCTGAAGTTGGAACAACGTTTTGTCAGATTGGGTTTATCGGATGGAATAAATATAGAGGTGATAGACGGTCTTACCGCTTCTGATAAAGTAAGGGGCAGTAAAATACTAAAAAAATAAAGGAATCTAAATCAATAATTTGTGTATGATAAGGAAATATATAAGCCTGGCTGGACTTCTCATTTGGGTTTGCCTGACGGTTTCTGGACAAAGTGCGGAAACAGGAAAGACCGTTCACTCACAGCCTTCCCGCGCCTGGACATTAAAAGAATGTATTGATTATGCCATAGAGCATAATATAGATATCCGGCAAAGAGTATTGGAAAAAAGGGATCAGGAATTAAGTGTCAGTACAGCTAAATTCAGTCGTTTACCGGATTTGAATGCAGGAGTGGGACAAAATTTTTATTTTGGGAGGGGACCGGGACGGGATGGAACTTATCAGGATCAGAGCCAGTCTTCCAGTTCTCTGGATGTCAATACCCGAGTTCCGGTTTTTTCAGGATTCCGAATTCATCATCAGATCCAGCTTGAAAAATTGAATTTGCAGGCTACCATAGCAGAACTGGACCGGGCAAAAGAAGATTTAGCCTTAAATATTACCTCTTATTTTTTGCAAGTACTTTTCAACAACGAATTGTTCCGTATTGCAGAAGAACAGGTGAATTTAAGCCGGGAACAAGTGGAAAATACTGAAGTATTGGTGAGGGGGGGAAAGGTGCCGGAATCCGAATTATTTGATGCCAGAGCTGCCTTAGCTAAAGAAGAATTGAATAAAACGCAGGCACAAAATACTTTAAAATTGTCTTTACTCGATTTGAGTCAACTCTTAAACTTGGAAACTGTGGAAGGGTTTAAAATCGAAATGCCGGATATCGGGCATGTCCTCATTGAACAAACAGCTAATCTGATGACTCCGGAAGCTGTCTATATAGCATCAGTGAAAAACCGTCCGGCGGTGAAGGCGGCAGAATTCCGTTTGCGCAGCAGTGAGAAAAACCTGAAAATAGCAAAGTCAGTTTATTATCCTCAATTATCTCTGGGGGCTTCTTATAGCAATAGCTATTATCATACCTATAATTTAGGGGCTGGGGAGAGTAATCCTTCTTTTTCGACACAGTTAAGCCGGAATGGCAGTGAGTCGGTGGGCCTGAGTTTGAGTATACCTGTTTTTAACCGGTTGTCTACCCGTAATCAGGTCCGTTCTGCCCGGATTTCTGTAGAAAACCAGGAGTTGGTATTGGAAAATATACGTCAGAATTTGTACAAAGAAATCCAGCAGGCTTATTATAATGCTGTTGCTGCTCATGAAAAATACCTTTCTTCTGAAAAGTCTGTGGAAGCTTCTCAGATAGCTTTTCGGTATGAAGAACAGAAATACAATGCCGGCCGCTCTACCAGCTATCAGTTTAATGATGCAAAAACCCGTTTGGCCAAATCTCTTTCGGAAGCAGCCCAGGCAAAGTACGATTTTATTTTCAGAACAAAAATCCTCGATTTTTACAATGGCCGGCCGTTGGATGAGTAGAAAAGTTCAAAAGTAAAAAAGTTAGATATGGGAAAGATTTGCGGTATTTCATGCCGGATGAATACGGACAGAAAGGCACATGGATAGGTGAACTTTTGTGCCGGATAAAAAATCCAATCCGGAACCGAGGTTTCGTAAATCAGTAAAACCTTAACCGGTTTCTGTAAGGAAGCATTCATTTCTTGTGCATTTTTACATTTCAGCATTTCATCGCGCAAACATTCGTCACAACTTGATATTTTGATTTAAAACAGTTACTTTTGCCGCCTCATTGAGAGAAGAAATTTATCTCTCCGTGTGCTTGATAAACCACGTAAAAAACAAGAAAGATGCAAAAGACTGTTACTATTCCGTTTATGCTTTTAGGTATACTGTTCAATGTATGTCTGATTGCTTCTAATTTATTGGAGACAAAAGTTGTCCAGATCGGTGGGATAACGGCTACGGCCGGCTTGATCGTGTTTCCTATTTCTTATATTATAAACGACTGTATTGCCGAAGTATGGGGATTTAAAAAAGCCCGTTTGATTATATGGACGGGATTTGCGATGAATTTTCTGGTTGTCGGATTTGCCCAGTTGGCTGTTCTGTTGCCGGCAGCCCCCTTTTGGCAGCAGGAAGAAGGATTTAATTTTGTGTTTGGGATGACTCCCCGCATTGTGATTGCCAGTCTCTGTGCTTTCCTGGTCGGTTCTTTCCTGAATGCTTACATTATGAGTAAAATGAAACTGGCTTCCCGGGGAAAGTATTTTTCTTTACGGGCCATTGTCTCTACTTTGTTCGGGGAGAGTGCCGATTCATTGATTTTTTTCCCTATTGCTTTCGGGGGACTTATTCCGGGAGAAGAATTGTTTGTTATGATTATAACCCAGGCTGTGCTTAAATCCCTTTATGAGGTGCTTGTCCTTCCTTTAACGATACGAGTAGTCCGGTATATCAAAAAAATAGAGCAGACAGATGTATACGATCAGCACATCTCTTATAATATTTTGAAATTAAGGGATATTTAAGTATAACCGGGAAAACTGTTTTTTTACGGTGATCCTGTTAAAATATCACAAAGAAACCCAAGGTTCCCGGAAGAGAATTTATATTTAAAAATATTCCGGTATTTTTGTAGGGAATGGAATATATGAATAAGAAATATATTTTACTTGATCTGGACGGAACAGTTATAGATTCCCGGGAAGGGATTACTGAATCCGTTCGTTATGCATTGAGACAGTTGGGTATTGAGGTACAGGATTTGCGGGATTTGTACTGCTTTATCGGACCTCCTTTGCGGGATTCTTTTTGTAAATTCTATCACCTCAGTGCACAAGAGGCAGAACGCGCTATTCAGGAATACCGGAAACGTTATAGTACCAAGGGAATCTTTGAAAATAAGGTATATGAAGGAATGCCGGCCCTTTTAAAAATGTGGCAGTCTGCAGGCAAACAACTTTTTTTATGTACATCTAAACCCCAGCCTTTTGCTGTACAGATTTTAAAAGAATTGAGGCTGGAAACGTATTTTACTTTTGTAGGGGGAGCGACTTTTGACGGTTTACGTCAGGAGAAAGCGGATGTGGTCCGGTATGTATTACAGAAAAATGCTATTTTTGACCGGAAGGAAGTGGTTATGGTCGGGGACCGGAAGTACGATGTAGAAGGGGCGAAACGGAACGGGATAGATTCCGTAGGTGTGTTGTATGGATTCGGAGACCGGGAAGAATTGGAAAGAGCGGGAGCGGATGCTATTGCAGAGACTGTCGCTGATTTGGGGAAAATACTATAATACAGAAAAAGGATGAAACCTATAAATGCCTTTTATTTTTTTATATATTGGATTTTGGGATGGGGATTTGCAGTTTTCCCTGTTGCTGCCCAGCAGAATTTGCCAGTAGCAAGCTGGGAAGAAGCTAACTTGCAGGCTGCCCGGGATAATAAACTCGTGTTTGTGGCTGTAGATATAATGCCGGATAAAAAAATATTTTCCAATGAAACGGTAAAATTTTTTTTTGAACGGAATCTGGTTCCTGTTTATATGGATATGCAAAGTGAAGAAGGAAAAAAAATAGAACCGAAATTACTGTTAACTCCTTATCCTGTATACGCTTTTTTTATGCCTTTCGGGGATTTACTATTAACGGTTGGAACAGCGGAAGTCGCAAAGGATCCTCTCCTTTTGCTGGATGCTGCCCGGGAAGCGCAACAGTTGGCGGAGGTTAAAAAAAATAACAGCCGTTCCGTGAATTTTGTAATCTCAGACTGGCAGGATGTCCTGGCAAAAGCAAAAAAGGAAGAAAAACCTGTGTTTATCTATTTTCACGGAGAGAATTGTCGGGAATGCCTTTTGATGGAGAATAATATCTTTAATTTAGACCGGGTGGCGGATTTTTATAACCGGAATTTTGTCCCTTTCCGCGTTGATATTTCAGCTGAACAACCTTTATTGAAAACATACAGGATTGAGGAATTACCCGCTTATTTATTTGTGAACGGGGAGGGGAAAGTCATTACTTCTGACTGTGGACGGAAGCAGACGGAAGAGATCATACAGATGGGGGAAGAAGCTCTTCATAAAGCAAAGGGAGTAGAATTTTCCGAAGGAAGCTGGGAGCAGGTCCTGACACAAGCCCGGCAGGAAAAAAAGGGGATTTATGTGGATTGTTATGCTTTAGTTGGAGGAGAACGGAGGCCTTTGACGGAAATTGTATACCGGGATCCGGAAATTGCGGCTTTATTGAATGATCATTTTATTAATTATACTCTGGATCAGAAAAGTGAGGAAGGGAGACGCTGGACAGAAAAATCCGGACTGAATTCTCCTTTTTGTCAGGTGTTTTTGGATAGTGTAGGAGAATGGGTACATTTGTCTGCCGGTATTCCGGATACTTCTGAATTCAAAAGAATGGTTTATAGGGTTTTGGAAGGGAAAGGACTGAAATTCCTTTCGGAAAAATATGAGCAGGGGTGCCGGGAATCTGCTTTTGTAGAAGAATATATCCGGATGTTGGGGAAAGCAGGTTTAAAAAACAGAGCAGCACAAGTGACGGAGTGTTATCTGGGAGCGTTGGACCCCGGGCAGTTGAAAGATAGGAAAAATTGGGAATTGTTCCGGGATTATGTGATCGATATGGATTCCGGATTGTTTAAATATATTTCATTGCATAGAAATGATTTTTTCTCTTTATTCGGAGAGCGAGAAGTTATGGGTAAAATTCAGGAGGTCTGGACGGCTGGGGCGGAGAGTTTTGTCCGGGAACAAAATGGGAAATATGAATTCGATGAAACGGGCTTTAAAGCGTATGTAAAACGATTAAAGGCTGAAAAAATAGAAAATTGGCGGCAAATCGTCCGCAAGGCCCGTATGAATGCTGCTGAAAAGACCGGAAATTGGAAGGTTTTTGCAGAATTAGCTGAAGAAAGATGGACGGAAGAACAGATTCCGGAAGCAGAACTTTACGGTTGGGGAGTAAAAATCAGAGACAATTGTCGGGATAAATCTATACGTTATAAGGCTGCCCGCTGGTTTGCCTGGACAGTTTCAGAAATCGAGAAAAAAGAACGGCAGGAAGGCAAAGTAAGAGTTTCTTCTTACAAAGGTTTTTTTGAAAAATTAGTAAATGATTTGATTGAGGAATAAAAACGGGAAGTGATAAAAATAAAAAACGGAGCTTTTAAACTCCGTTTTTTATAAAATTGAACAGGCCGAAACCCACTTATTTAATAACGTTCAGTTTCTTCCCGATTTTAATGAATGCAGCGATAGCCCGATCCAATTGTTCACGGGTATGTGCAGCTGAAAGCTGAATGCGGATACGAGCCTGACCTTTCGGTACTACCGGATAATAAAAACCGGTTACATAAATGTGCTCTTTCTGTAGTTCAGCTGCAAATTCCTGAGATAATACAGCATCGTACAACATTAAAGCGGCAATAGCAGATTCTGACGGTTTGATATCGAAACCGGCTTCTGTCAGTTTACCACGGAAATATTCTGCATTTTCCATTACCCGGTCGCGTAATTCAGTGCTGGCACTTAACATATCGAATACGGCGATAGAAGCGCCACAGATAGCCGGAGAAAGGGAATTGGAAAATAAATAAGGTCTGGAACGTTGACGCAACATTTCAATGATTTCTTTTTTACCTGTTGTATAGCCGCCCATAGCTCCTCCGAGAGCTTTTCCTAATGTACCGGTAAGGATGTCGATCCGGTCCATTACGCCGTGATATTCGCCTGTACCTCTTCCGGTTTTACCGATAAATCCGGCAGCGTGGCTATCGTCTACCATCACCAGGGCATCGTATTTTTCAGCTAAATCGCAAATTTCATTTAATTTTGCGATATCGCCGTCCATAGAAAATACACCGTCGGTTACAATAATACGGAAACGTTGTGCCTGAGCTAATTTTAACTGCTCTTCCAAATCCTGCATATTAGCATGTTTGTAACGGTAACGTACAGCTTTACACAAACGTACCCCGTCGATAATGGAAGCATGGTTTAACTCGTCTGAAATAATTGCATCTTCCTGGCCGAATAAAGGTTCAAAAACACCTCCGTTGGCATCAAAGCAAGCAGCATATAAAATGGTATCTTCTTTTCCGAAGAATTTGGATATTTTGGCTTCAAGTTCTTTGTGGATATCCTGAGTACCACAAATAAATCGTACTGATGACATACCGTAGCCGCGAGCATCCAACCCTTTTTTGGCACCTTCAATTACACGGGGATCAGAAGAAAGACCTAAATAATTGTTTGCACAAAAGTTTAATACAGTTTCACCTGTGGTTAATTTGATCTCTGCTCCCTGAGGGGTGGCGATCAGTCTTTCGGTCTTGTATAAACCGGCATCCTTTATAGACTGAATCTCAGTCTTCAAGAAATCTTGAAATTTTCCGTACATATCTGTAAAATTTATGTTTTATTGAAAGACAAAATTAAATAATTTTTAATCAAAATACTATTGGATGCTTAAAAATTGAAAGACGAAATCGTTATTATTTTTAATGTTTGATTTTTTCTTTAGAAGAAAGAGAAAAATGATAAGCTAACATAAAAATAGTTTAAGATAAAAAGGTTAATTTTTCTTTATAAACTGCAGAAATAAGAGAAAAAAAATAACTTTGAACATTATTTAAATTTAAAAATTAGAAAACTGAATCTCTTAATCTGTTGAGTATGAATATGACAACTGCATTTAAACCTATAAGCTTGGGTTTAGCTAATTCACGTACCTATTTATTCGGTGCTGCTTTTGTATTCGGGAATCTGCTTTTACCTCAATTGTGTCATTTTATCCCGGACGGAGGGAAAATGTGGTTACCTATTTATTTTTTTACTTTAATTGCCGCCTATAAATTCGGAGTCCGGGTGGGTTTACTGACAGCCGTACTTTCCCCTCTGTTAAACTGTCTGTTTTTCGGAATGCCTCCTTTGGCTGTTTTACCTGTATTGCTGATCAAATCTTCTTTATTGGCTGGTATTGCTGCTGGTGTTGCTTTTTATACCCGGAAATTATCCTTATTTTATATCGCTGTCGTTGTCTTAGGTTATCAGCTAGCCGGAGGATTGGCAGAATGGTTATTATCCGGTAGTTTTATGGTTGCTGTGCAGGATTTTAGGTGGGGATTACCCGGAATTTTGTTTCAAATTACAGGTGGCTGGCTGGCCCTTAGAGGATTGGCAAAGTATGAATTCTAAAAATTTTTCTGAAGTTTTGGAAAGATTCAGGGAGATCAAATTTGAGGAGTCTTTCGATATGATTGTGGCTATAGCTAACGGAGGAATTATTCCGGCAGCATTGCTCAATCAGCGTTTAAATGTCGGGATTCAATTATTGAAGCTGAATCTGCGGGATGCTACTCAAAGACAGTTGTATCCCCAACCCCGTTTGCTGGAAGAAATCAGCTTTGATGTGAAAGGGAAGACTATTCTATTGGTTGAAGACCGGGTAAAAACCGGGACTACCTTGCATTATGCCCGTCAATTGCTTGCAGATGCAGAACTGGTGAAAACTTTTGCAGTAAATGGGGAGGCAGATTATAGTCTGTATAATGAAGCTTGTTTTCGTTTTCCGTGGATACTGTGATTGGTTTCCCGGGAAAAGGATGACACAGGGGAAATAGATTTTGTAATGGATTAAATAAGTAAACAATGGAACGTCGGGAATTTTTAAAAGCGATAGCACTTGCCGGAGTGGCAGCTACTATAAAAATCAGTAATCCTTTGAGTGTATTGGCTCAAAGCGGACAAAGCCAGATTACTGGTTTACCTTACGATTTGGTAGCTGTTATGGGAGGTGAACCGGTGGATATGTTTCGGAAAGCCATGACTGAAATGGGGGGGATGGAAAAATTTGTGAAGCCGGGGCAAAAAGTGGTCGTGAAGCCGAATATCGGATGGGATAAAACGCCTGAATTAGCCGGGAATACCAATCCGGATTTGGTAGCAGAAATTATTCGCCAATGTTTTGTTGCCGGTGCGAAAGAGGTCGTCGTATTCGACCATACCTGTGACGATTGGCGGAAATGCTATAAAAACAGTGGAATTGAGGAGGCAGCTAAAGCTGCAGGGGCTAAGGTCGTACCTGCCCATGAAGAGAGTTATTACAGGGAAGTGGAGTTGCCGAGGGCAAAAAATTTAAAGAAGGCTAAAATCCATGCCTCTTTGCTGGATTGCGATGTATGGATAAATGTTCCTATCTTAAAAAATCATGGCGGAGCGAAAATGACCATATCGATGAAAAATCATATGGGCATTGTTTGGGACCGCGGTTTTTTCCATAAAAATGATTTGCAGCAATGTATAGCGGATATCTGTACATTGGATAAACCTGCCGTATTGAATATTGTAGACGCTTACCGGGTAATGAAAACGAATGGTCCCCGGGGTAAATCGGCTGCTGATGTAGTGAATCCCAAGGGATTGTTTATTTCTACGGATATTGTAGCGGTGGATACGGCTGCGACGAAATTTTTTAATCAGATAGAGAGCATGCCGCTCGATGTTGTCGGACATCTGGCAAAAGGGGAAGAATTGCAGATCGGTACAATGGATATTCAGAAATTGAAAGTGAAAAGGATCAGGATTTAAGGACAAGGGGGACGGGATTTTTTATTTCCTAAGGATAAATATATGCTGAGAAAGTTACGTATTCTGGTGTCGGTGGTATTTTTTACCCTGATTACATTTTATTTTCTGGATTTTGCAGGAATAAGCGGAGTAAAGTCTTTTTTACCCCGTATTCAGTTTGTGCCTGCTCTGTTATCGTTGAGCGTGGCGGTCCTGGCCGTTTGGGTGGTATTGACGTTATTTTTAGGACGGGTATATTGTTCTTCTGTCTGTCCTTTAGGCATTTTTCAGGATATTGTCATCTGGGTTTCCAGACGCCGGAATAAGAAGAAAAAATACGGTTATGCACCTGGCAAAAATGTTTTGCGCTGGCTGATTGTGGCGGGAACCAGCATTGCTTTTTTGTTCGGGTTTACTTTCTTATTGAGTTTGCTTGATCCTTATAGTGCCTACGGAAGAATAGCGACCGATTTGTTCAGGCCTTTCTATTTGATTGGTAATAATGGTCTGGCATGGCTGTTTACCAAATTTGGCAATTATACTTTTTATTATGTACATGTAGCTATTCTGAGTACGTTTGCTTTTGTCATCGCTTTATTTACTTTGGGAATTATCGGCTTTTGGGCCTGGCGTTCCGGCAGGAGCTATTGCAATACGGTTTGTCCGGTAGGTACTGTTCTCGGATTTTTGTCCCGTTATGCTCTGTTTAAAATTCGCATAGATACTGCCAAATGTAACGGTTGCGGATTATGTGCTTTAAAATGTAAGGCTTCCTGTATAAATAGCAGAGAGCATTCCGTTGATTATAGCCGTTGTGTAGATTGCTTTGACTGTATCGGAAATTGCCGTCAGCAGGCAATTGTTTTTTCTTCTAAAAGGAGGAGAAAGCCTGTGGAAAATAATACGGTTACGACTGATGAATCCAAACGGCATTTTCTGGCAACTGCATTGGCTACGGCTTTAGTCGTACCCAAAGCGGTGGCTCGGGAAAAAGTGGAAGTATTCAGCCGGAATAAAGCTTATCGGCGGGAACACCCTATATGTCCTCCGGGTGCAGGGAGTGCAGAACATCTTTTAAAAAATTGTACAGCTTGCCATCTTTGTATTGCCAAATGCCCTTCTCATGTCCTGAAACCTGCTTTTCTGGAATATGGTTTTGGAGGGATGATGCAACCGATGATGTATTTTGACGAAGGTTTCTGTAATTTTGACTGCACTGTTTGTTCTGAAGTATGTCCGAACGGAGCCATTTTACCCTTGACAAAAGAGAAAAAACAGCTGACCCAAGTCGGGCGGGTTGTCTTTCTGATTGAGAATTGTATTGTCAATACCGATGAGACGAGCTGCGGTGCCTGTTCTGAACATTGTCCGACCCAGGCCGTTACGATGGTTCCCTATAAAAATGGATTGACGATTCCTCAGGTGAACCCTGAAATTTGTGTGGGATGCGGAGGCTGCGAGTATGTCTGTCCGGTCAGGCCTTTCAGAGCTATTCATATTGAAGGAAATCCTGTTCAGGTGGAAGCCCTGCGTTTTAAAGAAGCAGAGAAAAAAGAAATTCAGATCGACGATTTCGGTTTTTAGCAGCTTTTGTAAATAAAAAATAAACTTGATGTAAGTTTTGCAATTCCTGTCGGAATCATTATTTTTGTAGAAAATATAAATATTTCTTCGGGGCAGGGTGTAATTCCCTACCGGCGGTGATAGTCCGCGACTCTTCTTTTTAGAAGACTGAACCGGTGAAAATCCGGTACCGACGGTATAGTCCGGATGGTAGAAGGAATAAGGATAAAGATGGATTTGTCTTTATATAGATTGGTATGATATTGCCCCGGACTGATAACGTTCGGGTTTTTTATTTTTCGGAAGTCGGTTATGGAAAAGCAGAATTTTTCTACGGAGGATTGCCGGTTTATGCAGCGGGCAATGGAATTGGCGGAGCGGGGAAAGGGATTCGTCAACCCTAATCCACTGGTGGGAGCTGTCGTTGTAAAAGACGGGAAAGTAATCGGGGAAGGGTGGCACGAATATTACGGCGGTTTGCATGCGGAGCGGAATGCCTTTAAAAATTGTGCGGAAGATCCCCGGGGCGCTACTTTGTATGTGACTTTGGAGCCTTGTTGCCATTATGGGAAAACGCCCCCTTGTACGGAAATCGTGATGGAGAAAAAAATTGGCCGGGTGGTAGTAGGACTTTTGGATCCCAATCCGCTGGTAAGCGGTAAAGGGATTGAAAAATTGAGAGCTGCGGGAATTGAAGTGGTCACAGGAGTGAAACAAGAATTTTTGGAAGAACAAAACCGGTTTTTTTTAAAATATATAAGGACAAAGTTGCCTTGGCTTGCTTTGAAAACTGCTATGACATTGGATGGTAAGATTGCGGCAGCAAGCGGGGATTCGAAATGGATAACTGCAGAAGCTGCCCGGCAACGGGTGCATCAGATGCGTGCCGAGTTTATGGGAATTATGGTAGGTGCCGGTACCGTAAAAATTGATGATCCTCTTTTGAATTGCCGTATGGAGGGTAAATGCCGGCAACCGGTCCGGATTGTTATCAGTACAAAGGCCGATATCTCTTTCGATTCGCAGATCATCCGTACTGCCCGGGAATATCCTGTCCTTATTGCTCATACGGCAGCAGCAGGAGAAGAAACCCTGGAAAAGTTACGGAAGGCCGGAGTAAAGACGATGCTTTGTGCTGAGGAAAAAGGAAGGGTAGCTGTAAAAGATCTGTTGGGTAAGCTGGGAGAGTCGGGAATTGATTCCCTGTTGCTGGAAGGGGGAGGGGAATTGAACTATGCTTTTTTACGGGAGAACTTGGTGGATGAAGTTTTTACTTTTATTGCACCGAAACTGATTGGAGGGAAAGAAGCGAAGACGGCAGTAGAAGGGGAGGGGTTTAAGCGGATGGCCGATGCTGTGATTTTGCAGGATGTTAAGACAGAACAGATCGGAACGGATTTTCTGATCCGGGGAAAGATAAAAAATAGATAAAAGAATATGTTTACAGGTATAGTTGAAGAAATAGGAAAGGTAAAAAGTATCCTCCGGGGGGGAAAAAGTGTGATACTGGAAGTGGAGGCAGAAAAAGTGCTGAGAGATACGAAAGTGGGAGATAGTATTGCCACGAACGGGGTTTGTCTTACTGTGACTTTTCTGGGAAATTCTTTTTTCCGGGCGGATGTTATGCCGGAAACGATGAGACGGAGTAATCTTGGTTTATTGCGGCCTGGCGACCGGGTAAATTTGGAGCGGGCGCTCTGTTTAAATAGCCGTTTGGGAGGTCATTTGGTTGCCGGACACATTGACGGAACCGGACGGATTGTAGATATACAGCGGGAAGATAATGCTTTATGGCTTACGGTTAGTGCCGGATCAGACCTTTTAAGATATATTGTTTCCAAAGGTTCTGTAGCTGTAGATGGGGTAAGCCTTACAATTGCATACGTAGATGAGGCTGTCTTCCGGGTGTCTGTGATCCCTCATACGCAGGAGGAGACGACGCTGACAGGTAAGCATAGCGGAGAGGTGGTGAATTTAGAGAACGATATGATTGTCCGTTATGTGGAAAAGTTGATCGGAAAAGAAAATAGAAATGGATTGAGTTTATCTTTTTTAGAAGCGAATGGATTTTAAGAGAAAGAAATTATAAAAATTGAATCATTTAATGAGCCTAAATTTAACTGAAACGTTATGGAAGAAATTAAGTTTAATACGATAGAAGAAGCTGTGGCTGACCTGCGGGCCGGAAGGATGATTGTTGTGTTGGATGATCCTGACCGGGAAAACGAGGGAGATTTAATATGTGCAGCTGAGCATGCTACTTTAGCAAATGTAAATTTTATGGCATCTTATGCGAAAGGCTTGATTTGTATGCCGATGAGTAAAGCGTTGACGGAAAAATTAAACCTTCAGCAGATGGTAGCCAATAATACGGACAATCATGCGACCGCTTTCACTGTTTCTATCGATCATATTTCTACTTCCACGGGGATTTCTGCTTTAGAACGTTCCGTGACAGCTATGAAATGTGTGGAAGAGGGAGCGAAACCGGCTGATTTCCGTCGTCCCGGCCATATGTTCCCTCTGGAAGCAAAACCGGGAGGGGTATTGGAACGGATGGGACATACAGAGGCTACAGTGGATTTGATGAGAATTGCGAAACTGAAAGAGTGCGGTTTATGTTGCGAAATCATGCGGGAAGACGGCACGATGATGCGGACGACCGAATTAGTGGCTTTTGCTAAAAAACATCATTTGAAGATTATCTCTGTTGCCGATCTGATCGCTTACCGCCGGAGAACCGAAATCCTGATCGAAAGGGTTACGGAAGCGGAGATGCCGACAAAATACGGAATTTTCAAAGCATATGGTTATGTCAATAAAATCAGTGGTGAACACCATATCGCTTTGGTAAAAGGAAATGTTGCTGACGGAGAACCCGTATTGTGCCGCGTTCATTCGGAATGTCTCACGGGAGATGCCTTCGGTTCTCTCCGTTGCGATTGCGGGGAACAGTTGGGAGAAGCTTTACGCCGGATAGAAAAGGCAGGCCGCGGAGTATTGTTGTATATGCGTCAGGAAGGAAGGGGTATAGGCCTGATTAATAAATTGAAAGCATACCATTTGCAGGACGGAGGGATGGACACTGTGGAGGCCAATCTGGCTCTTGGATTCAAGGCTGATTTGCGGGAATACGGTACCGGAGCAGAGATATTGGCAGATCTGGGAGTAAAGAAGATGATTTTAATGACAAATAATCCTTTGAAAATTAAAGGATTGGATGGTTATGGGCTGGAAATTGTGGGGCGGGAGCCTATTGAGATGACCTGTAATGAGAAGAATGAATTCTATATGTATACCAAGTACAAAAAGATGGGACATATTTTACATGTCCGGAACGATTGGAAAAAAGAATAGAGACAAATAATAAAAATCGTAATTTATAATATTCAATATCATGAAAATTTTGGAAGGAAAATTATTAGCGGAAGGTCAGCGTATCGGTATTGTAGCCGGCCGTTTTAACGAATTTATTACGGCTAAATTGTTGGGAGGGGCTGTGGATGCATTTGTACGTCACGGGGGAGATGAAAGTCAGCTGGAGGTCGCATGGGTTCCGGGTGCATTCGAGATTCCGCTGGTGGCGAAAAAAATGGCTGAGAGTAAAAAATACGATGCTGTGGTTTGCCTGGGAGCGGTGATCCGGGGGGCTACTCCTCATTTTGATATGGTGGCAGCGGAAGCGACAAAGGGAGTTGCTCAGGCTGGTTTACAGACAGGAGTACCTGTTATTTTTGGTATCCTGACGACGGATTCTATTGAACAGGCCGTAGAGAGGGCGGGTACAAAAG
Source organism: uncultured Odoribacter sp. (assembly GCF_937966165.1). NCBI lineage: Bacteria > Pseudomonadati > Bacteroidota > Bacteroidia > Bacteroidales > Odoribacteraceae > Odoribacter > uncultured Odoribacter sp. The sequence continues at coordinate 82,246 of NZ_CALCLB010000006.1, forward strand.
CGGGTAATAAAGGATTCGACGCGGTGAGCAGTGCTATTGAAATGGTCAACCTGCTCCGGCAAATTTAATCCGTCTTTTGAAACAAAACATCCCTTTAGCTGATTGGATAGGCGATGCTTCGTATCGGATTCCGGCTTGCCGGTTAACGAACCTTCCGTTCTATTATGGATGCATCCGGAACGGGAGTTTCGTTAATCAGCGGAGCGGTAATCCGCTTCCCGAAGGAGTATCTGTCTTTCGTCCAGGCAGTTAAAGGAATATATTTGTTTTTTAAATCAGCCGGGTTTAAAGTTGTTTTATCACTTCCAGGGCTTTTTCGTAATCCGGTTCTTCTGTGATTTCCGGAACATATTCTACATATTTCACCTTTTGATCTTTACCGATGATAACGATTCCTCGGGTGAGCAGGCGTAGTTCTTCTATGAGAAAGCCATATTTTAATCCGAATTCCAGATCTTTATAGTCGGATAATGTGATTACCCTGTCGATGCCTTCGGCTGCGCAATACCGGTTTAATGCAAAAGGAAGGTCACAGGAAATAGCTAAAATCACAACATCTTTATTTAAGTCGGTCGCCATTTTATTAAAATGGTGCATTTGAGCCGAACAAACCGGAGTGTCGATAGAAGGAAATGCTGATACAATTACCGTTTTGTCTGTAAATTCTTCCAGACTGATGGGTTCCAGTTTTTTCCCTAATCCATAAAATACAGGGGCGTTTTCTCCTACTTGAATCGCTTTTCCTACCAGTGTAAGAGGATTGCCATGCATCGTAATTTTTCTTTCTTCCATATGTTTTTTCTTTTTTTTACGTAAAAAGCAATTTAATGTTTAAAAATTATATTACCAACCAAAATACAAAATTTTTTGAGTGTAATGAGTAAAAGGAGAGGTCGGAGAAGAATGGGAAACAGAAAAGGAATCTTTTGTATCTGAGCGGCAGAAAGAATAGGGGTATAAACCCGAACCTGAGGATACCGAAGAGAGAAACCAATCCCCTTTACGGGGATGTATAAATGGCAGAAAGCTTGAAAAGCCAATTCTTTCGGTTTGCAGCCTTGCATTCTCTGTCAGCTTCCGTTTGTTTGCCCGAAGTATAATTTGCAAAGGGATAATCGGAAATATTTTGCTCAGGGACAAACTGATTTTCTGGTATCCGATAAAAAATACGACTAGTATGTCCGAAGGAGAAACATCAGTATAGAATAGTTTGAAGTCTTCCTGTTCCTCTGAAACGGTTCCTTCCCGGAAGGGGATTATTCAGATATATATTGACAGCAAATGGCGGATGGAGTTTGGAGTCCACTGCTTTCCCTTGTATACATTTTTGTGCTTTTACAGCGAATGTTCTCCAAAGGAAAGCAGGGGAAAGAACACGATTTTCCTGTTCAGTTGAATATTTCTGCATACTGAGAAATTAAATAACTTTCGGGGTAAGCTGTTTTTAATGATTCGTAATACTTCCGGGCCTCTGTTGTATTTCCTTTTCCCAGATATAGCCGGATGAGCATATCGTAAGCTTCTGCTTTTCCCCAGGAGGGAAGCCAGGGATGGGGCAGGTTTTGGGCAGGAAGCCGGATGGCTTTCAGTAAATAACTTTCTGCTTTCTGTCCGCCGCCGTATGCGGCAGGCATATAAAAGTCGTGGCTGCCGGATACATACCAACCCCTTAAATTGGTTGAATCCATTTGCACTGCTTTCTGGGCGTTTGCTGTGACTTTTGCGGAAATCTTACCGGCTTCTGTACCCGATTTGAATTGTAGAGAAAAACTTTCTAAATAAGCTAAGAGCGCATAATCTTCTGAAGTTTTGTCTTTTATTTTTTCAAGTAATAATTTTGCTTCCGCTAAACATTTTTGAGCCTGCTCAGTGTCTTGCGTTTTCAGGTAATAAATAGCTTCATAAAATTTGGTGTAAGCTATCCAGTAAGGTGTAAGTTGCGTATTTTGCTTTTCCAGTTCCGGGTAAAGGGAGGTCAGCGGTTGAACAGATTGTTCTGTAAAACAAGCATACAATTTATTTTCGATCCGTTTTTGTATCGGAAGTTCCTGGGGGACAGATTCTGCCAAAAGAATGCCGGTTAGGCAGGAGAATAGAAAAGATAAAATAAACGTTTTCATGGGTTTATAATTTAATAGTGAGTAAATCGATTAGGAGCAGGTAAATACTGAAGCGTCCGGAAAATCCTTTTCAGGATTGCTCCTCGTTTTCTTTGTTTAAAGGGATAAAGACGTAAATAGCCTGTATAATGAGATGTATCCCCCAGCCGGCAGCTGGCCAGATAACCCACCAGTACCCGTGAAAACAGACGTAATTGATAAAGGATAGGAAGGACATGATGACAAAATAAGTGAGTAACTGGCGGTAGAATACCCTTATTTGTTGTTTGTGCGAAATGTTTGGAATTGTATTCATGGTATTAAATTTAAAGTTGAATAAGATTTTGAATGGCATGAATAATGGTGTCCGGTTCGATTTTTATCGCCTCCAGATGCCTTCCCCGGCATTGCAGGAAAAATTTGGGTTCCGGTGCATTTTGAAATATTTCCTGACCTTGGCTATAGGGAATACCTTCGTCATCCGGGCTGTGAATGATCAGTTTGGGAATGCGGTCGACGTAGGTGATATCCGTTTTGGCGGAATAAGGGAAAAGCAGGAAAGGGCGCGCCATTTCCCTTTGTTCTTCCGGTATGTTTCGTAAAGCGATATCCGTAAAAGAATTCATCCCTCCTTCTAATACTAAAGCATGGATTTTCTCCTGATTGTCTCTTGCTAACTTAACAGCGAGCTGCGTTCCGATAGAGGCTCCATAGAGAATGATTCTGGTATTTTGTACCTCCGGGCGTTTTAACAGGGAATCCAGAATCAGCTGTCCATCGGCGGCTATATTGAGGTGAGTCGGCTGTCCGGAAGATTTGCCGTATCCCCTGAAATCGGCCATAAAGACTTGAAAACCTGCTTTGACTAATGTATTGATGACGGCAGAGTGATAAGAGATATTTCCAAAATTACCGTGAATATAAAATATGGTGGCAAGGGGACTTCCCTGAGGCTTACATAAAATCGTATGTAAGCTGTCTGCCTCCGGATAAAAATAAAGTTCTTCGTAGGTCGGTAACTGGCAAGAGATCCACTCCTTTTGCGGGCGGTAAAATTGATTGTCGTATTGTGCCGATGCGTTTAAATAAAAGCATAATATTCCCAGAATGATGAAATTTGTTTTCATAATTAATTGATTAATAGTATATTTGTTTATGTCTTTACCGGATTATCCGATGTTGCCGATATAGCTTTTCAACGCTTCAATATAATTTTCGAGGGCATGCTTACCGTTAGCCGTAATCCGGCAAATTGTCTGCGGCATCTTGCCTTTAAAAGTTTTTGTGACTTCAATATATCCGGCTTTGTTGAGTTTGTCAATCTGGACGCTGAGGTTACCTGCGGTAGCTTTTGTTTGTTCTTTGATGAATACAAAATCAGCCTCCTCTACCGAGATCAGAATTGACATAATTGCCAGCCGTAATTCTGAATGAAGCAAAGGATCCAGTTCTTTAAACATGTTTTTCTGATTTTAAACGTTTCTTTCTTTCAGCATATTGCAGAATATGCCCGGGGATGATCATACAAAACAGGAAGATTACAGCAAAAATCAATATACTCTTCAGGCCCAAAACGATGAGCAAGGAATAACTGAGAATAACACCTACAGATCCCCCTATGGTCAGGGCCTTGAATTTTATAATCAATCCTGTGATAATAGTTGCTGTATTTATCATTATGGCTACCATAAAAAGAATGGGAAGTATCCTGAAAACCGTGAAGAAAGCTGCACAAGCCGATAACCATACAATGACCCCTGACACTAACCATACATATCCCACCATCCGGTCGATATAAGTAGTGACTTTCCTGGGATGAGAGCGTTTATCAAAATACTTTCCTATTCCTCCTACGATGGGAATGGCGAACCATAAGAAATAATAGTAAGGATTGAGCGTATACCCTACAATAAAATAAATAACGATAGAAGTAAAGAGAGTGGTATAGCCATAAATCAGCATCGTTTTTCCTCCCCGTGTTTCCAGATTATCGTGTGTATTCCGGATCATCCGGGCGATGAGTTCCAGACTTTCTTTTTCATTGAGTTCTTTGGTTTCCATAAATGTTCGTTATTATTGTTTTTGTATAGAAATTACTATTATCAGCTTGTTTTTCTGTTTTGTAATTTCAGGTTTCTATTGATTTAACGATACAAATATAAATTAGTTTATAATATAAACCAAATTATTTTATAAATTTTATCTGGTTTATTTCTAAAAGCAAATCATCCGAGGATTTGAATGGGGATAATATATTGACGTTTGGTTCAGTATGGTTTTGGTCAGCCGTATGCTGGCCAAATGCAGCTGATTGTACAGTCGGCTTTTACGTTTTCTTTGTCATATCTGATAAAACATGCCCTCTGCTTCATTAATCAATGAAATAGAGGGCATGCATCCATTGCATAAAAAGCTATTGTAGAGAATAGGTAAAACCTGTTTTATTTCTTTCTTTGTTCCCGCGTTTTTTGTTCCTGCATTTTTTGCATTTGTTCCAGGCGTTCGTAGAATTTCGATTTTTTTGCCGGTTTCGTTTTAGCTATTTCGATTTGCTTGAGCAATTTTTCGTCATTTACATAACGACGGATAGCCCAGGTTTGCAGGATTGTAATTAAAGTGGCAATAAAATAATAATAACTCAGACCTGAAGAATAGTTATTAAAGATAAATAGGAACATGACCGGCATAATATACATCATCGTCTGCATACCTTTCATCTGGTCGTTTTGAGGTTGGTTTTTGTTATTCATAACCATATAGATAATATTGACGGCCGTCATGAGCAAGCAGAACAAACTGACGTGATTTCCATAAAAAGGTATACTGAAGGGGAGGGTGGCGATCGAGTCGTAAGAAGCTAAGTCTGTAGCCCAAAGGAAACTCTTTTGCCGGAGTTCGATGGCTCCCGGGAAAAACCAGAATAGTGCAATCAATATCGGCATTTGCAATATCATCGGAAGGCAACCTCCCATCGGATTCACTCCTGCCCGTTTATAGAGAGCCATGGTCGCTTTTTGGCGTTCCAGGGCTTTTTCTTTTGGATATTTTTTGTTTATTTCGTCGATCTGGGGTTTCAGTACTCTCATTTTCGCCTGCGAAAGGTATGATTTATAGGTGAGAGGGAAAAGGACCAGTTTAATAATTAAAGTTAACAACAGGATGATCAGTCCGTAGTTTCCCGTCACGTGATTTTCGAGGAAGTTGAATAAGGGGATTACAATGTAACGGTTAAACCAGGCGACCCATTTCCAGCCTAAGTTTACCAGTTTTGGTAACTCAATATCAGCCCCGTATTCTTTCAGAATAGGATAAGAATTGGGTCCGAAAAAGAATTGCATATCATAAACCTCATTGCTATTTCCTGCATAAGGCAGCGGAATTTCTGCATAAACTTTTTTCAGATATTGCGGTTCGTTACTGATATCAGAAGAAAGTGTGACATCTGTAAAAGCTTCCTGGGCAATAAGTATAGAAGAGAAAAACTGTTGTTTAAAAGCCACCCATTTGATTTTAGTGGATAACGTTTCTTTTTCATTGGAATTCATAGACATATTCTCTACGTCATCACTTAGAAAATCATAATAAACTCCGGTATACCGGTTTTCAAAATCCTTGCTTTTTTCCAATTGTGGCATATCGACTCCCCAGAATAAAGTCAGGAAAGAGGAATTGGAAGCGATGACGTCGTTCATATTATAGGTACGGATACTGAAATCCGCCATATAACTGTCCGGAGCCAATTTATATATAAACTCCACGTATTTGTTTTCTTCCGAAAAGAGTTTCAGAGACAATGTTTGTACGTCCTTTTCTGCATTTAAAACTGTCTCTGCCGTATTGGGAACGAAGAGGTAATCTTCGGTGTTAATCTGTTTGTTTTTTGCGTAAAAGCTTAAGCCGAAGGTACTTTTATCTTCTTTCCACAAAACGAGTGGCATAGAATCGTGTGTGACATATTCTTTCAGGTCTACGTTGACGATACGTCCTCCTTTTGTGCTGAGTTGTAAACGGATTTTATTGTTCTCCAGGGTAATGATTTCTTCTTTCAGGCTGTCCTGGGCAAAAATCGCATTCGAAGGTATTTTTAAAGAATCCGTTTGCTGGGATAATTCAAAATCTTTTTTTTCCTGCTCAACAGCCTGAGCCATTCTTTCTGCCTCTACCCGGGTAATAGAGTCCCGTTGTTCCTGTATTCTTTTTAATTGTTCTTCATTCGGACGGGTGAGGTAAGAAAATCCGATTAGGATGACAAAAATAAGTACTAAACCGACGATTGTATTTCTATCCATATATGATTTACTATTTTTGATTTACGATTTTATTTTTCAAGTTAAGAAAGACATGCTTTTATAAAAGCCACAAATAAAGGATGGGGTTTCACCACAGTACTTTTATATTCCGGATGGAATTGAGTGCCTACAAACCATTTATGGGACGGAATTTCAATAATTTCAGTCAGACCGGTATCCGGATTGATACCAGTGGTTATCATTCCTCCTTTTTCAAATATTTCTTTGTATTCGTTATTGAATTCATAACGGTGACGGTGCCTTTCCTCTACCATTTTTTGACCATATGCTTCATACGCTTTGGACCCTTCCTTCAATTCACATTTATAGGCTCCTAAACGCATCGTCCCTCCTTTTTCTGTTACATTCTTCTGGCTCTCCATCAGATCGATAACCGGGTATTTCGTTTTGGCGGCCATTTCGGTAGAGTCTGCTCCTTCCATATGAAGTACATTGCGGGCATATTCAATGACTGCCATTTGCATCCCCAGGCAAATTCCAAAAAATGGAATATTATTGATACGCGCGTAACGAATCGCCAGTAATTTTCCGTTAATCCCCCTATGACCGAATCCGGGAGCCACCAGAATGCCATGCAGATTTTTCAGCGTCCCTTCAATATTTTCTTCATTTAAGGCTTCACTGTGGATCCAGTGAATATTTACCTTGCAGTCGTTTACAGCTCCGGCATGTATAAAAGCTTCAACAATAGACTTGTAAGCATCGTGTAATTCGACGTATTTACCGACTAATCCGATTTGAACCTCCTGCCGGTAATTCTTCAATTTGTAAAGAAATTTTTTCCAGGAATCCAAATCCGGTTCACTATTTAAAGGAAGGTCCAGTTTCTCCAGTACGATTTCGTCCAGTTTCTCTTCTTCCATTTTGATCGGGACTTCATAAATTGTTGAAACATCAATGGATTCAATAACAGCTTCCGGTTGTACATTACAGAATAGGGCAACTTTCCGTTTTAAGTCGTTGTTTAATTTATGTTCCGTACGCAATACCAGTATGTCCGGTTGTACTCCTATTTCCAAAAGAGATTTTACAGAATGCTGGGTAGGTTTGGTTTTCAATTCGCCGGAAGCAGATAAGTAAGGGACAAGTGTCAGGTGAATCAAAACAGATTTTTCTCCCAATTCCCACCGCAACTGCCGGACAGCTTCCAGAAAAGGCAGAGATTCAATATCTCCTACTGTACCACCTATTTCGGTAATTACGACATCGTATTCTCCTTTGTTTCCCAATAATTTAATATTGCGTTTGATTTCGTCCGTGATATGAGGAACAATTTGTACCGTTTTTCCTAAATAATCCCCCCGTCTTTCCTTATTGATGACGTTCTGGTAGATTCTGCCAGTTGTGATATTATTTGCCTGGGAGGTAGGACAACCGGTGAATCTTTCGTAATGTCCTAAATCCAAATCTGTTTCTGCCCCGTCATTGGTAACATAACATTCCCCGTGTTCGTAAGGATTTAATGTCCCGGGATCGATATTAATATAAGGATCCAGTTTTTGGTTGGCTACTTTATATCCTCTTGCCTGAAGCAATTTTGCCAAAGAAGACGCGATTATACCTTTCCCTAAAGAAGAGGCCACTCCACCCGTAACGAAAACATATTTTGTTGACACGATATCTTAATTTTATTAATTTCTCGAAGTTGCAAATGTAAAAAATAAGAGCGGAGTACACAAGAAAAAAAGGTGAATATCCCCCTTAATGGCTTAGTTAAAAACGAAAAATCCCTAAAGCCAAAAGAGTACCTTAGGGATTGAAATATTTATTTCCGGATTAAATGAGGCTGTCAATAGCCTTCAGTTTTTCCTGTAATAAAGCCAAACGTTGCTTTGTCTTTTCTATTTTAGAATGCAGCTCACGGATGAGGCCTTCGGATTTGTTTGATTTTGCAATAAAACCGATGTTATTTTCCCAGGTATTGATATCATTTTCTAATTGACGAATCTTGATCACCAGTTTTTCACGCTCGTTGATGATTTTGAATTCTTTATTTTCGCTGCTATCCAAAGAATTAATTTTTGCCCTGTATTTTTCAAGATTTTTATCGAATTCATCCAGATTCATCTTGTCGAAATAAGTATTGATGATTTTTCGGAATTCTTCCTGTATCGTTTCTTTTTCCTTGATGGGTACAAATCCAATTTCATTCCAGCGGGCTTGAAATTCTTTCAGTTTTTTGATATTTTCTTCGTTATTGTCTGCTAGTTCGAATTGTTTTACTTCTTCAATTAATGCTTTTTTCGCTTCCAGGTTTTTTTCTTGTTCGGAATCAATACTTTTAAAATGAGCATTTTTATTATTAAAAAACTCGTCACAGGCAGCACGGAAGCGGAACCAGATTTTGTTGGAATATTTCCGGGGTGCAGGTCCTATTTTTTTCCATTCTTTTTGGTAAGAGATAATTTTATCTGTAGTGACTTTCCATTCTGTACTGTCTTTAATGGCCTCTACTTTTTCGCAAAGTTTGGTTTTCAGTTCCAGATTTTTTTCCTGTTCTTCCAGCATTTGCTTGTAGAATTCCCGTTTGCGGTTGAAGAAGGTATCACAGGATGCCCTGAACGTTTTAAATACCCGGTTGCGTTCTTTCTGGGGTACAGTCCCGGAATGTTTCCACTCTTCCTGAAGTTCGATAATACTTTGGGCCGCAACATTCCATTCTTTTATGCCATTGTATTCTGCGTTTGCAAGGACAGCTGCTTTTTCACAAATTTCTTCTTTTACCTTCAAATTGTCTTCTTGCTCCTGTTTCAGGCTTTCAAAAAATTTATGGTAGCTATCGTTAATTTTACCGGTAGCGACTTTAAAACGTTCCCAGACCGGTTCTTGCTGTTCTTTCGGAATCGGACCGATTTCTTTCCAACGGGTGTGAAGAAGTTGCAATTGCTTAAAGGCATCATTGACATCTTTATTTTCAACTAGTTTTTCGGCTTCTTCGCATAAATTATTTTTAGCATCCAGGTTCCGTTTCAGATCTAAATCCCTCAATTCTTTGTTGATCTTGATGTAATTATAGAAATTCTCTACATGATGATGGTAGGTTTCTAATAAATCGTTCACCCGGTTCTGAGGAACAAGTCCTGTATTTCTCCAGCGTTCCTGTATGTCCTTAAATTCCTGAAATGTTTTGTTGAGGGCCTCTTCTTTTTGCACCAATTCCTTCAATTCTTCAATCAATTGTAGCTTCACCTGAAGGTTTTTCTCCCGGTCGACTTCTTGTTGTCTGGCTGCGTTAATTCTTTTTTCTTTGAAGAGTTTACAAAGATCGTAAAATTTCTCTTTGTTTTCATTTTTATAATCGAAGTCCGCTGCCGGAGATCCGTCAGCTGTAAAGGCTGACAAAGCTTGCTCGTATTCTCTTTTGTATTGTTTTTCAAAGATTTCCGGAAGTTTTTCAACTACGTCTTTTACTTGCCCTGCAGGGTAGTTTTCGATAAGTTTTTGCAATTCTGCGACAATTTCTTCTGTCTTTAAAACAGCAAAATCAATCTCCGGAAGTTCCGGTTTAGTTTCTGCCGTAGCATTGTTATCCTCTGCAGGATTGACGTCATTTACTTCATTTGCTGATACTTCTGAAGAATTAGTTTGTTCTTCGTTCAGTAACGTGTTGTCTTGGTCCATAGTTAGTCAGCCGTTAATATTCTCAATTCCATTAGCACACGAAAATAGTCAATTAATCTGAAAATGACAATATTTAGCGATAAAAAGTCCTTTTCTTTCTGTTTAAAGAATAGCTTTCCGGTTTCAAAAGTAGGAAAGTAGGGCAGATCCGGTTTAATTATCCGAAATTTTAATCCAGCATTAAACTGATAAAAGCCGGATAATTGAACACCATTTGTGTTAATTCGCGAATGTCAAGTATCAGGTCGGGGCGCTTTACTCCGGAACCTGTCCGGAAGGCTAACCCGTTTTTTAAACGATAAAATCCGTTATTCGAGGGTAAAATTTCATCTGTTAGCCGAAGAAGTAAAGAACGGCGGGGATGTGTTTGGGCATATATTTTGAGGACCTGCAGAGCGTCTATAATACGGGCCATCCCCCGGCGGACAGAATGTCCGGGCCTGGGCGGGGTTTTTAATTCAATCTCTCCTTTATTCCACTGGTCTGCAGCGGTGTTTAGAAGAGCACTTTTTTCCTCCTCCGAATCGGCTAATAGTTCACTGATATGAAGTTTATCCGGTAAAGGCTGAATAAAAGCCAGTCCTCCGATTGCCCCCCAAGAATGCCGGAATAAAATCAGACTTCCTCCGGATAAATATAAATCTTCCAGGATAATCTTAAAATCTTCGGCAGAATGCTGAACACAATTGGGACGTTTTAACATTTGCCGGTTAAAATAACAATAGAGTTCCGGCAGAGAGGAAAAACAGTTTCTTTCGGAAAGAATTTCTACCCTTTTATGGGTATATTTTACCGGTAAATAATAATTTTCCGGAGTATAACTGAAAACTGAGGCATAGCCGGTTTTGGCATAATATTCGTAAAGAGAATTTTCTTGCGGGATCAGTATACTGAAAACAATTTTTTTATTTTTCATGGCAATGAAAGCTTCCGATAAGAGCTTGTACATATAGCCCTTTTTCCGGGCTTCCGGTAAGGTAGAAGCTCCTGAAATATAGGAAACCGGGATCAGATTTCCGTTCCAGGTCATCTGATAAGGGAGCATTTGTAAAGCAGATACGATTTGTCCGTTTTCACTTAGGGTAAGCGTATATTCTTCCTTGTATTTTCTTTCAAAATAAAAGCGGATGAATTCTTCTGGATCCTGAAAACAGATCCGCCATAATTTGATCACCTCTTCTTTTATCATAGTTTTATTTTTTTGTTGCGATACATTTTTCCAGAAGAATTGTCGGATGATAGGATTGTTTGGATTGACGCAGGCCTGGAATACCTAAATCCTCTTCCCGGTTAATATAGGTATATTGTTCCGGAAGGTGGGAAGCGAATTCTCTGTTGATAATGCTGTAAGCACCGTCAAGGTGAATATTGGCTTTTTCTACATTAATATCAAAGGTATTCTGGTTAATGGGACTCCCGAAGGTAAAGGCTGCCATTTCGCCGTTTACCCAAATTGCTCCACCGGTTAGCCCCAAATCTTCGTAATGATGAATTTCGTAGGTCAAAGCCCGACGTTCGTCTTTTAAGCTGATTTGTTCCACATAATCGTGTTCAAAACACCAACGGGATTCAAATTCCAAACATTGCGGAAGTATTTCCGGGGTAAGGGGGGTGTAACAATAGGAATATTCCTTGATAAATTTGTTGACGTGATTGCGTTTCGGCTGGTAATTTTTCCCCTTTAATTCGATTAAGTCTTTACGTAAATAGATATAATCGGCAAAATCCCGGTAAGACGTGTATTCAAAAAGGGTAGGAAAAATTTTTTCGAGTTTTTCCTGGGTCTCCGGGAATGCTCCTTGTAAACGTAAAGGATGACCTGCTTTCCGGGCTTCTTTATCCAGTTGTTCGATGATATTGATGAGATTCCCTTTACCGATTGGCATTAGATAAATAAGTCGGTTGTCTTCTGTGTGGAAGCGAATGACAAGGCTGTCATCTATTACGGCATAACTACTTTGATTACTGAAATGCCAGGCACATAAATTTGAAAAAGAGAAATCACAGTCCTGGGGAGCGTATGTTAAAGTGTAAGATGTAATTAAGGCTTTGTCAGTTATGGTTATAGGTTTGAATTCAATCATAAAGTGTTCGGAAATTAAACATTCTTTTCGTTCAATTGTACGAAATTACCGCATTTTTGGTTTAGTTAAGTGAAAAAATATATATTTTTTCACGCAAACGTATGTTATCAGAGACAGTTAGGGTGCAAAAAAGGAGTAGTGAAATTCTTCATTACTCCTTTTTGTATGGTTTTAGAATTTGGTGGCGCTTATTGCTGTTTAAGGATAAGAGCGAAACCTCCTCCGGGTGCCATGTCAATTTCCAGGTGTTTTTCTGTTCCCAGGGTAAAGGTTGTCCGTTTATAATCCTGTCCGGCACGGTCGGCGTTTACTCCGTCTTTGAAAAGAATGGCCTGATAAGTGTTGTTCCCAAGGAAACTGAGGTCCAGCTCTGCAATACGGGGCGTCCAGTTGGTGAGTCCCCCAATGTACCAATCGTTTCCTTTCCGGCGGGCGATAATGACTTCCTCGCCGATTTTACCGTCCAGCACTTTCGTTTCGTCCCAGGTAACGGGAATCTGGGCAATAAAAGCAAGGGATTCGGGTTCTCTTTTATAATTACTGGGATTGTCACAAAGCATATTCAGAGGAGATTCGAAAATAATGTAAGTAGCCAGTTGCCGGCAACGGGTTCCCTGACTCATTGGTTCCGTATAAATGGGAGCAAAAGCTTTTTTAGCAGCGTTCCGCATTGCTCCCTGCGTGTAATCCATGGGGCCTGCGGCCATTCGGATAAAAGGTATGATGACATCATAGGTAACCTGATCTACGGAATCCGGCGCCCATTTTACATTTTCCAAACCGAATACCCCTTCAAAATTCAATACATTCGGATAAGTGCGCTGTAAACCGGTAGGCTTGTATATTCCGTGTAAATCCAGTAAAAGATTATAGCGGGCAGCTGTTTCAGCAGCTTGATAAACAAAGTCTACAATTTCCTGATCATCCCGGTCGAAAAAATCTACTTTAAATCCTTTTACTCCCATGTCAGCATAATGCCGGCAAATGTTCTCCAAATCTTTCTTGAATGCTTCGTAACCGGCCCAAAGTATAATTCCTACATTCCGGTCCGTTGCGTAATCCACTAATTCCTGAATATTGATTTCCGGTATGATTTGCATCATATCCGCTTTTTTATTTACAGCCCAGCCCTCGTCTAAAATGACGTATTCTATTCCATGCTGGGAAGCAAAATCGATATAGTATTTATAGGTGTCGTTATTGATACCGGCTTTAAAATCAACTCCGTAAATATTCAGATGGTTCCACCACTCCCAGGCTACTTTTCCCGGCTTAATCCAGGTAATATCCCCGATACGGGAAGGAGAAGCTAATTTGTAAACCATGTCCGAATTTGCCAGCTGTGTATCTTCAGCCGAAATGACAGCAACTCTCCAGGGTAAATCCTGTTTTGCGGGCACACGGGCAATATAAGGCTCCCTTTCGGTAACCAGACGTTGCAACATATTATGTCCTCCTTGTACTGTCGTTTTGGGATAAGGGGCAAATACTCCCGAAAAAGAATTATTCCCTTTAGCTGTATTCAGATACATACCCGGATAACTTTCCAGGTCTGCCTCTGTCAGTAAAACTTTTTTCCCGTCTTTTAAGTCTACTACCAAAGGCAAAAACATAAGCCGCTCTTTGTCCAAAGCAGAAATTTTGCTATGGGTATAGGTATTTTCAAAAGAACTGAAAAACTGGGCTTCGAAAGTTTTGTTTTTCTTGTCGCGCGGATTTACATAGGGAGCATAAGTCTCGTAATCGTTATCAAAATTGAAAACAGCTTCTTCCGTCAGAATGGTGACCGGCTTGTCAGAAAGATTACGGAAACGGTAAGCAACTCCGTCATTATAAGCTCGGAATACCAGAGCCCAATTCCCTTTAAATTTTAACGTAAGCTGATTGTATTGATCGATCACCTGAGATTTTTTATAAAAGGGCGAGGTGATGATGTTGTCTGCAGATTGCTTGTTTACTTTTTGTAACTTCGGATGAACTCCCCAAATTTCATTATTCGCTAAAGTTAAAGAGAGCGGAGAAGGTGCAATAAAAATTTGCTTGTCGTCCTGCACAGACCAGCGTATGATGTCTCCGATTTCAACTGTCAATTTCAATTTACCGTCAGGAGAGCTTATCTGTTGGGTATGGGAAGCTGCCTGAGAGAATAAAGTGGTCAGGAACAATAAAAGAAGGGTTAAGTGTGCTTTCATCTATTTTTAAATTTACGAAAATATTTAACAATGTACTTATTTTTCAGATCGCCTGTTCCCAGGTAAAACGGGGAGCAATTTAGTTAAAATTCCGGAATCTTAAAAATGATTGAGGCTTTAGAAAATAAAAGAAAAAATATTTTTTATGTCTGATGAGGAGCGTTGATAAATAGGCTGGTTTTTGGATATGATTTTGAAAGCGTTTATCTTTGACTTTTTAAATGAAATATATGGTATCTTATATATTACGGGGTCTTATCTGGATAATTAGTTATTTACCTTTGAGGGTATTGTATTTTTTTTCAGATATTTTGTATTATTTTTTATATTATATCGTTCGTTACCGGAGAAATGTGGTTCGTATAAATTTGAGAAATGCTTTTCCCGAAAAGAAAGAAACGGAGCTGATACAGATTGAAAAGAAATTTTACCGGAATTTAGGTGATATTTTTGTTGAACTTTACAAACCCTGGCATATGTCGGAGCGGGAAATGAGACGTCGTTGTGTGTTTAAACATACTGAAATCCTTCAGCAATATTATGATCAGGGGAAAAGTGTCATCGGGGTTTTAGGGCATTACGGCAATTGGGAGTGGATGGCTTCTTATGCTTTATGGGCAAAGGATGATATCGATTTTTTTACACTCTATAAACCGATGCACAATAAAGTGATGGATCGTTTGATGAGTGAGATCCGTTCCCGCTTCGGAGCGCAACCTGTGCCGAAAAATGATATTTTACGTTTGATTGTAAAAAATTTGCGGGAAGGGCGTTTGTTTCTGGCCGGTTTTATTGCAGATCAAACACCTAATGTCAATAACTTGAATTTTTGGATGGAATTTTTGCATCAGGACACGCCGGTTTTTATTGGGACCGAAAAAATTGCCCGGAAATTTAATTTGCCTGTTATTTCTTTGCGGATGAAAAAGATAAAGCGGGGATATTACGAAGTGGATTTTGTAGACCTTTGCGGAGAACCGGCTCTTTTAGAACCGGGAGAATTAACCCGTATGCATACTCATTTTTTGGAGCAGCAAATACGGGAAGCTCCTGAATACTGGTTGTGGTCGCATCGCAGGTGGAAACACAAAAGAGAAGAGGCCGTCTATTTAGAAGAAAATAAAGGGAAGAAAACAGATAAAGCGGATAAAATTAAAGAAGAGAAATGACTCTTTTTTCTGTCGTCATACTGAACTGGAACGGAGAAAAATTGCTGCGGCAATTTTTACCTGCTGTGATCCGGAATACCGATCCGGAAAGAGCGGAAATTATTGTGGTAGATAATGGTTCTACCGATCGTTCCTTACAGGTTATGAGAGAAGAGTTCCCGGCTGTAAGGGTGATTGCTTTTGAGAAAAACTACGGGTTTGCTGCGGGTTATAATAAAGCGGTTGCTTTACTCGATTCTGTTTATGTCGTATTGCTGAATAGTGATGTGGAAGTGACTCCCGCTTGGTTGACTCCGGTAAGAGAATTATTCGAAAAAGAACCGGATGTGGCCGCTGTGCAACCTAAAATCAGAGCCTGGAAAGAAAAAGATAAATTTGAATATGCAGGTGCATGCGGAGGATATATCGACCGTTACGGATTTCCTTTTTGCCGGGGAAGAATACTGAATACGACAGAAGTGGATGCAGGGCAATATGAAGATGTGGCGGAAGTCTTTTGGTGCAGCGGGGCTGCGTTATGTGTAAAACGGAAAGTTTATCTGGATTGTGGCGGGTTGGACGAACGTTTTTTCGCTCATATGGAAGAGATCGATTTCTGTTGGCGGATGCGGAATCAGGGGCATATTTTAAAAGTCCAGCCGGCTTCTGTGGTGTATCACCTGGGAGGAGCTTCTTTACCAATGAATCATCCCAGAAAATTATTTTTAAATTACAGAAATAATTTACTGATGCTTTATAAAAATCTGGACCGGCAAGTGTGGCGGAAATTATTTTTGGTCCGGTTTTTAATGGATTCAGCCGCTTTTTTAATTTTTCTTCTCCGCGGACAACTGGCAAACGCCCGTTCTGTATTCCGGGCTTACCGGGCATTTTTCTATTTGCGGAAAGAATATCATCCTTCCCCTGCGTGTAGAGAAGATCCGTGTATATACAAAGGAAGTATTGTATTGGCCTATTTTATAAAAGGGATTAAAACTTATACAGCTTTGAAGAAAAGAAAATAGGCCTTTCCTGTTTTTTGCAATTTGAAAGAAAACGATTGGGGACAATAAACCTTTTAAAAACTTTATTGTCAATATGATTGAGAAAAAGACAAAAACTGTCGGTATGTCGATGGAAGATAATGAAATAATAGAATTGTTTCATCTTAAAAATAAAAATGAAGAAGCTTTCCGGTTGCTTGTAGATAAATACAAAGAGAAACTCTATTGGCATATCCGGAAAATGGTTTTGAACCATGAAGATACAAATGACATACTTCAGAATACGTTTGTAAAAATTTGGCAAGGTTTAAAAGAGTTCAGGTATGAATCCGGATTATATACCTGGATGTACCGGATTGCCACAAATGAGTCCATTAATTTTTTAAATGAGAAAAAGAGAAAAGTATATGGAAATTCCGGAGAAATCACAGAAGCTTTGGAAAATATTCTCGAAAGTGATGTCTATTTCAGCGGAGATGAAATTCAGAAAGAGTTACAAAAAGCAATCTTAAAGCTGACGGACCGTCAGCGCCTGATATTTAATATGAAATATTTTGATGATATGCCTTATGAGGATATTGCTGCCATTCTGGAAGTCGCCGTTGGAACGCTGAAAGCTACTTATCATAACGCAGTTAAGAAGATAGAAGAAAATATGAGGATAATTGATAGTCAGTTCTGAATTGTTCAATTTCTAAACTTTGAATTATGGATAATTTTGATGATAAATATAGAAAGAAAAATCCTTTTTCCGTACCGGAGGGATATTTCGAACATTTGACGAATCAAGTGCTGGAGAAAATAAAGGAAGAAGAAAAACCCCAGAAAGTGTCTTTTGTACAATTGCTGAAACCTTATATGGGATTAGCTGCTATTTTTTTGTTGGCTTTCGTCATCGTTCAATTTGTCGTACCCCATTTTATTGATAACAACAAAATGTTGAAAAAAGTGAATACGGAAATGGTAACAAGTGTAGAGGAAAATACTTCGGATAATTTTGTGCTGGATGGAAGTTTTAATCCGACAAGTGAAGAAATCCTGGAGTATTTGTCGACAGAAGTGAGCGATTACGATTTGATTTATGCAGAACTATATTAAAAAGCATATGAAATTTTGGATAACAATTTTATTGTCTCTGTATGGAATAACCCTTTGGGGACAGGAATCTAAACTGACCGAAAAAAAATGGCATGAATTTGAAGCTCAAAAAGTGGCTTTTTTTACGCAGGCTTTGGATTTAACTCCTCAGGAAGCTGCCGTTTTTTGGCCTCTCTATAATGAAATGGTGAAAAAAATCCGGGATAAAGAATTTCAAATCCGGAAAAATACAAAAGAAGTCCGGGAGGCTAAAAGTCTGTCAAATGCCCAGGTATTGAAAGTTGTGGAGCAAAATTTGAGTACGGAACAACAAATACTGGATATTAAAAGGGAGTATTATCAAAAATTGTTGGAAACTATTCCTTCTCAAAAAATTTTAAAATTGGATTGGGTAGAGCATAGTTTCCATAAACAGTTGCTGGATAAGATGCGTAAGTGCCAGGCTCCTCCCAAATAATCTTTTAATATATGTATATAAAACGAAGTGAATTGTTTCAATATAAATTTTAGTGTATTTTAGGGAAGAATAAAAATCGGCTGAAAATGTATTTTCCGGTCGGTTTTTATTTTAAAGATTTATGTTATAGGTGTCTTCTGGTTTTACTCTGTTTTTATTTTACAGATTCATTTTCCTCTTTTCATTCTGATTTCCGGATATTTTAGATTTATTAATTCGCTTTTCACTTGTCATTTTGGTTTTACAGCTATTTTAATTTAATCCGTTTGAATGATGCGGATAAAAAATAAGCTTACAGTATTTCTAAGATCCTGAATAATAATTTAACCAATGGGGCCTTCAATATTTTGAGATGCGTCATATTACCTTATACTGCAGAGACCGGTATGCTGTTGGAGAGACGTATGGGTTTCTGTTTTTTACCCATTAGACGGTGTATATAATAAACTGTTTCTATAGGAGTTATTATTCCTGTAACATAAATTTTTTATGAATATTATCCCTGAATTAAATTGAATTTTCCAAATATGGAAAAGAAAATATTTTTAATAAGTCAATTGGAAAATTGTTTTATCTGTTTTACCGGATTTAAACGTTCGTTTTATATAGGAGTTCATTTAAATTTTCATAACAAAATTAAACATTATATTGAAATTTCAAAACTCTGCAGATCAAAATATTATTTGTAAGTCTTTTTTTTTCTTCAAAAGGGACGTAATCCAATTTTAACGAACGTTTATAGTCGTTTATATAATTAATAATGGGCTTAATGGAAGAATTATCTACTTATATGTTATTAAATATTTATTTAAAAAAAATAGACTTAATATTTACTAAACTCAATTGCCTATGAAAAACGTATTAACTTTGTTGATGATTATCTTTGGTGTCTGCTCATCACCATAACAGATAAAATTTATTTTTATAAATCTTTTCACTATTAAAAAGTTAGACAGATAACTTTTTATTTTTTTTGTGTCCGGCGGAAACGATTGCATCCCGTTCGGCATGTAATTTTAACCAGAATAAATATACAAATTAATCTACGTTATGAAAAAACTTTATCTGATATTGGGGATAGCCGCACTATTTGCCTGTAATGACGATAATACGGAACCTCCTGCTCCTGTACCTACTGAACCCGACGAAGCGATTGTTGAACTAGACTTAACGAATGTGCAGATTCCCCGATCCGGTGGTTCTGCTGAAGTAAACATTACTGCAAACTATGACGACTGGAATTATAAATGTGATGAAACCTGGCTCTCGGTTCAAAAGTCAGGGAATAAACTAACTCTTTCAGCTGAGGAAAATACGAACTCTCAGCGGAATACCGCTACTATTACCGTTACTGTAACAGGAGAAGGGGAGGATAACACCGCTTCTGCTACTGTTAACGTGACGCAGAATGATGCTTCTCTCATTATCGAAATAAAACTGGAACGGGATGGGTCGACAATGGTTGCTCCTATATTAGGACGAGTGGATTGTGAAATTAATTGGGGAGACGGTAATATCGAGCCGATCAGTGGTAATATTGATGGTGTTTTCTCTTTTCAGCCTACACATCTTTATAAAAAAAGCG
Source organism: uncultured Odoribacter sp. (assembly GCF_937966165.1). Lineage (NCBI taxonomy): Bacteria > Pseudomonadati > Bacteroidota > Bacteroidia > Bacteroidales > Odoribacteraceae > Odoribacter > uncultured Odoribacter sp. Next base: position 101,844 of record NZ_CALCLB010000006.1, read on the forward strand.
GAACCTATCAAATTAGTATTTCCGGATTTGTGCCCGGAATGGGAATCGGCTCTCCTTTTACCGATATTGAACTGGCGTGTATAACTTCTGTGATTCAGTGGGGAAATACAGGTCTTGTCTCTATGCAGAGAGCGCTTCAGGGATGTGTGAATCTGAGTAGTATTCCCGGGGATACTGACAATTCATTTGCGGAAGTGACAACTTTTTCCAATGCCTTTTATGGTTGTAAATCGCTTACCGAGATTCCCGCCGACCTGTTTGTAAATTGCAGCAAAGTGGAATCCTTTTCGTTCTGTTTTGATAATGCAGGACTGGAATCTATCCCCGCTGGATTATTCGATAATTGTACTGCAGCGGAATCCTTTTCTTCCATATTCAGCAGCTGTCCCCTTATCTCCATACCGGATGAACTGTTTAGCAAATGTGCTTTAGCAAAAACACTTAGTAGTGTGTTTTACGACTGTCAGTTATTGCAAAGTATTCCTGATAATTTGTTTAAAGGCTGTGAAAAGGCTGAAGTGTTTACGTATGCTTTCCGGGGATGCCCATCGCTGACTGAAATACCGGAAGATTTATTCAAGCCGTGTCCACTGGCTAAAAATTTTGCAGGCATATTTACGATGTGTTATTCTTTGGAAAGTATTCCCGAAGGATTGTTTGCAAATAATCCACAAGCCGAGAATTTTAATTATAGTTTTACAGAATGTACTTCCCTGACAGAAATTCCCGCCGGATTGTTCGATTCCAACCGGGCTGTTAAAAGTTTTCAGGCGACTTTCCGGAATTGTATACGATTAAATTGTGAGACGCCTTATACTATGATAGAAGGGAAAAAAGTACATCTTTACGAACGAAGTAGGTATGCGGGACAATTTATAGCCCCCAGTGCTTATGAGTATTGTTTCAGTAATTGCACTGAACTGTTGGATTACGAATATATGCAACAAAATTATGCCGATTGGTCGAAACCTTATCTGAGGTAAAATTGATAACACCAAAAATTAAGACAAATGAAAAAATATATAAGATATATAACCGCCTTGTTTGCGGTATTAGCTTTTGCGGCATGTTCCGACGATAAGGAACCTGCTTTTGTTCCTGCTTCGTTCGAACTGATTCCGGGAGAAGGCGCAGCGGTTATGGTTGACCCGGATGGTACAACCGGCACTGTGAGGTTTTCTTATGAAAAAGGTTCTGTTACTATTCAGGTAAAAACGAACCAAGCAGATTGGGGGTATGCTGTAGAACAACCCGCAGATCATTTTTCGGTTACAAGTGAAGGGGATAAACTGACGATTGCTGTCCCGGAGAATAAGACCTCTCTTCCTTATAAGGCTACCGTTACTTTAAATACGGGCAGTGAAGGTAATTTTGCCAGCTGTGTGTTATCACTTTCTCAGGATCCCACACCGGACCCTGAAATTAAGATAGAACCAGGCAGTGTCGTTTTCCCTGCTGAAGGCGGTGAGGCAGAGCTGACTGTTACGACGAATCGGGAACATTGGACTATACGTAAACAAGCAGACAATAATACTGATAATTTTATGTTCGTGTCCAAAATAGACGGTAAGGTGATGATAATGGCAAGGGAAAACCGTACTCCGTTGACCTTAAATGGCACACTGATCATCACCTCCGGTGAAGGCGAGAATACCATTGACGCTGAAGTATCCGTCACTCAGGAAGCTGCTCCCCGGGTAACGGTGAAAGTAAATAAATCTTCACTTAACTTTACATATGAAGGTGGGGAAGAAACGATAGCTGTGACTGCAGAAAATGTGGAAGACTGGGATTTCAAATGTAGTGATAAATGGTTGAAAGTTGAACGTCAGGGAAATAACCTTATTGTTACTGCTCCTGTAAATCTTTCTGCAAATACTCCATCTGCCGAGATATTGGTGTACGCCGGAGATAAAAATTATAATTATGATGAACGCACCATTACTGTTCATCAGGAAGGCTGGGAAAATGCCGGAGCGTTAGTATTCGAACTAACCATTCCGACCCCTCAGGAAGAAGGCGTCACGGCTTTGTTACCTCTGATTGGATTGACAAACTGTTCGATCGATTGGGGAGACGGAAGTGAAATCGATCATCCAACTGAAAAAATTCCTTCGCACGTATATACAGCAGCTGGTGTATATCAGGTAGCGGTAAAAGGCGGAGTGGAAAGGATATTCAGTCAGGATTCCAAATTTACTTATCCTTACAGGGAGGCTAAAGATTATATAACAGCCATTTTGAGCTGGGGAAATACCTCACTTAATTCGATGGAAAAAGCGTTTTATAAATTGACGAACCTGAAGAGTATCCCGGAGGATGTTGAAGGGGCTTTTGCCGGTGTAACTACTTTCTACAATGCCTTTTACGGATGTACAGCCTTGGAAACGATACCTGACGGTTTGTTTACGCATGCAAAAGCAGCTATAGATTTTGGTAGTTGCTTTGACGGCTGTAAGGGTATAAAGGAAATACCTGCTGGTTTATTTGCGAATTGTGAATCTGCAGAAGATTTTTATGGAACATTTTATGGTTGTTCCGAGCTTCTTACTGTACCCGACGGTTTATTTGCAGGGCATTCTAAAGTAACGAAGTTTACACGATTGTTCGCTTATTGTTCTAATTTGAAAACAGTAGGAAAAGATATCTTTAAAGGTTGTACGGAAAATACTTCTTTCAATCAAATATTTACCGGTTGCGGAAAACTTGAATCTGTTCCGGTAGATATATTTGATGATTGTCGTAAAGTAACGGATTTCCGCTTTGCTTTCCGTTATGGATCTTCTCTGAAAGGGGAATCTCCCTATACAATGATCGACGGTAAGAAAGTGCATCTTTACGAACGTAATTCTTATTTGAATTATTTCTCGGAAATCACTTCTTATCAAACCTGTTTTTCGGGTTGTACGGGACTTTCCGATTATGATGCTATCGTTGAAGCCGGATGGAATTAATTAATTCTGTCCTTCCATAAAAAGAAGGCTGGCCGAAAAGTAAATTTTCGGCCAGCCTTCTTATTGTTAATCGTAACTGTATAAGGTATTTACAACTGTCTGTTTCCGAATAATTTTATTCGTTAGCGGAAAAAGAATAGATTTTACAAAAGATTGCCGGATCTCCTATTTAATGGAAATATTCTCTTTAATAACTTTTTTCTGAAGTATCCGGTATAAAAATGACATAAAAATTTGTTAGTTCAATTTAAAGCACTACTTTTGTGACCGCAAGTATGCAATATCATTCAGCACCCTGGAGAGATGGGTGAGTGGCTGAAACCAACAGTTTGCTAAACTGTCGTATCCGATTAGGGTACCGGGGGTTCGAATCCCCCTCTCTCCGCCCTAAAATGTGACAGGGGGACGGTTCTTTTGTCACCTAATGCCGTACAAAAGATTTGCGTTTCCTTACCTTGTAAAAATCCCTCTATGCAATGATGCACAGAGGGATTTTTGATCTACTAAGATTTCTTATAAAAAGAAGTTTTCAGAAGAGGATCAATGTTGGGTTTTTCCATGGATGGTATCCTGATCTCTGAAAGTACCGGTATTATAGGTACGATCATTTTCGTTTGTATTCCAGTCGGAACGATCGGCTTCCCGGTTGGCTTCATGCGCTTTATCCATTTTCTTTTCTGCTTTATCTATTTTTTTATCAGCCTTATTTTCTTGACGTTCAGCACTGTTGTAGTTCCCTTTTGCACGTTCTTCATCGGCTTTGTTATGAGCTTCATCGGCTTTGTCTAGTTTCTTGTCGGCTTTATCCATTTTTCTTTCTGCTTTGTCTGTCTGCCGGTCGGCATAGTCAGTAGTATTTCCTTTGAGATTATTTTCCATTCTCTCCACCCGATCAGAATGAACTCTATTTTCTTCTTCACTCTGAAATCTGTTTTCGTCATTTCTCAAATTATTCATAACTTTCTGATTTAATAATTAGTTTATTTTAATTGTATAGTTTTTAACGGATTGAGTGACAGAATGTTTCCCAATAATCGATTATGTTTATTAATTATTGTGTTGTTCATCAATAAATTGTACTATATAATTCTAAAGTGTGTGAAGGGGACTTCGAAAATAGCAAAAAGCTGGATTGTCCCTCATTTCCAGGGTTCTGCTGGTTTGGAAAAGTATTTTATTCTTTATCTTTTATCCGTTAATTTTCCGAACTGAATTCCTTTTCGGAGAATGGCGTATAAGTCTGTTTTTAAGTAGAGATAAGAATGTAAAAATGAGACCTGTTTGTTTAGAGCTTGCCTAGGGAATAAATTTAAAGTATCTATTCCGGAGGATATAGCGTACATAAAGGAAAATAAAATTTAAGAAAATGAAAACAGAAATAAAGCAGAATGAAAAAGAGCATCGTTTTGAATATAAGGAAGGCGGTTCTCTGGCCTATGTAGAGTATAAAATAATTCCGGGCGGAATGGATTTTATTGCTACTTTTGTTCCCGAAGAACTGCGTGGAAAAGGAGTAGGTTCTGCTCTGGCAAAAGCGGCTTTGCAAGTTGCTGAGACGAAACATATGAAAATTGTTGCCAGTTGTCCTTTTATCCGTTCTTATATTGAAAAACACATGAAGTTGAGGAAATTATGAAACTGATCTATATTTATCACAGTGGTTTTATTCTTCAAGGCAAGTATTTTGTTGTGGTGATAGATTATTACAGAGAGGGAAAAACGGAAAATAAAAAACTTATTTCAGAATTATTGAATCATTACCCGGGTCGTTTATATGTGTTGGTATCTCATGCACATCCGGATCATTATAATCCGGAAATTCTGCAGTGGGCAGAGCAGCGGCCGGATTTGCAATATATTTTTTCAGGGGATGTGAAAGTGCCTATAGATTCTTTGCCGTCACATTGTGTTTTTATGAAAAAATCGGATAGCTGGAATGATGAGCTATTGAAAGTTAAGGCTTATGGGTCGACGGATGTCGGAATTTCTTTTTTGATAGAAGGAGAGGGGAAAAGTATATTTCATGCAGGCGATTTAAATAATTGGCATTGGGCAGAGGAATCCACAGCAACAGAAGTTCAGGAATATGAAAATCATTTTTTACAGGAACTGGAAATATTGGCCCGGGATACAAAAGAATTAGATTTGGCTCTTTTCCCTGTAGATCCCCGGCTTGGAAAAGATTATATGCGGGGTGCCCGTCAATTTATTGACCGCATTCATCCCCTTTGTTTTGCTCCCATGCATTTTTGGGAAAAGTATGATAAGGCGAATGCTTTACGGGAATATGCGGAAAAAAAGGGTTGCCGGTTTATAACCTGGACGCATCCCGGACAAAGTGCAGAATTTTGAACTTATATAAGTATCTTAAAAAGAATAGATTAACTTTAAGGAAATGGAAATAAAAAGCAGATTTGATCATTACAACTTCAATGTAATGGATTTGGAAAAGAGTATACACTTTTATGCAGAAGCTTTGGGATTAAAGGAAACAAAGCGTAAAACAGGCGGGGATGGTTCTTTTATACTGGTATATCTGGGAGATGGGAAAACTGATTTTACATTAGAACTGACCTGGCTGAGGGATCGTAAAGAAGCTTATGATTTGGGAGAAGGGGAGTTTCATCTCTGTGTGCGGGTGGAAGGGGATTATGAGAAAATCAGGGAGTATCACCGGCAACAAGGATGGGTATGTTATGAAAATACGCAAATGGGACTATATTTTATTACGGATCCCGATGGATACTGGATTGAAATATTACCGGTTCAGCAATAAAGGATAAAATAAATTATATTCTTCCAGTAGTTTTATTGCCGATAAAATCCTAATTTTGCTCCGCTACTGACAATAAATTTTTGTATTTTGATACTAATAAATTCAACCAGATTATGAAATTTTTTATCGACACGGCTAATTTGGATCAAATTCGCGAAGCTAATGACCTTGGCGTATTGGACGGAGTGACAACCAATCCCTCATTGATGGCTAAAGAAGGGATAAAGGGGGAAGAAAACTGTAAAAAGCATTACATTGCTATTTGTGAGATTGTAAAAGGTGACGTTAGTGCCGAAGTAATTTCCACAGACTATGAGGGAATGATCAAAGAGGGGACTGAGCTGGCTGCGTTGCATCCGAATATTGTCGTAAAAGTGCCTTGTATTGCAGATGGTATCCGGGCGATCAAATATTTTACGGACAATGGGATTCGTACGAATTGTACTTTGGTATTTTCTCCGGGCCAAGCTTTATTGGCTGCCAAGGCCGGGGCTACTTATGTTTCTCCTTTTGTCGGTCGTCTGGATGATATTGCCAGTGACGGTATAGAATTAGTGGAAAAAATAGTCGATATGTATCGTTATTATGGTTTCCAGACTCAGGTTTTAGCAGCTTCTATCCGGTCTACTCAGCACATTATCCAATGTATAGAAGCCGGAGCAGATGTTGCTACTTGTCCGTTAAGTGCTATTAAGGGATTGTTGAAACATCCGCTGACAGATAGTGGCCTGGCCAAATTTTTAGAAGATTATCGCAAGGTAAATTCATAAAAATCATGCTTATAAAATTATTTGAGGATAATCCCAACACAAGGGATATCCTCAAAATTGTAGATATACTGAAAACAGGCGGAGTAATTATTTATCCGACTGATACGGTATATGCTATCGGATGTGCCATCAACCAGGTGAAAGCGGTTCAGCGGGTGTGTGCTTTGAAAGGAGTCAAACCCGAAAAGGCCGATTTTTCGATGATTTGCCGGGATTTAAGCGATATTGCGCTTTATGCCAAAGTCAGTAATGAGGTTTTTAAAATCATGAAAAGGCATTTACCGGGACCTTTTACTTTTATTCTGAATGCTACTTCTAAATTGCCCAATGTGCTGATGAACAGACGAAAGACGATAGGTATCCGGATTCCGGATAATTATATTGTCAGAGCGGTTGTTGAGGAATTGGGAAATCCTTTGCTTACGACTTCTGTACACGACGATGATGAGGTTGTAGAATATATGACGGATCCGGAATTAATTCACGAAAAGTATGGTAAACTGGTAGATGTAGTGATAGACGGAGGATATGGCCAGAATGTCGCCTCTACAATTGTGGATTTTACAGGAGAGGAGATGCAGGTCGTAAGACAGGGAATAGGAGAATTGTAAGAACTCCGTTTCGATTCTATTTTTTCCAAAAAGCTTTTGTAAAGAGAACAAGAACTGTAAATACTTCCAGACGTCCGATCAGCATTAAGGCGGCCAGGAACAGTTTTGCCGCGTCACTGAGGTGCGAAAAATTGTCCATAGGGCCTAAGCTCCCAAAACCCGGACCAATATTGCTTAGACTGGTAATAACCGCACTACAGGCTGTTGCAATATCTTCTGTGAAAAAAGCCATGATAATGCTTCCGATACTGAAGACAATCATAAATAATATAAAGAATCCCATTACCCCGGTCATAATGGTAGGATGCACACTTTTGGTATTGTATTTTACATTAATGACGGCGTTGGGGTGAATTATCCGTTTCATTTCTGTAAAGGAATTCTTGAATAATAAAACTACGCGGATAACTTTAATTCCTCCGGCGGTAGAACCTGCGCAAGAACCGATAAACATCAGGAGAAAGAGAATTAATCCTAATAATGTGGGCCAGTATAAATAATCTGCCGTGGCAAATCCTGTAGTGGTCATAATACTGACTACTTGGAAAAGAGCATCCCGGAAACATTTTTCTCCTCCTCCCCAATTTATCCAATAAAGGCCGGAAGCAATAATAACTGTAGCTCCCAGAATAAGAATCATATACCAACGGAATTCTTCGTCGTGTAAGAGTTTTTTCACATCTCCCTTCAAGGCTGCATAGAAGAGACCGAAATTGGTGGCCGCAATACACATAAAAATGATGATGACATATTGGATATAAGGAGAATTCCAATAGGCAAGGCTATCCTGTTTTGTAGAAAAACCTCCGGTTGCCATGGTTGTAAAAGAATGACAGACCGAATCGAAGATATCCATTCCTCCGAGGAAAAGCAATACCGCTTCCAGAAGGGTAAAAAAGAGGTAAAATAGCCATAATTTCCGGGCAGAAGAATAAAAAGTGGCAGCCATTTTATTATGGGTGGGTCCCGGTACTTCTGCCACATAAAGATCCCTTCCTTCTATTCCTAAACTGGGCAATATGGCCAGGAACAGTACTGCAATTCCCAATCCTCCCAGCCATTGCGTCATGGACCGCCAGAACAGAGAAGCATGGGGAAGGGATTCGATATCATTTAATACAGAAGATCCGGTTGTTGTAAAACCAGACATTGTTTCGAAAAAAGCATCCGGGAAAGAAGGAATCGTACCTCCCAGAATAAAAGGGAGACAACCGAATAAAGAGAAAAAGACCCAGATAAAAGTGACTGTAAAGTAACCGTCTTTTTTAGCTAATACCTTGTCATTGGCTTTTACGCCAAAAGCCATGATTGCTCCCGTACCTCCGGTAATTAAAGCGGAATAAAAAAAAGCCGGTGTGTCTTTTTCTCCATAGAGGAGAGAAAGCAGTACGCAAAGTACAAAACAGGCACTTTCAATCAGCATCAGTTTGCCGAGAAGGTTTATGATAAACCGGATATTTATCATCTTTGAAAATATTTTATAACTTTCTTAATTGCCGATTGAAGAGCAAAAATAACGACATTATCTCCGGCCTGGATCTGTACGTCTCCCTTTGCAATGATCGTTTCAGTCCCCCGTATCACCCCTCCTATAATGGCACCTTCCGGGAAATTCATATCTTTTAATTGATGCCTGGTAATTTTAGAACCGGTTTCAGCCTCCATTTCAAATACCTCGGCTTCTGAGAATGTAAGAAACTTTAAATGTTTTACATCTACATTCATGGTATACCGGTAGATATGGGAGGCTACGATCAGTTTTGTATTGATTAAAGTACCGATTCCTATGTTTTCGGCCAGATCAATATAATCGATATTTTCGACTTCGGCTACGCTTTTTTTCACTCCCATTTTTTTCGCCAGTAAACAGGAGAGAATATTGGTTTCAGAAGAATGAGTGACACTGATAAAAGCATCTATATTTTTAATCCCTTCTTCCCGTAAAAGCGTCATGTCCCGTCCGTCTCCGTTAATAATTAAGGTGGATTTGAGTTTATCTGCCAGCTGTATACATTTTTCCCGGTCTTTTTCGATAATCTTCACATTATAGTGTTTTTCCAGCAAAGAGGCTGTTTTGATTCCGATACGGGATGCTCCGACAATAACAATATTCTTGATTTCGAATTGTTCTTTTCCGCATAAAGCAAACACATTGTGAACAAAAGTCGGTTTGGTTACGACAAAAATGAGATCCCCGTATTTTAAGGTATCGTTTCCCCGGGGGATAATCGTTCTGTTATCGCGTTTAATAGCTACCAGACGAAATTCGTCGGCACCGTAAATTTCACCCATTTTTGCCAGGGTATGATTGAGGATAAGGGCATTATCCCATAATTTGATGCCGATTAATATCAGCCGGCCATCCGAAAATTCATGTAATTGCCGGGAACCGATTTGTTTTAAGGAAGCGACAATTTCTTCTGCAGCTAACCGTTCGGGATAAATTAAGGTGTCAATTCCTATGGATCTCAGGTATTCGGCGTTTTCGCTTTCCAGGTATTCGCTGTTATTTACCCGGGCAATTGTACGCTTTGCTCCCAGTTTTTTTGCAAGGATTGCGGAATTGATATTTTGGTCTTCAGAAGGATTAACTGCGATATAAAGATCACATTTCCCCACTTCTGCATCTTTAAGAGCTCCTATAGAAGTACAGGATCCGACTACTGACATTATATCCAGTTGACTTTCCAGATTTTCGATTTTTGCCGGATCCGAGTCGATGAGCAGAATGTTATGTTCCTGTCTGCTGAGCATCTTGGCAAGATGCGTTCCTACAGCTCCGGCTCCTGCTATCACAATATTCATAAGGTCTGTTTTTCCGAGTGATTAAGACTGCAAATTTAAACTAAAAGCAATTGAATCTGCAATAAACGGTTATTTATTTTAGTCATGTTGTTTTCCTTTTGCCAGCTGGTTTTATAAACATTTTAAATTTAAACGTTTGTTTCGGGTATCTCTTTCCGGTTTTATAGCAGGGGTATCCGGATACATCCTTTTTCTTCTGTTTTATAAAGAGGAATTTGTCTTTTTTTGCAGTATTTTTCCCATTCCCGTGTACAAAAGAAAGAATTGGATGCATCCAGAAAGACCGCCTGAATTGGAAAATTTGTATGTTGAAAGAGTTTTTGAGGGAAAATATTTCCAGTGATAATCAATGTTCCGGAAAGGTCATCTGCCGGATGTGCTGTTTCGATCAGCCGGATCTGCTTGTTGGAGAAAGTAAGAGTGTGGGATACATACTTCCATTCGCGGCTTAGCAAACCGTCGTTGGGAGGAAAGGGAAGCAGCCGGTTTTTTTGAATATACGGCAGTATATACTTCCACTCGGAAGAATCCAGCTCGTTCTTTAAAAAGCTATACTTTCCGCAATAATTGAGAAGAATACAACTTTTGCCTTGGCGATGAAAGAGGACTAGTTCCCGGGAAGAATGGAGTTGCAGATTATAAAAACAGGCAAAGATTAACCAAAAGATAAGCGCTATGGCAGTGAGACAAAAATATTTCTTTTTTCTCTTTTGGCAGAAAAAGGAAAAAAAGATAAGATTGGAATAAGCGAGAAGGAGGTGAATAAAAGTAGGATAGAGATTTTTCCATTGCCAGTTGATGGCTGTAAAATGCTGGAGACTTATAAAAAGTAGTCTGCAGAGAGAATCGGTTAAAAAGATAAGTTTTAATCCTATCGTCAGGGGCAAAAGCAGGATAATGATTGTTATGTATAATAATAGGGTGGTTAAAGGAATAGCGATTATATTCAGCAGAAAGCTGTTTAAGCTGATGTTGTGAAAATAATAAATACAAAGGGGGAGGGTGGTCAGCTGGGCTGCAATGGACAGCCAGGCTAAAGAGCAGAAATGAGCAATTATTTTGGGAAATTGCCGGGTAAAGCGGTTTAAAAAAGGGTAGAAAATGAGAATCCCCGTATAAGCGGCATAGGACATTTGAAAACTGATAGAGTACAGACTGTCGGGTTGTACGATTAAGGTTAGAAAAGCAGAGGCTGCTACAGAATTGAGGGGAATGTAATTTTTGTCGAAAGCTTTTCCGATAAGTATAAAGGAAAGAATGGTGGCTGAGCGTACTACGGAAGGAGAAAGTCCTGTTATACAGGCATAAGCTCCTAACAGGGGAATAATGAGTAAGCGGGTTAAAGGTTTACGGATTCCGGTTATCCCGAATAAAAAAGCAAGTAAACCGTAAATAGCGCCGGTATGTAGTCCGGAGACAGCGAGCAAGTGTATGGTTCCGGTGGTTGAAAAAAGAGATTTCGTATTGGAGTCCAAATCGTTTTTATAACCCAGGCAGAGAGCTTCCAGAAGGGCCCGGTGAGTTGGGTCGGAAATCAACTTGTCCATTTTCCGGAGCATCCGGTGGCGGAGACGCTGAAAAAAAGTGAAAAGGGTGCGGGAGTGTCCTTTTTTCCCGATACGACTGAGAGGGAGAAGTCGGAAATGCACCTTTTTTTGTTTCAGATAATGATGATAATGAAAGGCTCCTTCTGTATTAAAAGTGCGGAGGGGATAGATTTTGCAGGCAAAACTCAGGGAATCTCCCGGAATAAAAGAGAGACTGTCAGTATAATGAAAATAGAAAAGCCGGCCGGAGGCTTGTAGGATATAGTTCCCTTTCCCTAACGGCTCTTTACATTCGCATTGCATATAGTGTTCTCCTTGTATTTCGGAATGCCGGGCATCCTGAGCGGCATTTACCCAACCACATAGAAAGATACTGATATAGAGAAGTATACTGAATATGTTTTTTGAGGATTTAAAAAAAGAAATGAAAAGAGCCGAAAAGAGGCCCGTATAAAAAAACGGAAACGGTAAATAAAATAATGTTCCGCATCCTATGCCTGCTATCAAAAGGAGTAGGGGGAAGAAAAAAGGATAAATATGAAATTTATTGCTTACACCATCTCTTTAGAATGAATCAGTTACACAAGTTACAAAAAATAACTGAAAGTCATATCGGTTAAATGGTAAAATGTTTAAGTGTTCAGGCGTATAAATATTTAAATGGGGAATTGTTCAGGCATGTAAACGCATAAAAATTTTAAGCATGTCAATGATTAGAATCTGGGGGAGTATTTCCTTTAGGAGCTGATTGGCAAGACAAACCTTCTGGATTAAAAATAAATCCGGACAAAGATTTATAAATCAGCGGGTCGTCAGATAAACCTTTATCAGGTAGGAATTACCTTTACTTCCCTAATCCTTTACTCCGTGCTCTCCATCCAGTATTCGGTTCTGCCATAAGCTTCCCTCTATTTGCATATCCGGATCTTTATTTGGGCAGAATAACCCGGTAAGCCGCTTTGAATTTTCCCAGAGAGAGATTATTGAGTTTATTTTTCAGAATTCTCTTTTTCAGGGCGGAAAGATGGTCTGTAAAGAGTATGCCGTCCAGGTGATCGTATTCGTGCTGGATAATCCAGGCTTTAATTCCCTCATACTCTTCTTCCCGTTGTACGCCATTTTCATCCCGATAGGCTATTCGTATTTTGTCTTTGCGTCTGACATCTTCGTGTATACCGGGGATACTCAGACAACCTTCATTTCTGCTGACTTCCTCACCGGAACGTTCGAGGATATGGGCATTGATAAAAGCTTTACGAAAACCTCTACAATCGGGATCTATTTCTTCAAAAGCATTTCCGTCTACTACAAATATCCGTATATTTTTCCCGACCTGGGGGGCTGCAAGTCCTACGCCGTCAGCTTCGTCCATGGTCTGAAACATATCTTCTAAAAATTTGGTCAGTCCGGGATAATCGGCCGGAATATCTTCAGAAACTTTTCTTAAAACAGGATGTCCGTATATATAAATTGGTAAGTACATAATTTCGTTTTATTTTAGTTTTCTGTGTTTCCTCTTCTCTGGGCTTCCATATAAGAAGTCAGTATAATCGTTGCACTCATTTTGTCAATTAAAGCTTTATCCTGCCGTATTTTTTTCTTTGCTCCTCCTTCAATTAAGGCTTTGTGTGCCATTACTGAAGTAAAACGTTCGTCGTACATTTCTACCGGTATATCCGGGAATTTACGTTGGAGCGCTTTGAGAAAAGGGATAATATACGTCATACTTTCTGAATCCGTATTGTCCATCTGTTTGGGATAACCCACAACGAAAAGGTCGACTTTTTCTCTGGCAATGTATTCCTGAAGGAATTTTAAAACTTCATGGGAAAGTACGGTTTGTAAACCAGTAGCAATAATGCGTCCGGGATCTGTAACGGCAATACCTACCCGCTTCTTTCCGTAATCAATAGCTAAAATTCTTCCCACTTTTATTCGTCTACAATAATATAAATATCTTCATTGCTGTTTTTCATCAGGTATTGTTCACGGGCAAACTTTTCCAAATTATCCCGGTTACTGAGGAGTTCTTGTATTTTCCGGTTATCGTCCTCTATGGTTTTTTGATAATACTCTTTTTGTTCTGTAAGGGTTTTGATTTTATGCCGTAACTGCATTTTTTCGACAAAACTATTTTTGTCGAAAAAGGCAATCCATACTAAAAAAAGTATACCTACAAAAAGGTACTTGTTCGTAAATTTCCGGAATACTTGCCTCAACTTATATTTTTGATCCTCCAGCATGCTGCAAATTTATAAAAAAGTAATTACAGATACAATAATACTGTTTTTACTTTCCAATCGGAATATTTTAATTTTTATAGTAATTCAAACGTTTTCATAAAAAATGATTTTTTACGCTGCATATTTATAAATAATGACGGAATAATTATACTTATAATTGATTTTCAATGATTTAATTTTATAAAAAACTTGTTTTTTGACTTTTTTCGCACCCGGGGATTCTTTAAATTTGTAAACGTTGTGATCAAAACAAAAACACAATCTAACAAATAGTAAAAATGGATAAGAAATTAGCAGTGGTTGCCTTGGGAGGAAATGCCATTCTCCGGGGAAATCAAAAAGGGACAATGGCCGAGCAAAATCAAAATATACGGGAAACGTTGGAAAATTTGGTATATTTAATTCGGGACGGGTATAATTTGATAATAACGCATGGGAATGGTCCGCAGGTGGGAAATATTTTATTGAGTGATGATGCAGGGGTAAAGATGTACGGCTTACCTCCGATGTCATTGGATATGTGCGTTGCTTATTCCCAGGGACAGATCGGTTATATGATCGAACGGAATTTACGGAATATCCTGAAAGAACATAATTTGAGCCGGCATGTGGTGTCTATGATATCTCAGGTTGTCGTGGATCAGCATGACCCGGCTTTACAAAATCCGACGAAGCGGGTGGGGAAAATTTACACCAAAGAAGAGGCAGACAGCTTACATGCAGAACATGGATGGGTATTTAAAGAAGAAATAAAAGTAGAGGGCGGATGGCGACGGGTTGTACCTTCACCGGCTCCGGTCGATTTTAAGAATGCTTCCCTGGTCGAACGAATGGCCCGGGCAGGAAGTATTGTCATAACGGGTGGCGGAGGAGGAATTCCGGTGTATATTGATGAGGAGGGACTGTTACAGCCTATAGAAGGGGTGATCGATAAGGATTTGGCTTCAGCCATGATTGGAGTGCGGGTAAAAGCCGATGAATTGTATATATTAACGGATGTTCCTTATATATACAAAGATTATCGGAAACCGACTCAGGAAATATTGGAATTTTTGGATTATGCCGATACGGTAAAATATCTGGAAGCTGGCATGTTCGGGGAAGGCAGTATGGCTCCTAAAATCCGGGCTTGCCTCCATTTTATAAAGAATGGCGGGCAAAAATCTGTCATTACGGAAGCGACTAAATTGGAGGACAGACGTTACGGCTCTAAGATTACAATGGAGTACGACTAAGCTGGAAGGGAAGACTGAAAATTTAAGGTTTCATTTCAATTCTCCGAATTTTAATATACATTTGTCTGTTTCCCCGCGATTGTTTTAAAACATAAAGTGCTAATCGGAGCGGAGAAAACAGTAAGGGATCAGATTTAAAGTAAATATATTCGTAGAGGCAGACAGGAAAGAGAAAAACTAATACTATTAAAATAACAGAATATGGCTTTTAATTTAAGAAACAGGAATTTTTTGAAGTTGCTCGACTTCACTCCGGAAGAGATCAAATACATGTTGACGTTGGCCGCAGATTTAAAAAAGGCTAAGTATACCGGTACAGAGCAACCACGGTTAAAGGGAAAAAATATAGCTTTGATTTTTGAAAAAGACTCTACCCGTACCCGCTGTTCGTTTGAGGTAGCCGCTCATGACCAGGGAGCCCATGTTACTTATCTGGGCCCTTCCGGATCTCAGATTGGTAAAAAAGAATCTATGAAAGATACTGCCCGGGTGTTGGGGAGAATGTTTGATGGCATAGAATACAGAGGGTTTACTCAGGCAACGGTGGAAGAATTGGCTAAGTATGCCGGCGTTCCCGTATGGAATGGCTTGACCAATGAATTTCACCCGACCCAGATATTGGCTGATTTTTTAACTATGATGGAACATGTGGATAAACCGCTGAATCAGGTTACTTATGCTTATCTGGGGGATGCCCGTTACAATATGGGAAATTCCTTAATGGTAGGAGGGGCTAAAATGGGGATGGATGTCCGGATCATTGCTCCCGCACAATTACAACCGGATCCGGAATTAATTTCTACTTGTAAAGAGATTGCCGCTGAAACGGGAGCGAAAGTTACTGTTACAGATAATGTTGCAGAAGGAGTTAAAGGTTGCGATTTCCTATATACGGATGTTTGGGTGTCCATGGGGGAACCTCAGGACGTTTGGAAAGAAAGAATTGATCTCTTATTGCCTTATCAGGTAAATAAAAAAGTAATGGAATTAACGGGCAATAAAAATTGCAAGTTTATGCACTGTTTGCCCGCTTTCCATAATCTGGAAACGTCTATCGGCCGGGACGTATATAAACAGTTTGGTTTGGAGGCCCTGGAAGTTACAGAGGACGTTTTCGAATCTCCTCATTCCATTGTGTTTGATGAAGCTGAAAACCGAATGCATACGATAAAAGCGGTCATGGTGGCTACGCTGGGATGTTAAGCTGTCTGAAAGAGTAAAACTGACTGAAAGCCGGGTAAAAACCTGTTAGAAAATTGTAATCCGGATAGAAAGCGGATGCGAGTTTGAAAAAAAGGCTGAATGAGGAAACTCAATCAGCCTTTCTTATGTTGTGAAACCTGTCAATTTTCTTTTTGGAAGCTCTTTATACAGCTCTCCACGTCTGTTCCGATCTCCAGTATCATTTGCAGGTGTAACAGTTCGAAAACACTCTCGACATCTTTGGTAAGGTTGCAGATCTTGATTCCCGAATGACTGCTTTTGGCCGTTTTCACTAACGAAATAATACACCCGATACCGCTGCTATCAATAAAATCGATATTTTCCAGATTGAAAATTAATTTTGTTCCCGGATGATTCAAAACGGGTTTCAGTTCATTTTTCACCTCTTCTGTCACAGCTAAAGTAAATAGGGAAAGGCTTGCGAATGTTGCAATTTTAATGCCGTCCCTTTCATCAAGTTTAATGATCATTTCTTTATCTTTAATTAGTTATCGATTATTATTATGTCGAATATAAGTATAATTTCTTTTTAATTGTATTGTTTTGTACATAATTCATTTAAAATTTAAAGGTAAAATAAATAAGTGAAAAATTCAAAGGAAGCAGGGGAATTATTTTAGCTGGAGAAATTAAAAAATCTTTGAAAGGAAATGTAAAAATGAATAAATCTTGTATCTTTGTAAAGTTGCAGCGAAGGAAAAAATGAGGTCGATATTTTGTTGACGGGAAAACCTGCGGTTCTGTAGAAAGGGCCAAAGGTTATTTGTTTATGTGTCGGATTTATTTTGAGAGGAGAGGGAAAATCTATGCTGACGATTGAAATGAAAACAAATCAATGATTTATTAAATTTTAAAATATAAAAGATGAAAACAACTCCGTTTACACATTTTCATGAAGCTCTTGGAGCAAGAATGGCACCATTTGCCGGCTATAATATGCCTATTGAATATACAGGTATTAAAGATGAACATATAACTGTTCGGGAAAAAGCCGGGGTATTTGATGTTTCTCATATGGGAGAATTCTGGGTGAAGGGGCCGAAAGCTTTCGATTTGGTACAGAAAGTGACATCTAATGATGTAGCTGCTTTAACTGACGGAAAAATTCAGTATAGTTGTTTGCCGAATGAAACAGGGGGGATTGTAGATGATTTATTGGTATATCGTTTTAGCGCGGAGAAATATTTGTTGGTTGTAAATGCTGCTAATATTGAAAAAGACTGGAATCATATTCTGAAATATGCTGAAGAAATGGGCATGAAACCCGGAGTGGATTTAGAAAATGCATCCGACAATATTTGCCAATTGGCTGTTCAGGGACCTTTGGCTCTGAAGGCTATGCAGAAATTGACAACTGAAAATGTTGTCGATATGGAATATTATACATTCAAGGAAATCCCTTTTGCCGGAATAGATAAGGTGATCTTCTCTACTACCGGTTATACCGGATCCGGCGGTTGTGAAATATATGCTTATAATGAAGATGCTGATAAACTCTGGAAGGCTGTGTTTGAAGCCGGAGAAGAATTCGGAATTAAACCGATAGGACTGGGAGCCCGTGATACATTGCGTTTAGAAGCCGGGTTCTGCCTGTACGGACATGAAATAGATGATACGCATTCTCCGATAGAGGCCGGATTAGGATGGATTACTAAATTTGTACCGGGAAATGATTTCGTAAACCGGGCTTTCCATGAAAAATTGAAAGAAGAGAAACCGGGTAGGTATTTAAAGGGCTTTCAGGTGTTGGATAAAGGTATTGCCCGTCAGGATTATCCGATTGAAGATGCAGAAGGAAATCAGATCGGAGTCGTTTGTTCAGGTACCGTTTCTCCTTTAACTGGTAAATCAATCGGTACCGGATATGTGAAAAGCGGTTTCCATAAATTGGATACGGAAATTTATATCCGGGTTCGAAATAAAGCGTTGAAGGCAAAAATTGTAAAAATGCCATTTTTTTAATTGACGGACGTTACAGGGACGATTCATTCATTTGATGAAAATAAAAATACTAAAGCATTTTTTTAGTTCTAATTAAAATTTTAAAGAAAAAGCGAATAATTATCTATAAAAATAATGTTTTTAAAGATAAAGATTGCATATTTGTAACGTTTTCGCTGGAAAGTTTATTCATGGTTTTACTTAAATATTAATCGATATGAGAAAACATATTTTTAATGCCGGGCCATGTAAATTGCCCGATTCTACGTTGAAAAATACGGCTGCTGCTGTATTGGAATTCGGTAATACCGGTCAGTCTATCATGGAAGTATCTCACCGTTCTGCTGATTTTCAGGCAGTGTATGATGAGGCTGTTGCTTTATTCAAAGAAGTATTGAATATCCCGGAAGGATATCACGTACTTTTCTTAGGAGGTGGTGCTAGTATGCAATTCTGTATGATTCCGTTTAACTTTCTGAAAACGAAAGCTGCTTACGTAAATACGGGTACCTGGTCTACAGCTGCTATTAAAGAAGCCAAGTTATGGGGAGAAGTACAGATTGTAGCTTCTTCTGAAGCTGACGGATTTACATATTATCCGGAGTTCACCATCCCTTCAGATGTCGATTATATGCACATCACTTCTAATAATACCATCCGTGGTACTGAAATTTTCAAGGATCCCGATTCTCCTGTGCCCTTATTGGCTGATATGTCATCGGATATCTGCAGCCGCCCGGTAGATGTTTCTAAATATGCTATGATTTATGGCGGATGTCAGAAAAACATCGGACCTGCCGGCGTTACTTTTGTGATCATTAAGGATGAATTCCTGAAACATGTAGTAGCTGACAGACCCATCCCGACTATGTTGAAATATCAGACCCATGTGGACAAAGATTCTATGTATAATACTCCCCCTTGTATTAATATCTTCGGAGTAAAAGAAACATTGAAATGGATAAAAGAAATGGGTGGTGTGAAAGTTATGGAAGAACGGGCTATCGAAAGAGCCAACGCTATTTACAACGAATTGGAAAACAGTAAGATGTTCCGTCCGGTTGTGAAAGAAGGTTCCCGTTCCCGTATGAATATCCCGTTCTTACTGAGAGAAGGATATGAATCTTTGGAAAAAGAATTCCTGGATTTCTGTAAGCAAAAGAATATTGTAGGTGTGAAGGGCCATCGCTCTGTAGGCGGTTTCCGCGCTTCTACTTATAATGCTTGTACAATGGATGATGTGAACGCTTTGATTTCTGCTATGAGAGAATTCGAAGCTGCTCATAAATAAAAAAATGGTGTACGATTTTTGATTTACGGTTCTTTTTCGGAATCGTAAATCATCAATCGTATTTTTTTGCTGTTTTCCATTTTTGAATGTATAATTAAAATGTAAAACGTCCGTAGGGCGGACGTAAACTTTAAAATAATAAAGGTATGGCAACAAAAGTATTAATTGCAACAGATAAACCTTTCGCTCCGGTGGCTGTGAACGGTATCCGTGAAATTGTTGAAGCACAGGGATATGAACTTGTGTTATTGGAAAAATATACTTCTCCGGCAGAATTAATCGCTGCTGTAGCTGACGTTGATGCTATGATCATTCGTTCCGATAAAGCGACGAAAGAAGTGATCGATGCTGCTAAAAAATTGAAAGTAATCGTTCGTGCCGGTGCCGGTTATGACAATATCGACTTACAAGCTTGTACAGATAAGGGGATTGTTGCCATGAACACCCCGGGACAGAATTCCAATGCTGTGGCAGAATTGGCTTTCGGTATGATGGTTTATATGGCCCGTAATTTCTATAACGGAAAATCAGGTCATGAACTGAAAGGAAAGAAAATCGGTGTTCATGCTTATGGAAATGTAGGCCAGAATGTAGGACGTGTAGCTCATGGATTTGGTATGGAAGTATATGCTTACGATCCTTTTATGACAGATGAGCAAATCAAAGCTGCCGGTGCAACTCCATTGCATTCGGCTGAAGAAATGTATGAAATGTGTGATTATGTTTCTTTACATATCCCGGCTACAGACAAGACCAGAAAATCGATTAATTACGATTTATTGAACCGTATGCCGAAAGGTGCTGTGCTGGTGAATACGGCCCGTAAAGAAGTAATTGATGAAGAAGGTATTATAAAATTGATGGCTGATCGTCCGGATTTCAAATACATTTCCGATATTGCTCCGGATAATGCTGCCGAATTTGCTCAGTTTGAAGGACGTTACTTCTTTACTCCGAAAAAAATGGGAGCTCAGACAGAAGAGGCAAATGTTAATGCCGGACTTGCTGCAGCCCGTCAAATTGTTGCATTCCTGGAACACGGAGATGCTAAATTTAAAGTGAATAAGTAATTCCAATAAAACATGAAACACGGTTGGAAGTTTAGAAAACGATATTTTATGATTCTTTATGCCGCAGGGCTTTTACTCTTCTCTGTGAGCAGTATGCTACGCCATGAATTATCGGATTTCCAATTAGGGTTTTGTGAAGGAATAGCGATAGTGCTTATATTGTCTGGATTTGTGACTGTGGGCATTTGTTTAGTGAAAAAGGAAAATCCTTTCCGTTTATAGCACGACATTTAATAGTCCGTAGGAAGTTTTTCTTATGGACTATTTTAATTAACAATATAAAACACCTGAATATTATGGCTATTGTAAAACCATTTAAAGGCTTACGTACACCTAACCAGGAAGTTTGCGAAGAATTAGCATGTCTTCCTTACGACGTGATGAATTCGGAAGAGGCAGCCCAGATGGCTGGCGGAAAACCGAAATCATTGTTACATGTAACCCGTGCAGAGATTGATTGCCCTTCCGGAACAGATATACATTCTGAAGCGGTATATCATAAGAGTGTGGAAAATTTCAAAATGTTCCAGGAAAAAGGTTGGCTGGTACAGGATGAAGAACCGAAATTCTATATTTATGCCCAGACGATGGACGGTAGAACACAATATGGAATTGTCGGTTGTGCAGCCTGCGAGGATTATATGAACGGGATTATTAAAAAGCACGAATTAACACGGCCGGATAAGGAAGAAGATCGTATGGTGCTGACCCGTTATGTAAATGCGAACCTTGAACCGGTATTCTTTTCTTACCGGGCAGTGCCTGAAATAGACGCTATTGTTGAAGATATTGTAAAAAATCAGAAAGCTGATTATGATTTCGTAGCAGAAGACGGTTTCGGACATCATTTCTGGGCCATTAATTGTCCGGAAACCAATAAACGGCTGGAAGAATTGTTTGCTACAAAAGTGCCTTATACCTATGTAGCTGACGGACACCATCGTACTGCTGCTGCTGCCCGTATCGGTGCAGAATATAAAGCTAAAAATCCCAATCATACCGGGAAGGAAGAATACAATTTCTTTATGGCTGTACATTTCCCCGATAACCAATTGAATATTATCGATTATAACCGGGTTGTAAAAGATTTGAACGGTTTGACCGAAGAACAGTTGCTGGAGAAATTGAAAAAGAATTTTGAAGTAGAATGTAAAGGTACTGAAATTTATCATCCGGCTAAATTGCACGAATTCAGTATGTATCTGGGGGGCAAATGGTATAAACTGACTGCTAAACCAGGAAGTTATGACGACAATGATCCCATTGGAGTACTGGATGTAACGGTACTTTCGAAACATGTTTTGGCTGATATTCTGGATATCCAGGATTTGAGAACTTCTAAACGGATTGATTTCGTCGGAGGAATCCGGGGATTGGAAGAATTGAAGAGAAGAGTGGATAACGGAGAGATGAAAGTGGCGTTTGCCCTCTATCCGGTATCTATGCAACAACTGCTGAATATAGCAGATTCGGGGAATATTATGCCGCCAAAGACGACATGGTTTGAACCGAAATTGCGTTCAGGACTTGTTATTCACAAGATTGATTAATGGAAAAGCCGCTTTAGAGCGGCTTTTTCTATAAAGTGAAAATAATTTAAGGCTAAATGATGATGAAAAATATCGGATTTGTAAATTTTCTCTTTTCCGCTCGCTTTTCCCGCCTTATGTGTACTTTGTGTTTTTTGGGACTTTGCAGCCTGAAGGGACAGGAGGTAAAGGCACAGGTGACCCAAGCCGATTATAGGCGGATTGATACGTTGGGGAACCGGAATTTACAGGTATATCATGCCGTAAATCAGCCAGTGTGGATCGGTAAGACCCATTATTTCTGGTATCTGGATCACGGACGGGACAAAGACGTATTTTGGATGGTCAATGCGGAAAATGGAGAACGGGAAGAAGCATTTCAGGCAGAGAAACTGGCTGCCGCTTTAAGCCGTGTAGCGGGTCGGAAGATCGAAGCCCGGAAATTGCCTTTTCGGAGTCTGGATTACGATACAGACCGGAAAGGATTTGAATTTGAATGGAATAACCGGAAATGGCATTATTCAGTAAAACATAATAAGCTGACCAGAAGGGATACAATAGTGGTGAGCCGGATGCCGTGGGAACGTCCGGACCCGAAAGCTATGAAACGCGTATTATCACCGGATGAGCGTTGGGAAGCCTATAATAAGGATAATAATATTTACATTAAAGATCGGACAGGAGAGAAGGAGTATGCTTTGAGCTGGGATGGGACAAAGGATTTTTATTATAGTGGTGACCTGGTATGGTCTCCGGATTCCAAAAAACTGGCTGTTGTAAAAGTACGGGATATTCCGGAAAGACGTATTCCGTTAATAGAATCCAGTCCGGTAAACCAAAAACAGCCTGTCTTGCAGTGGCGGGACTATGCAAAACCGGGAGACGTATTGCCTGTTTATCTGCCTGTTTTATTTGATGTAGAGAAAAAATTGCAGATTCCTTTGGATACCCGCTGTTATGAAAATCAGTTTTATTTACAACTTACCGGCTGGAGAGCAGATAGCCGGGCTTTTACTTTTGAGTTTAACCAGAGGGGACATCAGCGGTATATTGTGGCAGAAGTAAATGCCGAAAGTGGAGAAATCCGTCCTTTAATAGACGAGCAATCGCCAACTTTTATCCATTATAACCGGAATTTCCGCTATGATCTGAAAGATGGAAAAGAAATTCTTTGGATATCCGAAAGAGATGGGTGGAGACATTTATATCTGATTGACGGAGAAAAGGGGCAGGTAAAACGGCAGCTTACAAAAGGCGAATGGGTGGTAAGGGAAGTGGAAAAGGTGGATGAGGAAAACGGAAAGATATGGTTTACAGCTTCCGGTATAGAAAAAGGAGAAGATCCTTATCAGGTACATTATTGCCGGATCGGTTTGGACGGTACCGGATTTGTGGATTTAACTCCGGAGCCGGCCAATCATCACGCTGTATTTTCAGAAGACCGGCAGTATCTGGTCGATCGGTATTCCCGTCCGGATTTACCGGGAGGTACGGTGATCCGTAAGGGAAGCGACGGCAGTGTCATAGCCGCATTACCGGAAGTGGATGTCGAAGACCTGCTACAGACGAGCTGGCAAATGCCGGAGGTGTTCCAGGCCAAAGGCCGGGATGGGAAAACGGATATTTGGGGAACTATTTTGCGTCCCTCTCATTTCAATGCTTCCCATTCTTATCCGGTGGTAGAAATGATTTATGCAGGTCCTCATGATTCACATGTAGACAAGGATTTCCGGGCTTATCATCATTTGACTTCCCGCTTATGTGAACTGGGATTTATAGTGGTTATGATCGATGGTATGGGAACGGCAAACCGCTCTAAAGCCTTTCATGATGTATGCTGGAAGAATCTGAAAGATGCCGGCTTTCCGGATCGGATTGCCTGGATAAAGGTTGCAGCAGAAAAATATCCCTATATGGATACTTCCCGGGTAGGGATTTACGGCTGGTCGGCCGGAGGGCAAAATGCAATGGCGGCTCTATTGTTCCAGAATGATTTTTACAAGGCAGCAGTAGCCCTTTGTGGATGTCACGATAACCGTATGGACAAAATCTGGTGGAATGAACAATGGATGGGATATCCCTTAGATGAATCTTACAGTGCTTCTTCTAATGTAGACAATGCCTGGCGTTTAAAAGGAAAATTATTGCTGATAAACGGAGAATTGGATGATAATGTCGATCCCACTTCAACTTTGCAGGTAGTGAACGCCCTGATAAATGCCGGAAAAAATTTCGAACAACTCTATCTTCCCAATCATACCCACAGTTTGGGAGGAAAGTTTGTCATGCACCGGATTCATGATTTTTTTGTAAAACAACTTTTAAATCAAGATCCGCCGGAATGGGAGTAAAGGAAAAGTCCTTACCAATTAATCGTATTTTATGAATATCCCTTTACTGATTCGCTGATTAACGGAACTAAACTTCCTGACGGTTTTGTCAGAACGATAGCCCCATTCATCAGCGAATCCTTAATCAGTTTCCGTACGGAAGTAATCCCCTTTAAAAGAACTTTTTATACGCTTCCCTTTTAGTACTTTAACCATTTATAGAGTTCTTTCCAAGTGACCTTTTTGCCATACATTAAAATACCTGTACGGTAAATTTTGCCGGAAAGCCAGGTGAAAAAGATAAAAGCTCCGATTAATAAGACCATGGAAGTTATGATTTCCCAAGCCGGAACGCCGAAAGGAATTCTGACCAGCATTACTGTTGGTGAGGTAAAAGGAATCAGGGAACTCCAAAATACTAAGGGCGATTCCGGACTTTTCATAGCTGTGAAACCGATGTACACGCCGATCGCCAAAATGATAGACAGGGGCGTCATAAACTGCTGGGAATCCGTTTCGTTATCCACTGCTGCCCCTATGGCAGCAAAGAGGGAAGCATATAATAAATAACCTCCTATAAAATAGAAAAGAAATGCTCCCAGAAAAGAGAGTATAAATTTAGGTTCAATGGTTTTGACAACACTTTGTATCACTGCTAATTCCTCTGCACCTATTTCGTTGGCTTGCGCCATGGTTGCCAGATTGGTTGTATTGCGCAGGGCTTCCATGTCGATATCGGGTAAAAATACAGCCTGAAGAGCTACAATTGCCCCTCCGATCAGGACAATCCAGATTAAAAATTGTACTAATCCGACAGATGCTACTCCTATGATTTTGCCTAATAAAAACTGAAACGGCTTGACGGAAGAAACCAAAACTTCTATGATACGGTTGGTTTTTTCTTCAATCACTCCTTTCATAACTTGGGCGGCATAGATGAAAATAAAAAAGTATATGATAAATCCGGCAGCTACCCCTATGATCGAAGCTATTTCAGACGAGCTTTCTTTGGCTTTTCCTGTCTCTGTGATCATCAGGGTGCGCACAATTACCGGGGTTCTGGTGGCATCTAACTTTTCTTCCAGATCGGGAATCTGGGATTCTGCAATGACAGCACTCTTTTTGATGTTTTCAATTTTTTTCCGAAGTTGGGAAGAAATTGTGTTTTTTAAATCCATCGTGACCTGTGAGAAAGAGTAAATGGGAATTTCTGCGCTATCCATTACATTCAAAGGAATCCACATGACTGCATAATAATCTTCATTTTTTAGGAAATCAGCAGCCTTTTCTTCCGTGACCGGTTCAGATATATATTCAAATTTCGTATTGTTGATCGTTTCTAAGGGCGCTTCCAGGGCAGATTCATTCACGACGGCAATTCTTCGCTCTTGCGTATCGTCTTTTAACATAAGCCACATTAGAAAGGCGTAGAAGATAATAAAGAGAATGGGAACAAATATGGTGACCAACAGAAAGGATTTTTTTCGAACCCTGGTCGAAAATTCCCGACTGATAATGATAAAGGTTTTATTCATAATGCACTATTTTAGTATTGGAATGCTTTGGAGCAAATAGAGGTAAAACTATTGATTTTTAACCAGATTAATAAAAATGTCATTCATGCCGGGAATTACTTTTTGGTAAGATAGAATATCGGTATAAGGTAAAAAACGGCTTAAAAGAGCATTGGCGTTACAAGGTTTAATTTGCTGTAATATTATATCTTGACGGTTTCCTTCTGTCTTCTGGGAAAGAATTTCAAATTCTTCTCCGATAAACTGCTCCGGTTTTAAGTCCGGTATATACCGGAAGCTCAGTTGATAAGTGTCATTAGCATATTTTTCCCGAATCTCATTGATCGGTCCTTCTATGATCTTTTTCGATTTATTGATTAAAGCAATGTGGCTGCATATTTCTTCTACAGAGGCCATATTGTGAGTCGAAAAGATGATGGTCGTGCCCTTTTGCCTTAAATCCAGAATTTCTTTTTTTAATAACTCTACGTTGATCGGGTCAAATCCACTGAATGGCTCGTCGAAAATCAACATTTCCGGTTCGTGCAGAACAGTAGTGATAAATTGAACTTTTTGAGCCATACCTTTGGATAGTTCTTCTACTTTTTTGTCCCACCAGCCCTCTATTTCAAATTTTTCAAACCAGGTTTTCAGTCGCTTTATGGATTCATTTTTACTGATTCCTTTTAGGCGTGCCAGATAGACGGCTTGTTCCCCTACCTTCATCTTTTTGTATAACCCTCTTTCTTCTGGTAAATAACCGATTCGGTTCATATCGGAAGGTACTAAAGGCGCACCTTTGAAGAAAAGCTTACCGGAATCAGGGCCCGTGATCTGGGTAATGATCCGGATTAAAGAAGTTTTCCCGGCTCCGT
This sequence comes from uncultured Odoribacter sp., assembly GCF_937966165.1. Taxonomy (NCBI): domain Bacteria; kingdom Pseudomonadati; phylum Bacteroidota; class Bacteroidia; order Bacteroidales; family Odoribacteraceae; genus Odoribacter; species uncultured Odoribacter sp. The sequence goes on from NZ_CALCLB010000006.1 coordinate 128,559, forward strand.
TCGGACCGAGCAAACCATAAATAGCACCTTCCGGAATCTCTATAGATACATCATCTAAAGCCCGGTGATTGGAATAATTTTTGACAATGTTTTGAGCGACGAAAAAACTCATGTTGACAATATTTGGGTTAATAAAAGACGGAAAGACCGTCCGGAGACGGTCTTTTTGTATTCATATCATTCTTCTAATTCTATCATTAAAGTATTTTTGGCGATCTGATCACCGGTTTTAACGTAGATTTTTTTTATTTTAGCTGAAAACGGAGCTGTAATTTTATTATCCATTTTCATCGCTTGAAGTGTCAGCAGTACTTCATCTGCCTCAACTTCCTGTCCTTCTTTTACATTGATGTGTAAGATAGTACCCGGAATATGGGATTCTATCAGGTTGGGATTGGGTTCTTCCCACTTTTTGCGGTTGATCCACTTTTCCGTAAAAGTGGTCTTGTATTCTACACCATCAATCTGTAATTTTTCGTATTTTATATTAGCCATAATTTTATACTTCTTTTCTGCTAAAATGGAGGAATCCCATGTTTTTTCTGGGGTACTATAACGGTTTTGTTACTGGAAACTTCAATAGAATGCTTTAATAGCATGCGGGTTTCCTCCGGTTCGATAACGGAATCAATATAGCCTTTGGAGGCAGCCACATAAGGATTGGCAAATTTCTCCCGGTATTCGATTACTTTTTGTTTCCGGGTTTCTTCCGGATTAGCAGATTCTTTTATTTCTTTTTTGAAGATGATGTTAGCAGCACCTTCCGGTCCCATTACCGCAATCTCAGCTGTCGGCCAGGCAAACATAAAGTCAGCTTTCAGGTGTCGCGAATTCATAGCAATATAACCACCCCCGTATGCTTTCCGTAAGATAACGGTGATTTTCGGTACGGTTGCTTCACTATAGGCGTAAAGGACTTTGGCTCCGTGCCGGATAACCCCCATATGTTCCTGCTCTACACCCGGCAAATAACCCGGCATGTCTTCGAACGTAACAATCGGAATATTGAAGGCGTCGCAGAAACGGATAAACCGGCCTGCTTTATCAGCAGAGTCGCAATCCAAAACGCCGGCCAATACTAAAGGTTGGTTGGCAACAAAACCAACTGTCTCTCCGTCAATACGTCCGAATCCGATGACAATATTCTGGGCAAAATCCTGCTGTACTTCCATAAAGTCGGAATCGTCTGCTACTGCCATGATGATTTCACGTACATCATACGGCTGAGTCGGATCGGCCGGTAAAATATTGTTGATTTTGTATTCGGGTTTGGGTGGTTTTGCCGGGAAAGCTTTGGCTTTACGCTGGTTGTTCCAGGGAATAAAGGTGAGTAATTTTTTGATCTGTTCAAAACATTCCTGTTCAGTCATAGCAAAGAAATGGGCATTCCCACTGATAGCGGCATGTACCCTTGCTCCTCCTAAATCTTCCATGGAGACGACTTCGCCCAATACGGTTTTTACGACTTCCGGACCGGTAATGAACATTTTGGAGATATTGTCCACTACAAAAACAAAATCCGTTAAAGCAGGAGAATATACCGCACCACCGGCACAAGGACCTAATATTACGGATAATTGCGGGATAACTCCGGAAGCCATCGTGTTCCGGAAAAATATTTCCCCATACCCGGCAAGGGAATCCACCCCTTCCTGAATACGAGCCCCTCCCGAATCGTTGATGCCAATAATCGGCATTCGCATTTTAATAGCGTGATCCATGATTTTGGTAATCTTCCGGGCATGCATAAGCCCCAATGAGCCCCCTGCAACTGTAAAATCCTGTGCATAAATGGCAACTGGTTCTCCGTATACCGTCCCGGTACCAATGACAACACCGTCGCCGTGAAGGATCTTTTTATCCATATCAAAATCTTTGGATTGATGCTCTACGAACATGTCGTACTCATGAAAAGAACCGGCATCGACAATCCCTTGAATTCTCTCACGGGCAGTCAATTTCCCCATCGCATTCTGCTTCTTAATCGCTTCTTCACCACCACCTTGGAGGACGATTTCTTTTCTCTTCCTTAAATCAAGAATATTCCTTTTAAGTGACATATTTATTAATTTTGTTAATTAATTGCACCTCAGCCTTTAACAAACTGGACACATTTTCCAACGACAATGATAGTAAAAAAAAATGATTAAAAAAATAATTTCCTCCTACCCCCTCCGTTAGGGTATTCCAAATGAAGAATTAATTGTAGGTTTTAAAGGAATTGATAAAAAGATATTTAAACAATAATATATTTGTTCGTGAAGGATAAATTTTCTCCCTCCTTTTCTATAATCAAAAATTACACATTAGGGACGTGCCCTTTTGTGTAATTTTATAGGCTTATATTTTGAATTACTGAAGAGAAGCTTATAAAAAGCTGATAGTTTCCGTCCTTTTCGGATATCTTTTAGGGGAGGATTTATATATTGACAACAGGAATCTTTTTTGAGTTATGTGATATTTTATTCGTTTCAGCCGATTTTTGGATGGGAACCTTTTAAGTTGATATTTCGTTATTTTAATGAAATAAGCTGTACTAAAAAATATTCACGGATCAGGAAAAAAGATCATTGGAATTTTATTTTGTGAAAGCTGTTCAAAAGAATTTTACTCCTTGTTTTTCGAAATGTAATATACAGCCGTTGTTTAATATAATAATACAGTTAAAATCATGTTCCAGCTGGGTGCCGAAGTTCTTGGAGGGAAGAAGGGGAAGAGTAAAAATTACACATTAGGGCACGTCCCTAATGTGTAAAATGGGGTGAGGTTATTCTGTAATTTGTGGGTCTTCTACAAAATAACAAAGGGAAGAGGATACGAATTCTTGGGGTACATTTGCCCCATAATAGGCATACTTTGTAAATGTACCTGCTGTTGCTCCATTATTGGCAGAGCCCCCGGCCAGGAGGAGAGTATATTCTTCTCTATTTGTTGTATTAGGATAAAAGTAATCAGAAAAATAGGTTGAATCAGTACCGCCGACTTCTGTCGGTAAACACGAGAGCAAATGCATGGAATATTTTTTTATCCATCCTTCCTTACGGGCTAGTTTTGCTGCGGGCAACATGCCGTTTGTGTTGGTCTGGTTGAAGGGGGCGTACAGAGAGGGGGCTACATAACCCAGTGTTTCTGTTGTTTCGGTTTTAATAATTATTCCACTAACTACATTCCAGAGGGTAACTTCAGGGAAGGTTGTACGTTAAAGAGAAAAGAATAAAGAGTGATAAATTGTAAGAAGGGAGTAATTTATGGAAACAACAAAAGCGTATACAGGTTTTAAAGATAAAAACGGAGAAAGAATGAAACATTTGATTGTGTTGGCGCACCCGGACCCCAGATCATTGAGTGTTGCTTATAAAGACGAAATTGTCCAATTGACGGAAGATACGAATAATGAAGTAGTAGTCCGGGATTTGTATAATCTGGGTTTTCATCCAGTATTGAATATGGAAGATTTTATGGCTTTCCGTAAAGGAGATGTGCCGGATGATATCAAACTGGAACAAGATTATATACGTTGCGCGGATTTAATTACTTTTATTTATCCGATTTGGTGGACAGGTATGCCGGCTATCCTGAAAGGGTATGTGGACCGTGTATTTTCCAAAGGTTTTGCTTATGATATTACGGGTTTAGGGGAGATTAAAGGATTATTGAAAGGTAAGAAAATTATCATTCTCAATAATTTTGGAATGCCTTTTGAAGAATATGAAAAAAACGGAATGCTGGATGCAATGAAAAAAACGAGTGATGTCGGTATTTTTGATTTTTGTGGTATGCAAATAGAAGCTCATCACTTTTTTGGACATATTGATGCTTCTTCTAAAGAAGAACGCTCCGCTCATATAAAAATGTTATCTTATCTCTACGATAAGTATTTACCGGCTCATTGAGGAAAACACTGGAAAAATCCTCGAAGGAAGGGTAATATTTATATCCGGCTGATCAACTTTCGAAAGACGCTCTGATTAATGAAACTAAAGCTCTGATGGGTTGAGTCAGGATTAATTTCATTAATTAGCAGAGCGTTAAACAGTCCCGTTTGTATATATTCGCCTGGCTGTCTGGAAAAGCTTTTAAAAACCGTTATTTAATTGAATTTTGCTTTCTCTTCTTCGTTGGTATCAAAAGGATTTGTATGTCCTTTTTCCGGCAGATATTCTACTTGCAGGTATCGGTTTACTGTGGAATCCAATACGAGGGAATAAGATTCCGGTAGCTGTAAGTTGAGCGTAACTTCAGGTTGTTTGTAAAAAACAAACCGTTTGGGAATAGAAAAATAATTGTCTATCCATAATGTATCGTTTTTCAATTTCCAATGATAATCCATTTCTCCGGTATCCTGGAAGTTATTATAGACTCTTTTCGTTACTGAAAGTTCCGGTTCTTCATCCAAAGTAGATGTCGCTCTGAACCGGGGAACTCCCAAAACAATATGCGTATTTTTATCACGCATATATTTTTTGTTAAAATGATTCCGGTATTCCGGAGAATAAGTTTCTTTTGCTACTACTACGATTTCTTTTTTAGCGGAAACAGGTAAGGATTGGGAAGTAATGCTATGTAGATTTCCGGAAAAATCCCTCATTTGGGTAAGGCCCAGAAAGCAAAGGATAATAGCACTTGTTATCCATAGAATAGTCAGGGTGAGGGGAAAATAATAGTTCCGGCTTTTAAAACGGAAAAGGAATTTAGATGTTAACCAGATCAAGAGAAGAAAAGGAATAATACATACAAATAATATAGCAATGATTAATAAAAAGGCGGGTAATCCCGGAACACTCAAGGCGGCTGGTATAGAAAAAGTCAATCCCGTAAGGTGAATGGGGATAAAGGCAATAATGAGCAGGAGAACAATAGCTATAGAACAGATCCATACGATACCGGCTAAAATTTTCAGGATAATTTTCAGGATTTTAACGATCGTTTTTCCGATAGCCAGTAAGATTTCAGAGACAAAACCTCCGGTCTTTTTTAATCCTTCCCGTACTTTTCCGTTATCTTTCATATCCTGGATTCCGTTTTTTATATTTTTCTCAATATTGGATATATTTATTTTTTCCCCTTTCATTTCCAGCTTTTGTTTGGCAGTGAGTGCCGGAGGTAATACGATCCAAAGAACAATATAAACGATAAGGATAATACCATAAAAGAAAGTAAGAAACAAGAATAGGAACCGGACCAGGGCCAGGGAGATATTAAAATAGCTGGCTATACCGGCAGCCACTCCGCCCAGCATGTTGCGATCGAGATCACGGTACAGTTTCCGGGAAGTTTTTTCTTTTACCGGTTCTGTATAATCCTCTGAAATAATGTCGTCCGGATTTCCCATTATCTGAATGACTTGTTGTATATCTCCCAGTGTAACGACTTCTTTGCCTTGTTTTTGCATGGCTTCTTGAAGAAGTTCTGCGATACGGCCTTCGATATCGTTCATGATTTCCTGCCCTCCTTCTTCTTTGAAATAATGCCTTTCTAAAGTCTGAATATAAGACTGAAGTTTATTTCCGGCGTCTTCTTCTGTATGAAAGATTCTTTCTCCTATGCTGACAGTATATGTTTTTTTCATAATCGTAATTTTTAATGGTTTGATTGTTATCCTTTTAAAAATTCTGATTTCTCAGTTGTTCAATGGCTTGGGTAAGTTCGTTCCAAGAATTTTCCAATTCCGCAAGACAGTGCCGGCCATTTTCTGTAATCGAATAATACTTGCGGGGAGGTCCCTGGGGGGATTCTTCCCAACGGTAAGCTAATAAGCCCGCGTTTTTCAGACGGGTAAGCATAGGGTAGATCGTTCCTTCTACAACAATGATTTTCGACTCTTTTAATTTATTAATGATGTCCGAAACATACGCATCCTGTCTGGAGATAATTAATAAAATGCAGTACTCGAGAATCCCTTTGCGCATTTGAGATTGTGTGTTCTCTAGGTTCATCGTTTACGTTTTTTATATAAATTCCAAATGCCTGATGACATGTGAGCTATTCTGTATTGCAAATATATAAATAAAATATAATACTATGCAATACATAGTACTATTTTTTTGAAAGTTTTTTCTGATTAAAAAGAAAAATGTACCGTTGGGGAAAAATCAGTAATTTAGTTGGAATTATTTAATTTGGAGAGTTCACCGACATAGGATATCGGGCTGCGGTTGTTGCTTGTAACATATATATAGCAAGTGCCATCGTATTGTATATCTATTTGGATTCGGTAAATATCGTTTTTACCCACTATACCGAAGCTGTATTTCAGTGATTTCTTGATATTCCGGCCTTTTATTTTTAAAGTTTTATTAAAAGGCATATTATCAAAATTAATCCCTTTTGTGCCAAGCCGTGGAAAAGAATAACCGCTGCTATAATAGGGAAGATAACCGGAAGCCTGTGTTCCGTCAATGATAATGTATGCGCTATCAACGGTAATATTCATACCGTTGAGGGGGGTAGCTATATGGACATCTATCCTGAACTTTTCGCTTTCTACGATTTCTTGTGTATGCCGGAATTCTGTTTCGATCCGGATTTTATCTGTTTGACCGTTTCCGGTCAGGTAGATAAAAAGGGAAAGTGCGATTAGAAAAAATTTCATCGGTACGGAGTTTTTATCTCCGTATACGATGAAAGAAAATTAATGTTCAGGAGTTTCGCCTGGGAGAGGACGGATGATGCCATCGTAAGCGATTTGACTTTTACGGTTACTTCTGACAGATACGAAACAGGAACTGTCCGAAGTAATATCCAGAAAAAGTTGATAAGTGTCATTTCTGCCTTTGACGGTAAAACTATAGAGAATGTGTTTCTTTTTCTTGCTGTCTTTCACTTTCACTTCTTTTTTTCTCATTTTACTATCAAAAGAAATTCCTCCGTCTTCTCCCGGGATAGCGGAAAAAGCCCTCCCAAAGTAGGGTAGAAAACCTTTGGCTATGGAGTCAGTTATTGTGATCCTGCCCCGGTTAGAGAATAAATCGACTGATTTGCCCCCCAGTGGGAATGCCCGTTTTACTTCTATTAGAAAACGGTTACTTTCTACTAAAGCGATTGTTTTTTCAAAGCCGGACTCTTTTGCTTTCTGTTTCCCCTGTGCTGCTGCACTAAGTATAATGCTGGTGGAGAACAGAAAAAGAAGGAATATATTTTTCATAGTGAATCAATTTAAATTATGGACATCGGGTTAGTGTTTTCCTGCTGTAACAATGTATAATTCTTCCGGGTTCAGGTGTTTTTCTGCCAGTTCCCGCAGATAAGATGCATTACATTGTTTGACTCTTTGGATGATTTGCTTATAAAAACGATTGTCTATGCCATAGGACAATTTGTGTTTCAGGGCATCTGCCTGAGCGAATACGCCATCGATTTCCCGAAGTAAATCGCCGTGAAAAAAGTTTTTTACCAGATTTAATTCTGCTTCCGGAATAAGTTCGGTCCGGATTTTACGGATTTCTTTCAGGATTTCTTCGACCGTTGCTTCTGTATAAGTATTGTCCACGTCTGTAGCGACGCACCAATAGGCTGTTTCGGGAAGGGATACATTGAAAGAGTGAATACCGTAAGTATATCCTTTTTCTTCGCGTATATTAGACATGAGCCGGGAACCGAAATAACCTCCCAAGACGGTATTTAACAATAAAAATCCGGCATAATCCTCTTCATTCAGGCGTACTCCTTTTTTCCCGATCCGGATGCTGGTCTGGACGGCATCTTCTTTTTCTATGGGGAAACGTCCTGGGGTAGCGGGTTGTAAAGTATAAACCGGAGTTTGGAGAGCGGCTGCAGGCCGGGGAAGTTCTCCGAATGCATTTGCTGTAATTTGCTGAATAACAGGAGTAATATTCCCGGATAAGAGAATAAAGCTATTTCCTGTATTTAATCTGTTGTGGTAAAATTCCCGGATAATTTCCGGAGTAATCCGGTCGTAATCAGCTTCTTGTATGGTGTTGGCGTAAGGATGGCTGGGACCGAACAACAGACGGGTTAATTCTTTTCTGGCCAACCAGTTTGTCTTTTGTTTTTCTACTAGAAATTGCTGTTTTTTATTACAGAGGTAGATTTCCAGTTCGTGAGCCGGAATTATACTGCTCGATAGAATTTCTGCCAGCAGAGAGATGGTTTTTTCAGCAAATTTATTCAAGGACAACAGATTCAGTTCTGCTTTATGCATCCCGCTGTTATAATCTACACATGCTCCGTAATAATCAAATATTTCTGCTATTTCTGCAGAGTTGTGGCAGGTCGTTCCTTCATTGAGCATATTAATAGCCGTCGTAGCGACCAATGGCTGCTTTTGGTAATAAACCCCAGCATTGAAGACGATATCCATTTTAAAAACATCCTGTTCCGGATCATTCAGGAGAATCACCTCCATTCCGTTGGGAAGTGTATGGACGGTATAAGGCAAAACTTTCGGTATGCTTAGTTCCGAAAGAGGAGGACTGATTTTTCGGTTAACGGTCATAATGGTAAAGGCATATAAATCGGTTGTATATTTTTATTCAGGCTATTTTTTGAGATATATTAAAGTAGAACAATTTTCAGGACGGAATAAATTCCGGGCCGTTTCTTTCATTTTTTCCGGCGTAATTTGTTCGTATTTTTTATTCTCATTATTAATTAATTCTGCATCTCCCAGGTATTCAAAAAAAGCTAAATTATTCGCTTTTGATTGGTAATTGATTTCGCTGAAACTTATCCGGGCCTCTGTTTTATGGATGACTTTCCGGAGTTCGTGGCCGGGAATAGGGTCTTCTATAAAATTTTTCAATTCTTTTTCCATAGATGCTTCTGCTGCTTCCACAGAACTTCCCTCAGATAGTTTGCCGCTGAATACGAACAGGCCGGGATCTATATCTCCGGTTACATAAGCATCGATACTTGAAAATAAACGGGATTCTTTGATAAGATGAAGGTAAAGCCGGGAAGATTGGCCGTTGGATAAGATATCCGAAATGATATCACAGCGATAAAAGTTTTCTGAATTCCGGCTTCCCATATGATACACTTTGTAAATTACATCAGCCGGAACCGGATTGTCCGTTAAAACCAGTCTGCGGGCTTCTGTTTGTTCCGGTTCCTGCGGAAGTGGCGTTTGACGGTAGTCCGAAGGAGGGATATCTCCAAACCATTTCCGTACGAGTTTTAATGCCTTGTCTTCAGAAACGTTGCCACTGATTCCGATGATGGCATTGTTTGGTGCATAATAATGCCGGAAAAATTCTTTTACATCTTCTGCTGTCGCTTTTTCGATATGTTCGGGAGAAATCCCGATAGTCGGCCAGCGGTAAGGATGTACCCGGTACGACAGTGGACGGAGTTTGAGCCAGATATCTCCATAGGGAGCATTCAGATAGCGTTGTTTGAATTCTTCGATGACCACATGCTTCTGAACATCTAATGCCTGGGGGGTAAGATTCAATCCCAGCATCCGGTCGGACTCTAACCAAAGAGCTGTTTCTAAATTTTCTGCCGGGATCGTAATATAATAGTTCGTATAATCATTGGTTGTATAGGCGTTGCTGTCCCCTCCGGCAAGCTGGACTTCCCGGTCGAAATCTTTTACATTCACCGAACCACTGAACATAAGATGTTCGAATAAGTGAGCAAAACCGGTTTTTTGGGGGATTTCGTTTTTTGCTCCTACTTTATACAGTATGTTTACAGATACGAAAGGAGTTCCGGAATCTGTATTACACAATACTGTGAGTCCATTTTCTAAAATATGACGTGAAAATTTTATCATAGAATGTTCAGTAATTAAAGTGATGATAGAATTAACGGAATAATCCGGTTTTAGTTTTCTAATTCAAAATTTTTACAGTTTGCTATACATTGATTATATTCTGTCACAATATTCCAGATGATATCCGCTACGGATTCTTTTTGGTTTAACATAGAGGCGATTTGTCCGATTTCCAATTCCCCTTCCGGAAGGTTTCCTTCGAAAATTCCTTTTTTAGCACGGCCTTTCCCTAGGAATTGACTGATAATGGAAACGTCAGCCCCTTCGTCTTCCAGTTGTTTTAGCTGCGTATAGAATTCGTTTTTCAGGAAGCGGGTAGGAGCTAATTTTTTTAATGCCAGCACGGTATCGCCTTCTACACTTTGAATTACTTTTTCTTTAAAGAGCGGATGGGCTGAGGATTCAGTGGCTATGGCAAAACGGCTCCCGATTTGTACCCCTTCCGCTCCCAGCATCCTCATGGCTGCCATGGCTTTCCCGGAGGCTATACCACCTGCAGCAATAACGGGCAGGCTGCAATGGGCAACTACATTGGGAATCAGGGTTAAAGTGGTGGTTTCTTCTCTTCCGTTGTGCCCCCCTGCCTCAAATCCTTCGGCAACGATAGCGTCAACTCCGGCTTCTTCACTTTTCCGGGCAAAGAGAGCACTACTGACAACATGTACAACTGTCATACCGTGAGATTTTAACAGAGGTGTCCATTTTTTAGGACTTCCTGCAGAGGTAAAAACAATTTTTACTTTTTCTTCTATCAGGATTTGAATAAGTCGGTCCATTTCCGGATAAAGTAAGGGAACGTTTACTCCCCAGGGATGACGGGTTGCAGTATGCATTTGACGGATATGTTCTACTAAAACTTCCGGGTGCATGGAACCTGCCCCTAGCAGTCCGAGTCCACCGTTATTACTGACGGCAGAAGCCAGTTTCCAACCGCTGCACCATACCATTCCCCCTTGAATGATGGGGTATTGAATATGAAAAAGTTGTGTAATTCTATTCATGACCGATAATGATTGTTTCAACAAAACTACAAAAAAACAGCGGAAACTTTTAAAGGTTTCCGCTATCTTTCTTCAGAAGAGTAAATCTTTAATCCTTTTTTATATTCGGAAGTTCCAGACCGTAGCCTTTTTTCTTATCTTCCCGCTTCAATAAAATGGCAATGATAAGCGCTAATACTCCGAAACTGGTAAAGATAACCATGGGAAGTGTGTAATCGTAAGCCGGCTGACCTTCTCCTCCCAGTTTGCAATAACGGTCCAGTACCCATCCGATAAGAGCAGGTACTCCCATTAATCCCCAGTTCTGCACCCAGAAAATCAGTGCATAAGCTGTACCTAACTGTTTTTCCGGAATAATTTTCGGAACAGAAGGCCACATTGCAGAAGGTACCAGGGAAAAAGCCACTCCCAGGACAATCATGACAATAGTCGCAAACCACCATTCGTTTAATAAAGGTAACGCAAATAAACCGTGTACACAGATGAGCATAATGGCTCCGATCATCATGATCGTTGCTCCTTTTCCTTTCCGGTCGTATAAATTACCAAATAACGGGGTCAATATGATCGTTCCGAAAGGAAGGAGACCGGGAATAATCCCGGCAAGTTTCGGATCAACCGCATATTTGTTGACCATTAAGTCTGTGGCATATTTTAAGAAAGGGAAAACGGCAGAATAAAATAGTACACATAGTAAAGCTACCAGCCAGAATCCTTTGTTCGTCATGATTTCCCAAATATCTTTTACCTTGAAAGGTTCTTCCGGTTCTGCATCCGATTCGTCTATGGATTTGTCCAGTTTCCGGTCCATAACCGTATAAACCATAAAGGCAATCGTTCCGATACAAAGCATAATCAGACAAAGCAAAATCGGTGCCGATACGCTTTGAAAAGCATCTGCCAGGGGCACGGTAATAATCAGCGCCAGAGAAGTTCCTAAACGTGCAGTGGCCATTTCCAATCCCATGGCTAATGCCATTTCTTTACCTTTAAACCATTTCACAATGATTTTAGAAACGGTGATACCGGCTGTTTCTACCCCTACGCCAAAAATGGCATACCCCAATCCGGCAACGATCACCTGCGAGTTAATACCGAAAATTTGTCCTCCTAACGGAAATAAATCCGAAATGGCATAGTATTTAATTCCTGCACCGATTACCATCAGGAAACAAGCTCCCAATCCTGTAAACCGGACACCCATTTTATCCAATATAATACCGCCGAAAATCAGCATCAGCAAAAAGACGTTAAACCAGCCGTAGGCGCTTGTAAAAATCCCGTAATCTGTACTATCCCATAAAAGTTGGGCTTCCAGCATCGGTTTCAATGGAGCCATTACGTCTGTTAAAAAGTAGCCGCACAACATAGTGAATGCGACTACTGCCAGAGCCGACCAACGGGCTACAGCAGAATCTCTTAATGTTTGATGTATCTTTTCGATCATGATTGAATATGTTTATTAGTTAAATTATCCAGCAAGACAGCCAAAGTTAAAAGAAATATATGATATTGCAATAAAGTTTAAGGGTTTTAAAAATATTAAAAACGATTTTTTATACCTTTTAAAGGAGCATCTTCGTATGTGGGGTATGAGGGAAGATCGGATTAAAATAAAGGTACAAAAGCAGATTGTGACGGTTTCCGTGCTATTATTGTGCGGAAAATTTTTTGCTTTTCTGCTCACGAATTCAGTGGGTATTTTGACAGATGCTTTGGAAAGTATTGTAAATGTCGTAGCCGGACTGATCAGTTTGTACAGCTTGAATGTGGCTGCAAAACCCCGGGACGTAGATCATCCTTTTGGACATGGGAAGGTCGAATTGATTTCTGCTTCTATAGAGGGAATTTTAATCTTTTTAGCGGGTTTGGCTATTATTTACGAAGGCATAAGACGTTTGTTTTATCCTTCGCTTTTGGAAAAGTTGGATGTAGGTATTATTCTGGTGGCTCTGGCCGGATTGGTAAATTATCTGTTGGGCTGGTATAGTATACGCATTGGAAAGAAATACGACTCCATTGCTTTGGTGGCCGGAGGAAAACATTTGCAATCTGACACCTATTCTTCCATCGGTCTGGTCAGCGGTTTACTTTTGCTGTACTGGACCGGAATAGCCCGGATTGATAGTACTTTAGCACTTATTTTTGGTTTTATAATTGTACGCACGGGCATTCTTATTTTACGTAAGACAATAGCCAATCTGATGGATAAAGCCGATATGAAATTACTGAAATATATTTTGGGTTTACTTGTCATAAACCGGAGAGAAGACTGGATCGATATCCGGGACGTAAAGATACTGAAATATGGAAATGCTTATTTTATTGACTGTAACCTGACTTTGCCCTGGTATTATAATATCCGGAAAGGACATGCCGTATGTACGGAAGTCGGAAAAGTAATAGCTGAAAAATTTCCGGAACACATCCGGCTGAATATTCATACCGATCCTTGCAAAGAAGACCAGTGCCCTTATTGTATGCTGACAGACTGCGGTTATCGCCTGCATTCTTTTGTGGATAGAAAAGAATTTACGCTCGGGAAAATTACAGAAGCAGAAGAAACTATTGTTTGAAATTTTCCCCGGATTGTTACCGGGGAAATATTTTCTTTCCCAATGATTAATAATTATTCTTTTTGGGTTCGAAGTAAGCTTGAGGATGCTCACAGGCCGGGCATTTCATCGGGGCTTTTTTGCCCTTGATAACATAACCGCAATTCCGGCATTGCCATTCTATTTCCTCTTCTCTTTCAAAAACTTTACCTTCGGTTACGCGGCCTAAAAGTGTACGGTAACGGGCTTCGTGTTCCGCTTCTACTTTAGCAATTTGTTTGAATGTATTGGCAATCTGAGGAAAACCTTCCTCTTGTGCAATCCTGGCAAATTCCGGGTATAGATCCGCCCATTCTTCATTTTCACCTTCAGCAGCTGCTTTCAGATTCTCGGCTGTTGTCCCGATAACTCCGGCAGGATAGGATGCCGTGATTTCTACCATACCGCCTTCCAGGTATTTAAAAAACTTTTTTGCATGTTCTTTTTCCTGTTCTGCCGTTTCCATAAAAACACCGGCGATTTGTTCATATCCTTCTTTTTTAGCTACACTGGCAAAAAATGTGTAACGGCTCCGGGCTTGTGATTCACCTGCAAATGATTTTAACAGGTTTTGTTCTGTTTTAGTTCCTTTGATACTCATAATTCGATTATTAATTATTTAGACACACCTCTCAATTGATATTGCAAGTATACAAGGATTCTATTTATAAAACAAATCTTTATTTTTTATAAGATTATAGTTTTTTTCGATAGAACTGCCTTCGGAAGTATACCTGTTTCCGGAATATTCTCTTTTAAAACTGGCAAAAAAGTGTTTCAAAAAGATGTGCAAAGATAACGCAAACTGATTAAATTCAAATAGTTATATAAGCTATTTCTTAGCCAGATACGGGAAATAAAGTTAAATAACGCATATTTGGGAGTGAGTTGCTTTACTTATCCGTTACTTTATCCAATTTGCCTGATTATTGAATGTAAAGTATTAAATTTCAGTATATTGCATTATTATACATAACTTCAAATAGCTCAATGCTCAATAATTTTGTAATTAAAAAAATGAGTTATGAGCAGTACATTTTCAGTGTTATTTTACACTAAGAATCAATTGGTTAAAAATGGTAGAGTACCTGTAATGAGGCGTATAACCATCAATAAAACTATAACTTGTTTTAGCTGTAAAAAGGAGGTGTCCCTGACCTTATGGGATGTTAAAGCTAATAGGGCAAAAGGGAAATCCGAAGAGGACCTGCAAAAACTTATACATATAGAACTGAGATACAAACGTCAACGGGCGATGCGTGACATGTTACTTTTCATGTGCTTCACAGGCCTTGCCTTTGCTGATTTGAAAGCAATCCGGTCACCTTGCACTTTTGTAAAGTAACCGTACACTTTCTGTAATCCCGCTGTCGAAAACTGAATGTTATTTGATTATGTGATATTTCTTTAGCTTTTCATAAAAGGTAGTACGGCTTATATTCAATAGTTCTACAGCTTTGGAACGGTTATTCCCCGCCCTTTCAGACGTTTGCTGCGAAAGTCGTTGATGGTACGGAAGTCAGGAATCTGACGACCGTTAAGCCAAATAAAATGAATATTCTCCGTTAACTGCTGAGCGATCTTGCGGCTGGAATAAAGGTTGTTAAGATATCCGTAAAGCAGGATTTTTAACAGCATCCGGGGATAGTAAGCGCTCGTTCCGCCTTCCTTGTATTCACTCAGAAGATCTGAAGTGCACCCCAAAAGTTTTATGTCCAACTTTTGGGGTGCACTTCATAATTGGACAGCCTCTTTTTTAGCGCTTATCTGTAAATGTGTCCCGGGGTTGTTTTAATAAGTATTGAAATAAGATTGGATGAGTTGCGGATTTTGGGTACGGGTCAGAGCCAGCATAAGAAGGATGCGGGCTTTTTGCGGGTTGAGTTCCTGGGAGGCAATAAAACCGTATACCGAGTCATCAATTTCTGCTTCCGGGGTGGTAGGACCGGTAAGAACACGGCTGGAGCGTACCACCAGAATGCCGTTACGGCTAGCTTCGGTCAGACCGGGAAGCAGGTTTTTGTGAATATTCCCGTTTCCTACACCGGCATGTATGATTCCCTGGTAACGATTCCGGATCAGAGCGTTCAATGCTTCCGGTTCTACGTTGGAATAGCTGTAGAGGATACCGACTTCGGGAGCTGATTCAGGTCCGTCACGTCGAAGACAGATTGAGTGGTGTGTAATTTGTCGGTGCTTTGGTTATAGTGAACTTTGCCATTGAATACATAACCCAGCGGTCCGGAGTCGGGGGCCTGAAATGCCTGAACGTCGATGGTATTCATTTTTGTGGCGGCATGAGCGCCGAGAATGCTGCCGTTCATGACGATCGTCACACCCCGCCCGGCGGATTCCGGCGAGCCGGCTGTGACTACGGCGTTATAAAGGTTTAACGGCCCGTCGGCACTCAGGGAGGTGGAAGGACGCATGGCTCCTACTAGTACGACGGGTTTGTCGCTTTTCAATACGAGATTCAGGAAAAAAGCCGTCTCTTCCATAGTGTCTGTGCCGTGGGTGATAACCACTCCGTCGACGTCCGGACGTTTGAGTAACGTATTTAGATAATGGGCTAACTGTAGCCATATTTCGTCCGTCATGTCCTGGGATCCTATTTTAACGATCTGTTCGCCTGTGATGTGGGCTATCTTTTGTAATTCCGGTACAGCATCGATGAGGTCTTTAACGGCTACTTGTCCGGCTGTATAGGCCGTACCGGTCGCACTGCTCCCGCTGCCGGCAATCGTGCCTCCGGTGGCTAAAATGTGAATGTTGGGCAACTTTTGTGCAAGGCTTTGTGAAAAAAGCAGGAGGGCCGGAACAAGAAGCAGGAAAAGGAATCTGAGTGTTTTCATCGTGAATGTCGGTTTAGTTCGTTAGTAATCGTGTATTTCTGTTTTTCTGTAGGATCAGAATATCAGTTTTACTAGCATGAGTCCGGTTGTTACCGATACCAATGTCGCTATCAGTCCGGGCATCATGAAAGAATGATTGAGTACGTATTTCCCGATCCGGGTCGTTCCGGTACGGTCGAAATTGATGGCTGCGACGACGGTCGGGTAATTGGGGATGAAAAAATAACCGTTGACGGCAGGGAACATGGCGATCAGTAAATAGGGAGAGATGCCCAAAGCAATGCCGAGAGGCATAAATGCGCGGACGGTAGCGGCTTGGCTGTACAGGAGAATGGACATGACGAACAGGGCGATCCCGAACAGCCAGGGCATTTGTGTGACAATGCCTTCGATGGATGTTTTCAGGGCGATCATATTGCCTTGCAGAAACGTATCTCCCATCCAGGCAATTCCGAAAATAGCGACGACGGCTTGCATCCCGGCGGAGAATACGCTGCCTTGAGCTGCTTTCAGGCCGTTGGCTTTGGTGAAAAGCAGGATCAGGGCTGCTGCCGAGAGCATCAGGATTTCGATAATAGCGGCCATACCGACAGTTACTGTGTTGCCGTCGATGATATGGGTAGGACGCAAGTTATCGAAAGAACCGAATACAACTATAAAGATGGTTGCTAAAATGAAGATGATAACGGAAATTGCTGCCTGGCGTTTGTTGTGTATATCTTTTAATTCGTAATGAGCATCGTCCAGCAGACCTTCCCGTAAACGTCTTTGGTATTCGGGATCGTCAGTCAGGTTTTTCCCTACCCGCAAGGAGTAAAGCGCTCCCAGGAATACGCCGAATAGGGTAGCGGGTATGGTAATCATCAGAATTTGCAAGAGCGATACTTCGAATCCTGCCAATAAACCCAGTAAGGCGACTGTCGCTGCGGAGATCGGGCTGGCGGTGATGGCTTGCTGGGAAGCAATGACGGCGATTCCCAGCGGGCGTTCCGGCCGTATCTTGGTTTCCCTCGCCACTTCCGCAATAACGGGTAATACAGAGTAGGCGACGTGCCCGGTGCCGGCGACGAAGGTAAAAAGATAGGTCACCAAAGGACTGAGCAGGGTGATCCGGGACGGATGCTTTCTGAGCAGATGTTCGGCTCCTTTTACCATCAGGTCCAGTCCGCCGGCAGCTTGCATACAGGCTGCGGCAGTGATTACCGCTACGATCATCAGCATCACGTCGATGGGAGGCGAAGTAGGTTGCAGGCCGAATACAAAAGTCAGTATTCCCAGGCCAATGCCACCCATAACTCCTAAACCGATACCTCCAAGACGGGCACCTACGATAATGGCAGTCAAAACAAAAGCGAGTTGTAATAACATAGGAATGCTTTTAGATTCTTGTTTTTGTACAGCCAAAAGTATAAAAATGTTTCAGATTAAAGAACTGTATTCTTCAGATAGAAAGAAAATTGGTAAAATAGCCCAAAAGCTCCGTCCCTGTGGGCTACATCAACGCCTTGTCACCTTCAATAAAACAATCCCACGCCAGCGTTCGTATAGCCGTCACCTCCTCTTTCTTTGAAGCTGCCATAAATTTGCTGAATTAAGGAAAAGTCGGTTTTGACATATAATACTCTTTCTCCCCGTTATCCACATCCCCGAACACCACCATAGCATGTACCTTGCACAGATTCTTTTCCTCTTTCAGTTTCGACACTCTTTTCTTAATCAGAGCTTTCTGCTCCATCGTAAGATTTTTCTCTTCCATTCTTTTTGTATTTTAAGTTACGAAAAAAGATAATAGTTTTTAACACCTTATCGGCGACACTAGTGCTTTTTGTTTACTGATAATTTCATTATAAGCTCTCTAATACCTGCGTCCAATTCTGCTTCAAGACAAAACAACTCTTTTATATTCCCCTTTTATGTTCTTATATTATTAACTTTACAATCGATAAACATAGTAATAAACTTTTTTTAATTTCAGCTCTAAAAAAACGAATAATATAAAATATAGATTATTGCCTTTATATTCAATAATTACAAAACTATACCCTAATAATAACGAAAGAATAAATAAAATATTATTAAATGCGGAATTATTTCAGAATCAGAATTCTTCAAATTCTAAGACTACTTAAAGAGTTAGGTGTTTTTCGATTTTTATTCATCATCGGGATAGCTATCTTACTTTTTAGTTTATGTGTCAGAATTATTTCTACCTTTGAAATATCTGCTTTGATTTTGTCCCTCCTACCTGCAACAATTCAATTTAATCGAAAAGACCTATTATTCATACGGACATCTTTTGCAAATGCAAACATACTATTATTCATAGAGTATATTTTTATTACATTGCCCATATTGATAATTACTTTGCTTTTTGCCAAACATTTTATTGTTTTTGCTTTCTGTATCATAATCATTTTCTTGATATCTAATATTTTTATAATCAGGATCAAAGAAAAAAGCCAGAAACAAATATTTAATTGGCATAAATATCTCATTTCACCAAACTTTTTTGAATGGATATCCGGCCTACGAAAAAATCCACTTTTTTTCATTATTTATTTTATAGGATTACTGCTGTCCTTTTTCCCTTTTGTTTCTGTGATCACTATGATCATCTGCGCATTTATTCTATCTTCTTTCTTTTTGGAACCGGAACCTCTTTCATACATTCTCAGTTATGAAATCGGTGAAAAAAAGTTTATACACTATAAGATAGGCCGGAATCTCTATAAATATCTGATACTTATGTCCCCTTTGTTTATTCTTGGCCTGTTATTTAACCCCGGCCAATATATTATGCTATGTATGGTCCTTTTATCCTGTGTGATTGGTTTCATTGCGATTATTGTGTCAAAATATGCAACCTATATTCCGAACCATACTTCGGTAGGTTTTAATCTTATAAGCACACTTATCCTCACGAGTATAATTTTTTCCCCGCTAATGATAATAACAATTCCCATATTACTGATCAGTTACCTCGGGGCTATCGAAAATCTTAAAAAATATTTGGATGATTACAATTGAAAATTTAAGTTTTGCTTATGACAAAAAACCGGTAATAAATGATATTTCTATGGTGTTAGGAGAAGGAATATTTGGCATTATTGGCATAAACGGCTCAGGTAAAACAACATTGTTAAATCTTATCTATGGCTTAATTAAGCCAGATGCCGGTTCCATTTTATATAATGGAAGTCACAAAGTGAAAAAAAATTCATCGTTCGTCGGAACGGAGAACTATTTCTTTTCGCGCATTACAGGGAGAGAACATTTAAGTCTGTTTAAAAATCCCGACTTCGATGAAAATTTATGGAGCAATATTTTGGGTATTCCTTTGGATACCTATATTAGTAGCTATTCAACCGGGATGAGAAAAAAATTAAGTATACTAACCAGCTTAAAAACAAATAAAGAAGTATATATATTTGATGAGCCTTTTAACGGTCTTGATTTAGAAAGTTGCCAAATAGTAATCCTGATTTTAAAAGAACTGAAAAATAAGGCTAAAACCGTTATTATTACTTCGCATATAATCGATGTTTTAAAAGAATTATGCAACAAATATTATCTTTTATCCGAGGGTAAAATAAATCATGTTTACAGGAATGATGAATTTGACATACTTAAAAACAAGATCAAGCATATAATATCTGATGAAAAAGAAGAGTTGATCAAACAAGCATTGTTGTAATTATAATTGATTCATTACCCATTTTTAATTTTTTAGTAGTGAATGTAGACACAATTAAATATGTTTTAGCTACTTGTTTTTGTGTGTATATAATATCAGAGGGAGGAAAGCAGTGATTTAGGTGTTTATTTTTGTATTTTTATACAGTAAAAATCACTGAATAATCCTGATGTTGGAAAATATGATAAGGTAAGCGTATCCTTTATATCATTTTCAAAAAGGAACCGTCTATTCTCTAACAGTCCCATTATTTTATGCTTCATTATTTTCTTTCTGCTTTTTCTTTTCTGTCTTCCTTTTGTCAAACTCTTCCGGATTTTTCAAAATTGATAACTCAGTATTAATATGCTTTACTCCCTTTTATAATAGCACAAGGGGACGGGGGTTATGTATTCAATGGCAAAGTTCACTATAACCAAAGCACCGACAAATTACACACCACTCAATCTGTCTTCGACGTGACGGACCTGAATCAGCTCCCGAAGTCGGTATCCTCTACAGCTATTCCAACGTAGAACCGGAAGCATTGAACGCTCTGATCCGGAATCGTTACCAGGGAATCATACATGCCGGTGTAGGAAACGGGAATATTCACAAAAACCTGCTTCCCGGTCTGACCGAAGCTAGCCGTAACGGCATTCTGGTGGTACGCTCCAGCCGTGTTCTTACCGGTCCTACCACCCCGGAAGCAGAAATTGATGACTCGGTATACGGTTTTATTGCCTCCCAAGAACTCAACCCGCAAAAAGCCCGCAGACAAACGGCATTTGCGAACGGTTTAACAGGACTGTACAAAATGAGTTCTATACCATTGCATTCAGAAAGAAAATTTATACCTCCATCGAACAGTTGCAGATCGCCCCCGATATGTGGATGAACTCGTACAACACGCAAAGAACGCACTCCGGAAAGTACTGCTTCGGGAAAACTCCCCTGCAAACTTTTATCGAAGGGATTGCCGTGGCGAGAAGGTATCAATTAACAAATGAGGAAGTTATACAACAGAATGATACTGATAAAATATCATCCGGTTGTGTGAGTGAAGAAAGTTGTGTAACCTCTCAACAAACATCTGACAGTTTTTTTATCCTATAGTGAACCAAGTGTCAGGGCAAGTCTTGACTATTACATTACCTGCCTTTTTAAAGAAACGCTTTTAATCACTGATTCACAAAAAATTAGAGCGAAATATTTTGTTTTTTGTCGCAAAAAAATGGTTTTTGAATTTTTCCTGTAGAAGTTTTGAAAAGTAAAAATAGAAAGAGAGGAAGGGTGATCCGGAAGATTAGACTTGCGGATACCCCTTTTATCCAAATGAGTTTATTTAGCAGCTATTGTTTCAATCTCTACCAATGCTCCCATCGGCAGTGACTTTACAGCAAATGCAGCCCGGGCCGGACAATCGGTTTTATAATATCGGGCATATACTTCGTTCATGGCTGCAAAATCACTGATATCACTTAATAAACAAGTAGATTTTACTACATTTTCAAAAGTATAACCGGCTTCTTCCAGGATATAGCCGATGTTCTTCAGCGCTTGCTCGGTTTGTTCTTTAATACCTCCTTCTGCGAATTTACCGGTGTTTACATCGACAGGAAGTTGACCGCTGATATAAAGGGTACCGTTTACTTCAACAGCTTGGCTGTAAGGACCGATAGCTTTCGGCGCTTTTGGAGAATTGATGATCTTTTTCATGATGTTTTGAATGAAAATCTTTATTAATGATTCGTTAGGACAAATTTATAAAAATAAATGAAGAAATTTTTATTTCCATTCGGTAACTTCTTCATCGAGTTCCGGAATGGATGACGACTTGAAAACCGGACTTTTTATTCCTGCTTTTTTCTGTCGGTTATAGTCTGCGAGAGCTTTAAGTGCAATTTTCCCCAGCAGTAAAATGGCTATCAGATTGGTTATGGTCATAATCGCCATAAAGAGATCAGCCAGATTCCATACTAAATCCAGACCTGCAATTGCTCCAAATAGAACCATTGCACCGACGCCTAGGCGGTAAAGTTGCAAATAGAGGGGATGGGGACTGATAAAGAAGAGGTTGGTTTCGCAATAGGAATAATTCCCGACGATAGAACTAAAAGCAAACAACAGAATGCAAAAAGCGACAAAATATTTTCCGAAAATTCCGATTTCTCCGGTTAAGGCGGCTTGTGTCAGTTGGATTCCTTTTATACTTCCATCCAGGGGAATGTCTGAAAGTAAAATGATGAATGCGGTACAACTACAAATGACAATCGTATCGGTAAATACACTGAGGGCCTGAATTAGTCCTTGTTTTACCGGGTGAGATACAGAAGCAGTGGCAGCGGCATTGGGAGCAGATCCCATTCCGGCTTCATTGGAAAACAGGCCGCGCCTTACTCCCTGCATGATAGTGGCCCCTAGGCCACCCCCAAGTATTTGTTCAAATCCGAAAGCGTTGGCAAAAATGTGATCGATCAGGGAAGGGAGGGCTGTAATATGAGTGATCAGAATAAAAAAAGCTACCAAAATGTAAGCAATGGCCATAATCGGTACGATAATACCGGAAACTCGGGCTACCCGGTGAATACCTCCGAATATGGTCAGAATTGTAAAAAAAGTCAGTCCTATTGCCAGCCATATCCGGTTCACCCCTAAAGCTTCGTTAAAAGCCAGTGAAATAGTGTTGGCTTGTACGGAGTTAAATACCATCCCAAACGTGACAATGATGATGGCTGCGAAGAGTGTACCCATCCATTTTTGTTTCAGGCCCTTCTTCATATAAAAGGCCGGTCCGCCTATATAAGATTTTTCTCCTTTTTCTTTATAAATTTGAGCTAAAGTCGATTCGACAAAGGCCGAGGCAGAACCAATCAGTGCAATCAGCCACATCCAGAATACAGCTCCCGGTCCCCCTAAAGCCAGAGCTGTTGCAACTCCTGCTAAGTTACCTGTGCCAACCCTGGAAGCTGTGGCAATACAAAAGGCCTGGAAAGAGGAAACTGTATTTTTGCTGTTGTTTCCGGCAACACCCTCTCCAAGTAGACGCGACATTTCCTTTATTTTTCTGAATTGGACGAAGCGGGAACGAAAAGTAAAATATAAACCTGTACAAATTAAGGGAACTATAATCAGAAAAGTCCAGATCCAGTCATTGATTAAAATAACCCAATTGTTGAGGATTTCTTGCATAATTTGTTTTTTTTACTGCTTTCTTCACAAATATACGGTATATAATGCCAAATGTCTCACTCTTTATAAATTAAATTTTCCCGTTTGTCTTTGATGAATGCATGTTCAGTATGAATACAAAGTCTTTTATTTTATAACAGAAATTTAAGTTATTACTGGAAAAGGGACATAAAAGGGTTTCGGTGACGGATATTTGTCAGATTCCGGGAATGGTCCGGGGATTATTATATCATTATCCTGAAAGTAAGGAAAAATTATTTGCAGAAATTACGGATATATTTTTAATCAAAAATCTCCAAAAGAAGATAAGTTATTGAAAATAAACCACAGGATATGGTCTTAAAAAGAGGTTAGTAATGTTTTAGCACATATGCAATTACTTTGAATTGCTGCGTTTGGCATCTCTTTCAAATAACTCTGTACAAGCAGAGGATTTCTGGCCGGGGTACCAGAATATGAAAACTATTTTTCCTGCTTGATCAAGTCAACATTGACAATATAGAGAAAAAGGGTAGCACTTTGCGCTGCCTCTTCTCGTTTATAAATGAAACTGCCGTCTTCATTAAAATCACCAGGCATGTCCGTACCCTCCGGCCATTATCACATTCATACGATTGCAAAGTAAGTAAAAGTAAGTATATAGGCTCCCAAATGCCTGATTTTTTGTAAACAGAAGGAATTAAGTCCTTGTATAGCAATAAATGGCTGTCTTTTTTATAGCAGCTGTTTATTGTTATAACTTTATGTTATTAGGCGTGTAACGTTTACCGGCAGAAGTTTTAGCCGCACAAAATAAATATGCTCCCGGGTAAAAGAAGGAGCGTCTGCGTGTACAGGCATGCTTTCCTGTGGTGTCCGCAGCCCGGTATTCGTGAATGTTACGTCCGATAGCGAAACTCCCTGCTGGTCGTCGGCTGTTTGTGCATTTTGCCCTTCGCCTTGTTCCTGTCCGGCTTCGGGCTGGGGCAATGCAGGTGTCAGTTGAATTTTTCGCTCCGGCATTGCAACCTCTGCCTTTAGGGGCTGTAGCTCTTTCTTCTTTTTCCTGCGCTGCCGGTGGTTTTATTTTGTTTATCGCAGTTTGCCCCTTATTTTTCTCTGATCGTCCGACTTCGGTAAAACGATTATTTCCCCCTGAGGGCATGGCTTTTGAGCATAACTTAAAATGTATAGCGTCATTCAATATACCTCCTGCCGTGTTTTAACTTCGTTTTTTATTATAGAAATCTTTGTTTTTTTTGTAAAACTATGTATCTTTGCAAGCGCAAAAAGAGAAAGTTCTTTGAATAAAAGGGGAGATACCAAAGTGGCCAACTGGGGCAGACTGTAACTCTGCTGACTTATGTCTTCGTAGGTTCGAATCCTGCTCTCCCCACAAATTTTAAACGGCGGATGCTGTAGCATCCGGTGATTTTGAAAATTTTTGCAGTCAAAAGCACACTTTTGTAAGTCAAAAGTTTTAAAATTAGTAAGAAAGATCCCGTCTTTCGCCGTATAAAATTTGTGAGTTTCTCCCTTCCGGACCGGCGGGCAAAGTGAGCCTGTCCTGTTTAGGGGAATGTCTTGCGGAAATAGCTCAGTCGATAGAGCACTAGCCTTCCAAGCTGGGGGTCGCGGGTTTGAGTCCCGTTTTCCGCTCATTTAAAATGAAGCAGTTACATGAAAATGTAGCTGCTTTTTCTTTTTAGGGGACGGGGGTAGGTGCTATTTTAAATAAGTTATCAGTAGCGTTTCAACGGATAATTCAAAAGAAATATCTAGAAGTATTCAAAAAATGTAAATGTTTTGTTTTTAGCACAGTTTCCCCCGTCCCCAGGTGCTATTTAGATTATTTTCTTTTGCCAGTGGGCATATTTAATATACCCTAAAGAGACGAGTCCGATAATTGTTCCGTAAGTGATTTCGCTTGTCCATACCAATTCTACCCGGGTGCCGATTTTGTATGCAAAAAACCATACCGAAAAAGTATATGCAAGCAGTACTATAAATTCCAGCCAGAGGGCTTGTATGGTATTGCCGGTTCCGGAAACAGCTTCAAAAAAAGTCATCCCGAAGCTCATTGAAACAGAAGCGATGCAAATGATGTAGAGAGAAGGGATGGAAGCTACGGCTAAAGAAGTGTCGTTAGTATAAATAGATAGAATACTGTACGGGAAAAAAATACTGCATAACAGGACGGGCAGGATGCAAACAAAACTCAGTTTCCATGTTTTCAGCAGAGTTGACATCACTTCTGCCTGCTTCCCTGCGCCGATAAGGCGGCTCGTCAGGGTGTTAGCCGTTGCACCGAAAGCAAAAACCGGAATCATGATGAGCATATATGCACTCCGGACGATCCCGGATATAGCAATAGGTAGTTCGCCCATATGTTCCACCAGTACAAAAAATATAAACCAGGTGCCAAAAGAAAGTAGTTTTTGAATCATTGTCGGAAAAGCCAGCTTTAATATTGATTTCATCAGCCAGCCTTCCAGTTTATGAAAGGCGAATAAGGCATATGTTTTAAGGGGAAGCCGGGCCAGGGTATAAAGAACGAAAAACAATAAAGCTGAAATTTCCGCACATACGGAAGCCAGTGCAGCTCCTCCTACGCCCATATGCGGAAAGCCCCATTTCCCGAAAACCAGTACATAATCGAGAAAAATATTCACTACTGCCATCAGTAAGGTAGAGAAACTGATCACTTTGGTGCTGGATAAACCGATATAAAGGGCACGGAAGAGAAAATTGAAGCAAACAAAAATAATCCCATAATGCCGGTATTCCATGTATTCAATAGCAGCGGCATAAATATTGGGAGATTGTATTACTTTTTGCAACAGAGCATTCGAAAAATAATGTTGAATGAGAAAGAGTCCTGTAGACAATAAGAATACAAAAACCAATCCGTGTTCAAAAATCACCCCGATGCGGTTTAATTTTCCTTCTCCGAGACGGCGGGCCACAATAATCTGTACTCCTATACTGAATCCCTAGGCCAGGGTCGAAAATACATAATAATAAATGCCGGCCATCATGGAAGCTCCAAGTGCAACAGGACTTACCCGTCCCAAAAAGGCCGTGTCGGTAAGTGTGATCAACGTCTGAGCCAGATTGCCGAATATAATCGGATAAGCAATTGACCAGATCGCTTTATTTTTTATGGAGCTTTTCATCAATATTTAAAATGCTTCGGTCATATTCATATAGATTCCCCATTTCTGACCGGGTTCTTTACCAATATCGAGGCGGAAGTTTTTCCGGGGTTGCAGTTGAATGCGGAGACCAAATCCGTAATTTAATTTCCATTTGTTCCAGTCGGCCGGAGTTTTCCCGATGGTAGCTGTTCCTACCCAGGCTACAGCACCGAATTTCGACCAGAAAGCGCCTCTTTCGTATGCTGACTGAGACATAAACATATGCCGGTATTCGACGATGCCATAAGCCATAGATTTGTCCCGGTATTTCCCCCAGGCATAACCACGCAGGTCAAAAGGGTTTCCGAAATTGGGTAATTCGGTATAGGGAACATTATCCATTCCGATTTGACTTTTGGCTGTCCAGGCTAATACACTCCGGCGTTTAAACACTTGTTTAAATTGACGGTATTCCAGTTCTATCATTTCATAATTGAAATCCCCTCCCCAATATTTCCCATAAAGGGTTCCCGTAGCACTTAAAAACATCCCGGCAAAAGGAGTGGCAACATCGTCCCGGGTATCGTATTGGAAAAGTCCCCCGATACCGATATTATGGAATCGGTTTCCGTATTTAATGACTTGTGCATTTTGTTTCATCCAGTGGGGCATGTCTTTACCGTAATAATAATTGTAGTCCAGTAAGGTACCGACATAAATATTCGGACGTACTTCCCAGACAAAACGGGGGAAAAATTGAACACTTGTTTTATGGAAAGTAACCGAATCCTTTTTAAAACGGTCTCTCAATTCTTCTGCCTGTTTAATTTCATCATAACCGATACCATAAAAATTAGCTGGTTCTGTCCGGTAACCGTATTTAATGTAGATACGGAATTTATTTTCGTTAAAGAACAAAGTTCCGGCACCGGCTGCGACGAAAGTACCATTGATAGAGATGTTAAATCCTACCGGAATGAATGAACGCTGGCTGATGGAATCGTACTTGTTCATCCGGAAAGTCATCAACATGGCTCCTCCGATCCCCAAAGAAGCTTCTGGATTATAGGAAGGACCCCCCAGAATAGAAAGCCATACTTTCTTATGGGCGCGGATCGAATCGCGCCTGTGTTGACGATAAAGTTGTTTGAGCTGACGGTCGGTCAACTGGTCGGTGACTATCATCAGCGTATCTTCCGGATTTATGATCTTCGTTACAGTATCTTGCTGCGTAAAAGCAGGTAGTGCAGAAAAAAGAAAGGAAATGAATAATATTATTTTCATGATTGTCTTAAAAATGTTCCAAATTTACTCCAAAAAATGTATCAAAAAATAATCTCAGTGTTAATTTATATTATTTGTTAAATTACGGAGCTCTCATGGATTGGTTTTGAAATTTTAGTGTTAATTTTGAACGATGTGAGGAAATTCTGAGGAGAAGCCGGATATATAAAAGACTTTTTACCTCAAACCCATTTGTAAAGCTAAATTGAAAGGGGAAAAACAAGTATACATTAAAAACTGAAAAGCTATGACGATTGAAGAACAAGTGAACGAAGGCATTAAAAATGCGATGAAAGCCAGGGAGAAAGTCCGGCTGGAAGCATTGAGGAATATTAAAAAAGTGATATTGGAAGCCAAGACCCGTCCGGGAGCCGGAGAGGGAATTGACGATGCCGAATGTGTTCGTATTATCCAGAAATTGGCCAAGCAAAGTTCGGATGCAGCAGAAATATATAAACAACAAGGGCGGCTGGACTTATATGAAGAAGAAAGCGGACAATTGGAAGTATTGAATTCTTTTTTGCCGAAACAGTTGTCTGAGGCTGAATTGACGGAAGCTCTGAAAGCTATTATAACTTCTGTAGGGGCGACTTCTCCGAAAGATATGGGAAAAGTTATGGGAGTAGCTACTAAGCAGCTTAGCGGAAAAGCGGATGGAAAAGCTATCTCTGCTAAAGTAAAAGAGTTGTTACAATAATACGCTTTCTATTGAGTCAAAAAGTAATAAAAATGTACCCCCAAAAAAGACAAACATTCCTGAAAAAGGAGAACAGCATTTTGTTACTTTTTGACTTATATTCTTTTCTTCTTTTCTTTTAAATCTTACATTTTTCTTTTATATTAGGGGCGTTATTATGTTGAAGATTCACCGGATATTGCAAAACCGTTCCTATAAGGGGCTTTATGAGTGCTGGATTTGTTAGCGCTTTCTTTTCTTATGCCCGGTTGTGAGTTTATTTATCCGGAGTTC
The DNA here is from genome assembly GCF_937966165.1 of uncultured Odoribacter sp. Lineage (NCBI taxonomy): Bacteria > Pseudomonadati > Bacteroidota > Bacteroidia > Bacteroidales > Odoribacteraceae > Odoribacter > uncultured Odoribacter sp. The sequence goes on from NZ_CALCLB010000006.1 coordinate 156,977, forward strand.
TGAGTTATTCTGTCAATTGTTTCAATTTATTTTTTTATTATGCGTGGTAATATTTTTGATATTAAACGCTATGCTATCCATGATGGTCCCGGAATCCGGACGACTGTCTTCTTAAAAGGATGTAATTTGCATTGCTGTTGGTGTCATAATCCGGAAAGCCAGTCTGTAGGCCCTTGTTATATGTCTCAGGTTTATCGTTTAGGCGAGAAGGAATTCCGGGAAGAAAGAATGGTAGGGTATAGTATCTCTGCAGACGAATTGTGGGAGGAGCTACGTAAAGATCAGGTGTTTTTTGAAGAATCGGCGGGGGGAATAACATTTTCCGGAGGGGAGCCTCTTTTACAATCTGCTTTTTTACTGGAAATGTTAAAACGTTGCCGGGCAGCTCATTTCCGGACGTGTGTTGATACAGCCGGAGCGGTACAAGTTAAGGAATTGGAAGAAATATGCCGTTATACAGATTTGTTTTTATACGATGTTAAGACGGCGGATCCGGGTAAGTTTAAAGAATTTATTGGGGAAGGTTATGAAAAGGTATGGGAGAATCTCGACCGGATTGTACGGTATGGTACTTCAGTATTGATACGGATTCCGGTTATTCCGGGGGTGAACGATACCGAAGCGGATCTTTCAGCTATAGTCAGCCGGTTGAGTACGATGCCTGCATTACATAGGATAGAACTATTGCCTTTTCACCGGACAGGGGCTGATAAATATCGCAGGCTGGGCAGAAAATATGAGATGGGAGAAACGGCTGGCCTGACGGAAAGCGGAATTAGCGGAATAAAAGAGTATTTCCGGAAAAACGGATATGAAGTATTATGATACATTCCTTGTCAAACAGTTCAAAATGTTTACTGGTGGGTCGCAGCTGACAGGTATATGCCGGAAGGTTTATGACTTAACCGGACTAAAATGCAGGAGGAAAGGATAAATTAAAAACGCTGGTGGGTAAAGTAGGAATGTATTTCCATAAAATATGAATTTAAAGAATAGCGGACATTCAGGATTTGTAATATAATCATTTTAAATATTTAAGATAATGAAACTAACTGAACGAATACAACGATTGAGAGAGCAAAGTTTAAATGCTGAGAACAGGATTTCGGCTGAGCGGGCTTTGTTGATTACTGAATTTTACCAATCGGGAATAGCGGATGCTGAACCGGTACCGGTTCAGAGGGCATTGGCATTCCAGTATATTCTGGAGCATAAGGCCATTTGTATCAATGAAGGGGAGTTGATTGTCGGGGAGCGCGGGCCGGCGCCCAAAGCAACGCCTACTTATCCGGAGATTTGTGTACATTCCCTGCAGGATCTGGAAATTTTACACAACCGGAAAAAAGTATCTTTTAAGTCGGATGAAAAAACCCGGGCGGCTTACCGGGATATTATTATTCCTTATTGGACCGGAAAATCCAACCGCGACCGGATTTTTAAAAATGTCACTCCCGAGTGGAAGGATGCCTATGAAGCCGGTATTTTTACCGAATTTCAGGAACAGCGGGCTCCGGGGCATACTGTGTTGGGCATGAAGATGTTTCGTACAGGTTTAAACGACCTGAAATTAGAGATACAGGAAGCTATGGATAAATTAGACTTACTGGATGATCCGGAAGGAGTAGATAAACGGGATGAATTGAGGGGAATGGAGATTGTATGTAATGCGATGATTACTTATGCAGAGAGACATGCCCGTAGGCTGGAAGAATTGGCGGTTCAGGAGTCTGATCCGAAACGGAAGACTGAATTATTGCAGATGGCCCGGACGTGTCACCGTGTCCCCGCAAATGCCCCACAGACGGTACAGGAAGCTTTGCAGCATTATTGGTTTATTCATTTAGGGGTAGTAACGGAATTGAATCCCTGGGATTCTTTTAATCCCGGGCGTTTGGATCAAAGTTTATACCCTTTGTACAAAAAGCAGATGGAAGAAGGGAGTACGACAAAAGAAGAAATATACGAGTTGCTCGAGTCGTTTTGGGTAAAATTCAATAATCATCCTTCTCCGCCCAAAGTGGGAGTGACAGCAGAAGAGAGCAATACTTATACGGATTTTTCTTTGATTAATATAGGAGGAGTGAAAGAAGACGGAAGCGACGGGGTGAATGAAATTTCTTTTATGTTACTGGATGTCATTCGGGAAATGCGGATTTTGCAACCCAGTTCCATGATACAAGTCAGTAAAAAGAACCCGGATCGTTTTATCCGGGAAGCGGTAGAAATTATTAAAACCGGATTCGGTCAGCCCTCTGTATTCAATACAGATGCGTTAGTGCAGGAGATGCTCAGGGCCGGGAAAAGTATCACAGATGCCCGGAACGGAGGTTGTTCCGGTTGCGTGGAGACGGGAGCCTTCGGTACAGAAGCTTATATTTTAACCGGTTATTTTAATTTACCGAAAATATTGGAATTGACTTTAAATGATGGTTATGATTGGAGGACGGGAAAACAAATCGGATTAAAAACCGGCAAGGCCACTGATTATAAAACATACGAAGAATTGTTTGCAGCTTACCGGCTGCAGCTGGCTCATTTTATGCGGATAAAATTGACTGGCAATAACATCATTGAACGAATATTTATGAAATATATGCCGGTACCTTTTCTGTCGGTGCTGATAGAGGATTGTATCCGGAACGGAAAAGATTATATGTGTGGAGGGGCCCGTTATAACTCCAGCTATGTGCAGGGAGTGGGATTAGGAAGTATTACCGATATGCTGACCGCTTTGCGTTATCACGTTTACGACCGGAAAGACGTTAAAATGTCGGAGATGATGGAGGCCTTACAAGGTGATTTTAAGGGATATGAAGAATTGCAATACCGTTTGGTCTATAAAACTCCCAAGTATGGTAATGACGATGATTATGCAGATCGCCAGGAAGTGGATGTTTTCGATTTGTATTACGATGTTTTGAACGGGCATAAGTCCCCGAGGGGAGCAACCTACCGGGTAAATATGTTGCCGACCACTTGCCATGTTTATTTTGGACGGGTTACCGGAGCAACCCCGGACGGAAGAAATGCCGGAAAACCTTTGTCGGAAGGTATTTCACCTGTACAAGGAGCCGATGTAAACGGTCCGACGGCTGTCATCCGGTCGGCAGCCAAGATCGATCACATTAAAACCGGAGGGACATTATTAAATCAGAAATTTACGCCTTCTTTACTGGCAACCGAAGAAGGGGCTATGAATCTGGTACATTTAATCCGGGCGTATTTTCGTATGGACGGGCATCACATCCAGTTTAATGTAGTCAATGCGGATACATTACGGGATGCACAAAAACATCCGGAAGAATATAAAGATTTGATTGTCCGCGTTGCCGGTTACAGTGATTATTTTAATGATTTAGGGGAAGATTTACAAAACGAAATTATTTGTCGTACAGAGCAAACACAGTTGTAAAAATGTTTCCGTATAAAAAATAAACATTTATTGCCTTTTTATTAGAGAGATATCCTAAAGAAGTGAAATTTAATATCGGAGTATATTTTTGTTTCCGGAATGAGCAGGGAATAAAAAAGAGTATAAATTCTGATGATAAACTTTTTTGGGATATTTCTGTTTTCTAATGAACCGGGTTAAGAAATGATTTTTTGATATATTAATAATTTTTAAATGTTAATTAATTTTATATCTTTAAGCCTTTATATATAAAATAATCTTTATGAACTCCAGACTTATTATTTTCTTTTTCTTGTTTGTGTGTTTTGCTTGTCAGGACGATCCTTTGGACACCAAAGGGAATAAAATTAATCCGGAAGAAATTCTGAAAAATGAAGCCAATTACTGTAAAGGGATGATTCGGGTCAAGTTGAAAGAAGACATTCAGGGGAAAATGCAATTAAATACCGTTCAGGGGATGACCCGAACCGGGGTATCGGCTATTGATGAAATTACGGCTCAATTAGGGGCTGTCAAGATCGAACGGGTTTTTCCGTATGGCGGCAAATTTGAACCCCGTATGCGAAAAGCCGGGTTACATTTATGGTATGACATTGAATTTGAGGAGAGCATTCCGGTAAGCCGGGCGGTTTCGGATTTTTCGGATTTAGCTGAAATTGAGGTAGTGGAACCTGTGCTTCAGGCGCAAAGAGCAGGGGAGAATGAAGTTATTATTCCGGTTAAAACTCTGGAGCAGATAAAGCCAACTGCTGCAGGAAGTCCTTTTAATGATCCTGGACTTTCTTTGCAGTGGCATTACCACAATGAGGGAAATTTGCCTAATTCGGTTGCAGGGGCAGATATTAATTTATACGATGCATGGAAAGTAACGGCAGGTTCCCGGGAAGTGATAGTTGCAGTGGTGGACGGGGGAATCGATTACGAACATGAAGATTTAAAAGATAATGTCTGGATAAATGAGGATGAAGTGGCAGGGAATACAGATAATGATAACAATGGATATGCCGGGGATGTATACGGTTGGAATTTTGTCTCTAATATTGCTACGATTATACCTGATTCGCATGGGACGCATGTGGCAGGAACGATTGCTGCTGTGAATAATAATGGGAAAGGGGTATGTGGTATTGCTGGGGGAACCGGATTGTACGACGGGGTTCGGGTCATGAGTTGTCAGATATTTGAGCCTGCTGAGAAGGGGAGCGGAGGAAGTGCGAACATTCCGCGAGCTATTATTTATGGAGCCAATAACGGGGCCGTCATCAGTCAGAACAGCTGGTCCTATAAATTTGAACAGGGTACCCCTTATTTGAATGAATCTACAAAAGCAGCTATTGATTATTTTATCGAATATGCAGGATTGGATGAAAATGGGAATCAGACAGGTCCGATGAAGGGAGGAATTGTTATTTTTGCTGCGGGGAACAATAATTCAAATAAAGATGCATATCCTGCCAAATATGAAAGAGTATTTTCCGTAGCCTCTATGGCGCCTGATTTTCTGAAGGCTTATTATTCCAATTATGCAGACTGGGTAGATATTACGGCTCCGGGAGGAACTTACAGGTATATGTCCAAATATAGTAATGAGTGTCCTGTATACAGTACTGTACCCGGAAACGGTTATGGGTATAAACAGGGTACATCTATGGCTTGTCCTCATGTATCCGGGGTTGCGGCATTAGTCGTGTCTAAATTTGGAGTAGGACATCCCGGTTTTACGCCGGAGGATTTAAAATCCATACTCCTGGAAAGTGCCGGAAATATTGACCGTTATAATCCGAGTTTCCGCGGAAATTTGGGAGCAGGATATGTAGATGCTGCCGCTGCACTTCAATCGGATGAAGGGATTGCTCCTGACCCGGTAACAGATTTACAGATAGAGTGGAGTTACAATTCTGCTCTCCTGACATGGAGTGTAACCCGGGATGAAGATAATAAAACAGCGGCTTATTATCAGGTTTACTGGAGTACAGAACCTTTGGAAAATATAGATTTTGACGGGTTGCCTGCAGATATAAAAACGGAAACAGTAAATGTTATCGGGAAAAGCCCGGGAGAGGAGGTATCGTTTAAAATTACAGATTTGGAAAATGGCACTCTTTATTATCTGGCCATAAGGGGGAAAGACCGCTTTGGAAATTATTCAGCTGTTACCTTGGCTAAAGGTCAGACCTTGTCCAATGAAGTCCTGATTGTTACCCGGAAAACTCCCGGTGATATTGTTTTAACGTCTGTAGAGACAGCGGAAATTGTTTTTGAGGTTACCCATCTGGAGGGGCGGTCTTATAGATATGAAATACAGGATCCTGCTAATGCGGCTACCGTTGTTGAAAAAAACGGGGACTTAGTAGTTACTATTTCGGCACTTAAAACAAAAGCCGGAACATATGAAGCGACTTTGACTGTTAGGGATGAGGCAGGAGCTGCTGCCATTGTAAAGATCCCTTACACTGTATTGCCCAATCGGTTACCTGTTATTACTTCCAACGTTTTGGAAAATTTATATTTTGATCAAATCGGGGAGGTAAAAACGATAAAGCTATCCGAATATTTCCGGGATCCCGATGGAGAAACGCTGAGATACGCGGTAAAAAACACTTCGCCGACTTTTGTGAAGACTACTGTGAGCGGCGAACAATTGATCGTGAATGCTTTGAAGTCCGGAAAGGTGACCCTTGAAGTTACCGCTTATGATTATTTCGGGGAGCATGTCAGCAGAAGTTTTACTGTAATGGCCCGGGATGGTTCTAAAGAAGTGGATCTCTATCCTAATCCGGTAGCGGATAAATTGAATATCCGCATGGGGCAGGATGTGAATGGAAATGTAGAAGTAAAATTATACAATACGGCGGGCGTTTTTGTAATGGAGAAGAATATCATTGTCCGGCCTTTTGAACCCGGAGTTTTAGATATGAGTAAATTGAGCGGGGGAACTTATGTCATTGTTCTGAAATATGCCGGTAAAGAAATCCGGAGAAACATTGTTAAAATATAATTCAAAAATATTGGGGAAACCAGAGTAAAAGTTTTAGCACAATTCTTCAGTAAAAACGTTCGCAAAGTCTGAACGAAAAAAAGGAAAAACGTTTAAAATAAAAATCTCCTCAGGATAAAATCGGAGGAGATTCTTTATTTCTGAAAACGGTAAATTACAACACTGTTTTCTTTTATAAAAGAGATTTGTATACCCGTTTTTTAGAAAATTTACAGGAAACCATCTCAAAGATTACTTCAATTCCGGTAATTCGATTCCTTTAATTTTACGGTAAAGGTTTAAAGCATAAGAGTCAGTCATACCGGAAACATAATCGACTACCGTTTGTATTTTAGTATACATGGAATCTTCTTTGCTGACCTGATATTGTTCCGGCATAACGGATAAAATATTCCGGGCATAATAAGTTTCCGGTTTTAAGACAGCGTCGGTATATTCTTTCAGAATCGTACCGAGAATTTTAAAGCCGGCGATTTGAATTTGGGTAACGATATTTGTATGATAAATACGACTGTAGGCCAGATCAGTACATTTGTCATAAGCTTCCTTGTTCGTACCGGAAAGATTTTTGATGAGGGTACTTTTAAACGTACCGTTCATAATTGCTTCATAATGATTACAAAATACTTCCGCGCAGGCATTGATTAATTTATTGATGATGCCGGCTCTCAGGAAAGCGATCCTTTCGTTTTTGTCGGTCACGACTTTAAACGTACGGGCGATGATTTTCAAGTCTTCCTTGTCCTCATTTTTATCGTAAAAATTTTCGAGTATAGCCGTTGTTTCATCGTAAGAGAGAATCCGCATTTTGTGGGAATCTTCGATGTCCATGATCTGATAACAAATGTCGTCCGCAGCCTCTACCAGATATACCAGCGGATGCCGGACATATTGCAGCGGACGTTCTTCTAGTTGTAGCAATCCCAGTTCTTCGGCAACCTGACGGAATATTTCTTTTTCGCTTTGGAAGAAACCGTATTTAAATCCTTTATGGGTAGCACAAGTCGATTCGAAAGGATATTTAACGATAGAGGCAAGAGTGGTATACGTCATCGTATAACCGCCGGGTCTTCTGCCATTAAAACTGTGGGTCAGCAGACGAAAGGCATTGGCATTTCCTTCAAAATGACTTAAATCCGTCCATTCTTCATCGGAGAGTAACTTTTTAAAATACCGGCCTTCACCTTCGCTGAAAAAATAGGAGATGGCTTCTTCTCCGGAATGCCCGAAGGGGGGATTTCCCAAATCGTGGGCCAGGCAGGCACTGCTGACAATTGTGCCGATCTCTTCCAACAGTTCCGGATTTTCCATTTTTATCTTATTCTGCTTTAAAAATTGGGCAATTTTATTTCCTAAAGAGCGACCGACGGAGGCTACTTCCAGACTATGCGTCAGACGGTTGTGTACGAAAATATTCCCAGGTAAAGGAAATACCTGCGTTTTATTCTGAAGCCGTCTGAAGGGAGAAGAGAAGATCAGCCTGTCGTAATCCCGTTGAAACTGGGAGCGGTCGTGCGAATGAAATAGAGAAGCCGGACTTCCCGGGTGATAGCGATGTGCAGATAAAAGTGTATTCCAATCCATCATAATATATCCGATATAAATGGAAAGCGAAGGTAAAAAGAAAATATGGAAAATAAATCGTTTGGAAACAGAAGAAAGGCAGAAAATTCAAAAAATGTAAACAGAGGGAATTTTATTGCCCTGAACAGCTTTAAAATTCTCTCTGTTTTAAAATTCGTTTTATTTGCTTACAAAATGGAAATGACTGCCGAAACGTTCGAAAGCGGCCTTATCCAATTCTTCCTGATGATCCGGATGAGCGATTGATATCAATGCTTTAGCCCGGTCCTGCAACGTTTTTCCGTATAAATCTACTGAACCGAATTCTGTCACTACAATATGGGCATCAAAACGGGTCGTAACGACTCCGGCCCCATTGATCAGAGTCGGGCAGATTTTGCTGACTCCTTTAGCCGTTACAGAGGGCATGGCAATAATCGGTTTCCCGCCTTCACTGGCAGCTGCTCCGCGGATAAAGTCCAATTGTCCCCCGCAACCACTGTAGAATTTACAACCGATGGAATCAGCGTTTACCTGACCTGTAATGTCGATAGAGAGAGCGGAATTAATGGCCGTCATTTTGGGTTGCTGGGCAATGATAAAAGGATCATTAGTATACCCTACGTCCATCATGGCTACGGCAGGGTTGTCATCGATAAAATCGTACACCTCTTTCGATCCCATGAGGAAAGTGGAAACAATTTTTCCTTTATCGTATTTCTTGTTCAGGTTGTTGATAACGCCTTTGTAATATAAGGGAAGTACGCCGTCGGCAAACATTTCGGTATGGATACCTAAATTTTTATGATTTCCCAATTGCGAAAGTACAGCATTCGGAATAGCTCCGATGCCCATTTGCAAGGTAGCTCCGTCTTCGATCAAAGCAGCACAGTGCTGTCCGATTTTGATATCTTGTTCCGATAATTTTGCCTGATGGGCTTCAATCAGGGGAGTATTATCTTCACAGAAAATATCGATATCGGATAATTTGATAATAGCATCTCCCCAGGCGCGCGGAACGTTGGGATTAATGACAGCAATAACGGTTTTAGCCGTTTGTACGGCAGCTAAAGTAGCATCTACGGAAGTACCCATAGATACGTAGCCGTGTTTATCGGGCGGACATACCTGAATCATGGCTACGTCTACCGGGGTAATCCCGCTACGGATTAATTTTTGGGTTTCACTTAAATGTACAGGAATATAGTCGGCCCATCCTTCCTGAGTCGGTTTACGTACATTTCCGCCTACAAAGAAAGATTCCAGGGAAAAAACGCCTTCGAATTCTTGTTCAGCATAGGGAGCACAACCTTCTGTATGAAGGTGCTGTAACTTTATATTTTTCAGCTCTCCGGCACGTCCACGGGCGCAAAGGGCCTGGATAAGACCTTGGGGAGCACATGCTACGCTATGGATGTGGATCCGGTCGCCGGATTTTACCACTTTCACAGCCTCTTCAAACGATACTGTTTTTATTCCTTGATACATGATTCTGTTATTTTTATGATTAAATCTAAGACTTTTTCAAACGAATGCGAAGGTAAACAATAAAAGTAAAAACCCGAAGCCAAACAGGGAAAAAAATGATCTTTCGTTCCGGATCTCCGGCAATGGTTTGTTCTTATCGGATTTGGTTTTCAATATATATCCTGCCTCTCCTTACAAATGTTTCCTGTTTTGGACATTTTTGTGCCGCTTTTTTTCTGATTTACCCAATTTTAATTCTTAATATTCAAGCTTCTCTTTTCGTTTTATGTTTCTAATTTACAGAATATTCCGTCTGAAATTTGAATCTCCGGATTGTAAACTGCAGCACGGCTTTCCTTTTCCCCTTAAAATTTGCGTACCCGTTCCATATCTCTTTTGGCGTCTTTTAATTTCAGCGTTTCCCGTTTGTCGTATTCTTTTTTCCCTTTGGCGAGGGCGATGCGAAGTTTGGCCCAGCCTTTATCGGTAATAAATAATTTGACAGGAATAATGGTCAGGCCCGTTTCTTTGACATTCCGTTCAAGTTTGCGCAATTCTTTACGGGTGAGAAGAAGCTTCCGTTCCCGCTTTTCTTCGTGGTTGTAATAAGTGCCCAAGCGGTATTCGGCAATATGTATACCTTTTACCCATAATTCGCCTTTATCAAAATAGCAATAAGAATCTACCAGGCTTGCTTTCCCTGCCCGGATTGATTTGATCTCTGTACCGGTAAGGATAATACCGGCATTGTATTCTTCCAAAAATTCGTAGTCGAAAGAAGCCCGTTTGTTCCGTATGTTGATATCGCCTGACATGGATTACAAATTAAAAATGGGTATATGAAATAAAATCATCAGCAATCTTTTGCAAATTACCGGAATACAAATTATAGATAAAGCCGCAATAATCAGGATATTGGTTTTTTGATTGGTTTCTAAGCGTGTGATTGCAGCAATACCCGCATAAAGGGTACGGATAAATATCAGACTGATCAAACTCAGTAACTGACTGAAAAAACCACTGATCAATGCTACCGATAAACTGTGAAATACAACAAAAACGGATGCACTGTATACGGTGAGATGTAAAGCCGTGTTCTCTGCTTCCGGCGTTTTATTGTTCAGGTATTCCCGTACAATTAAAAAAGCCAGATAAATGCCTGCTGTTACTGAGATAAAATTGATGAGGCCGTAAAGGATGCCCTGAAAAGTACCGAAGCGGTATATTCCGCCGGGAATGACAAGCAGGGAAACAATCAGCGCTACCGGAAAGAAAAATATATTAAAAAGTCTGGAAACGTTGTCTCTTTCCCGGCATATAATAGCCCATTCTCTTCCCGGATAAAGTAATAATTGTTTAATCCGATTATAAAAGTGTTTTATGTTATTCATTGAAATCATGTGACAAAAATACCAAAATAATAAGTAAAAAATAAGAACTGAAAAATAAAAAAATCGGAAACCTGCGCAGGACGCAGTATTTGGAAAAATTTGAATAATTTTTATAAAAAGTGGGATAAAGTGGTTTGAAGTGGGGAATTTTTTTTACCTTTACCTTTTGAAAGTACCTTTTAATTGCTAAGAGAGATGTTGAATTAAATGGTTGATTATTAGTATTTTATATTGTACTCTAAAGAAAAAGGAAGATATGTTATCATTTATCGGAGATTATTCGTGTAAAGCGGACAGTAAATACCGGGTGGTAGTGCCTTCGTCTTTCCGTAGAATTATGGAAACGGAGCAACAGGAGGTATTTGTGTTGCGAAAGAATATTTTCGAACTTTGTATAGACATGTATCCTTATCGGGAATGGGAAATGCTGGTGGCGGATCTGAGGGAGAAACTAAATTTATTCGATCGTACTCACGCGGCATTTCTTCGGGAGTTATACAGGGGGACTCAGCAGGTGGAAATGGATGGGAATGGCCGTATTTTATTGCCTAGGCGTATGTTGGAAGAGATCGGGGTCGAAAAAGAAATTGTTTTAGCGGGGGTGGATACGAAAATTGAATTGTGGGATGCTAAAGCGTATAAGGGGGTGGAAATGAAAGGGGCGGACTTTGCCGTGTTGACACAACAAATCTTTGGAAACGGGAAATAACCGTTTGGTCGCTGGAATCGTTTTATGGTCAAAATTTTATAATCGGATAGGGTATGTCAGAGTATCATACACCAGTGTTATTGGAAGAATCTATAGAAGGGTTGAATATTCAGCCGGAGGGAGTATATCTGGACTTGACGTATGGTGGAGGGGGGCATTCCCGGGCTATTTTAGAGCGGCTAAGTAAGGGAATTTTAATGGGTTTTGATCAGGATGAGGATGCTGTGGCGAATATGCCTGTAGACGAACGGTTTATTCCGGTACACCATAATTTTCGGTTTCTTCGCAATTTTGTAAGGTATTATGGATTGGAATTGGCAGATGGAATTCTGGCTGATTTGGGGGTTTCTTCTCATGAGTTCGATGAGGCGGAACGCGGTTTTTCTTTTCGGTTTGATGCGGAACTGGATATGAGAATGAACCGGAAAAGCCGTTTGAGGGCTTCCGATATATTGAATACTTACAGAGAGGAGGATTTGCTGACTATTTTCAGAAATTACGGAGAAGTAGAAAATGCAGGAAGATTGGTGGGGGCAATAATTAAAAAAAGGCAGGAACGCCCTTTAATTACTTCTGGGGATTTATACGCAGGGATTCAGTCCTGTATTCCGAAGATGAAAGAAAAGAAATACCTGGCTAAAGTTTATCAAGCCCTGCGGATTGAGGTAAATGGTGAATTAGAGGCATTGAAAGAGATGTTGGAGCAGGCTAAAGAAGTTTTGAAGCCTGGGGGGCGATTGGTTGTGATCACTTATCATTCTTTGGAAGACCGGATTGTAAAAAATTTTTTTAAAACGGGAAATGTAGAGGGGAAGATAGAGAAAGATCCGATTTATGGGCATGAAACGAAAGGGTTTGAACTGATCAACCGGAAAGTTATCCTGCCTTCAGAGGAGGAGATTCGTCAAAATCCGCGGGCCAGAAGTGCGAAATTAAGAATAGCTGCGAAGCCGGTAAATGGGGGAGAATTGTAAATTTTTAAGAGGAGGAATATGAAGTTGTTCAGTAAAGCAAAAGATTTTATTTCGCCGAACGAAGAACTGAAGGAAACTTTAGAAAGTTCGGTGAAAGAGCTGTTGGACGGCCGCATATTGGCGGATAAAGTAATCAGGAAAAATATAGCTTTTATTCTTTTTCTGACTTTTCTGGGGATATTTTATATTGCCAATGGGTATAGTACAGAGAAGTTATATAAACAAAAAGTAAAGATGGAGAGGGAAGTTAGGGAGCTGCGTTTTGAATCGATAACGACGGCAGCTCGTTTGATGTTTATCAGTAAGCAGTCGGAAGTAAAGAGAAGGATAAATGAGGCAGGCTTGGATTTGCAGGAAAGTAAAGAGCCTCCTTTAAAATTATATAAAAAGTAGTAGCCATGTCGATGAAGGGCGAAATTATATGGCGTATCGGACTGGTATATGTCCTGATGACTGTAATTGCGGGAGCTGTTATTTTTAAGACTCTTCATGTGCAGATGTGGGAAGGGGAAAAGTGGCGGAAGAAATCAGTTGCAGTACGGGTAAAGGATTTTGAAGTAGCTCCGAACCGGGGGGATATTTGTGCCTGTGACGGGCGGAAGTTAGCGAGTTCCGTGCCTTATTATGAATTACGATGGGATGCATCGGTAGTGGATAGTAAGCTTTTCGGTAAAAAAGTAGATAGTCTTGCCTTGTGTTTATCCCGGTTTTTCGGGGATGAAAGTAAGGCGGTTTACAAGCAGCATTTGGAGGAGGCCCGTGCCCGGAAAAAAACGTATTATCTGATTAACCGGCGGAAAGTGTCTTTTAATGAATTGAAAAAGATCAGAACGTTTCCCATTTTCCGGAAAGGACGGAATTCGGGGGGATTGATAGAAGAAATGAATAGCGTTCGTTTACAGCCCCACGTAAATCTGGCTACCCGTACGATCGGGTATCTGAATGAAGCGGAAGACGGAAGTTTTGAAGGGAGAGTCGGTTTGGAAGGGGCTTTTGAAAATGAATTGAAAGGCATTCCGGGACGGAGTATGAAGCAGATGATGTCCGGTACGTGGGTACCGGTAACGGTAGAAGAACCTGTAGATGGAAATGATATTATTACTACTATCGATATTGATTACCAGGATATTGTACAAAACGCTTTGATGCGGCAGTTGGAAAAATTCGATGCGGACCGGGGAACAGCCATATTGATGGAAGTAGAAACAGGGGATGTCAAGGCAATTGCTAATTTAAAGCGGCAGCCCTTAGGAGGATATAGTGAAGAGTTTAATTATGCCATAGGGGATGCAGGGGAACCGGGATCTGTCATGAAAGCAGCTACGATGATTGCGATGCTGGAAGACGGGCATGTGGAACCGGGTGATACAGTGGATTTAGGCGGAAAAGGAGAGTATAAGTTTTTTGATAAGACTTTGACAGACTCGGACGGGAAGAAACCGGGGAAGATTACTGTTCAGCATGTTTTTGAAATCTCTTCCAACGGAATCGCTAAGTTGGTAAATGATTTTTATAAGGATGAACCGGACCGGTTTGTAAACCGTTTGTGCGGGTTAGATCTGGATAAAAGGTTGGAGATACCGCTAAAAGGGGAGGGAGATCCCTATATTAAACATCCGGGGGATTCTACCTGGAGTGGAATTTCATTGCCCTGGATGAGTATCGGATATGAGGTAAAGCTTACTCCTTTACAGGTTCTTGCATTTTACAATGCAATTGCGAATAACGGTCAGCGGATGCGTCCCCGTTTTGTGAAAGAAATCCGGCACCGGGGGAAATTGGTAGAACAGTTTGATCCGGAAGAGGTGGGGGGAAGGATCTGCAGCCGGAGTACATTGAAAAAATTACAACGGATGCTGGAAGGAGTAGTGGAAAACGGGACGGCCCGGAAGATTTATACCGATAAATACCGGATTGCGGGCAAAACGGGAACAGCTCGTATCGCCACCGGGAAAAAAGGGTATCAGGTCCGGAAATACAGGGCCAGTTTTGTCGGCTATTTCCCGGCAGATCATCCTTTGTATTCTTGTATTGTCGTGATAGATGAACCTTCCTTATCCAAGGGATATTATGCCAGTTCCGTGTCCAGTCCGGTATTCCGGGAAATAGCCGACAAAGTGTATTCTATTGCTTATCGGCAGTATGGGGAAATAAAGGTGGAAGCTGACAAATCTTTACCGGTTTGTAAAAATGGATTGAAGGAGGATTTCCTGACGGTATTTGACGATTTGGACATCGGAATAGAAGGAAAAGCGGATGTCAGACAAAACGATTGGGTTTTGACTGCCAGTAATGAAGGCGAAAAGGTGGTGCTGAAACCCCGGCGGATTTCGAATTCTCAGGTGCCGAATGTAAAAGGGATGGGATTGAAAGATGCTTTGTATTTATTGGAAAATGCTGGTTTATCTGTAGGCGTAAGCGGGGCAGGAATGGTGATGTCCCAATCGCTTCAGCCCGGGACAGAGGTCCGTAATGGAAGTTATATTCATATTGAATTGAGATAAGGTTGGAAAAAAGGTAAGTGGCGGTGTTCGTAATTTGATATAATCATGAAACTGAAAGAATTATTAAAGGAGATCGATTGTAAACAGATCTGCGGGTCTGCGGCGATTGAGATACGGGAGGTACATTTTGATTCGAGGAAAGCCGGACAGGGGGATTTGTTTGTAGCTCAGAAAGGTGTAAATGCAGACGGACATTTATATATAGAAAAGGCTATTGGGGCCGGGGCTGTGGCGGTGGTATGCGAACGGTTACCGGAACGGCTTTATCCCGGAATATGTTATGTGTCAGTTGAGGATTCTGCTTCTGCTTTGGGAAAAATAATGTCGGCTTTTTTCGGCAATCCTTCACGGCAGTTGAAGCTGGTCGGAGTGACGGGTACAAACGGGAAAACGACTACGGCTACTTTATTGTATGAATTGGTCCGGTTAATGGGGAAAAAAGCCGGCTTATTATCGACTGTTTGTAATTATGTGGACGGGAAACAATATCCTTCTACGCATACGACACCTGATCCTTTAGAATTAAATCAGTATTTGCGGTGGATGGTGGACGCCGGCTGTGAGTACTGTTTTATGGAAGTAAGTTCACACGCCGTTCACCAGAAGCGGATTGCCGGATTGGATTTTGAAGGAGCAATTTTCTCCAATATTACACATGATCATCTGGATTATCACAAAACGTTCAAAGCATATATTGAAGCTAAAAAAGCTTTTTTTGACAACCTGAAAAAAGATGCCTTTGCTCTTACGAATGCCGATGATAAAAACGGGATGGTGATGTTGCAGAATACAGTTGCCCGGAAATATACTTATTCCTGCCGGACAATGGCTGATTTTAATGCCAGGGTGGTTGAGAAACACTTGGATGGTACTTTGTTACAATTGGACGGTCAGGAAGTATGGACAAAGTTTACAGGGGATTTTAATGCTTACAATCTGTTAGCTGTTTATGCATCTGCCTGCTTACTTCATCTGGAAAAAGATGAGATATTGCGTTGTATGAGTCTGTTGGTTCCGGTATCCGGGCGTTTTGAAACCATACTTTCACCCGAGGGGATTATGGCCATCGTAGATTATGCCCATACTCCGGATGCTATTGAAAATGTGTTGTCGACAATTAAAGGTTTAAAGGGGAAAAATAACAAAGTCATTACAGTGGTAGGAGCCGGAGGCGACCGTGATAAAACCAAACGGCCGGAAATGGCTGAGGCTGCCTGTCGTTTGAGCGACCGGGTTATCCTGACTTCGGACAATCCCCGGAGTGAAGATCCGACAGCTATTATTTCCGATATGCAGGCGGGTGTAAAGGACGAGTACCGGAGGAAGGTGATTGCCATTACTGACCGGAAAGAAGCTATCCGGACGGGGATACTGTTGGCATCGAAAGGAGATATTGTATTGATTGCCGGAAAAGGGCACGAGAATTATCAGGAAATCAAAGGGGTTAAACATCATTTTGACGATAAGGAAGTGGTAAAGGAAATTTTTGGATTGTGAGAAGATTTCTTCGGTTGAACTGAGTAAATTTTAGAATTATGTTATATTATCTTTTTAAATACCTCGATAAATTGGATTTTCCGGGGGCCGGTATATTTCAATATATCACTTTCCGTTCGGCTTGTGCTATTATTTTATCTTTGATTTTAGCTACTGTTATCGGGAAAAAAGTCATTAAGATACTGCAACGCCAACAAATTGGAGAGGACATCCGGGATTTAGGGCTGGAAGGACAGATGCAGAAGAAAGGGACACCGACGATGGGAGGGATCATCATTTTATTGTCTATATTAATACCGGTATTATTGTTTGCCCGTTTGGATAATATCTATATTCAGTTGATGATTATTTCTACGATCTGGCTGGGAGCAATTGGGTTTGCAGATGATTACATCAAAGTTTTCCGGCGGCATAAAGAAGGGTTAAAAGGACGTTTTAAAGTGATTGGACAGATTGGTCTGGGGTTAATTGTGGGGATTACATTATACGTCAGTGACGATGTGGTTGTCAGGGAAAAAGTCGCTGTCGGAAGTGCCGGTATGGTAACCAGTATGGTAGACGAAGGTTTCAGGGAGGAAAATGCGACCCGGATATTGGCCCGGGATGTGAAATCGACAAAGACGACTATTCCTTTTTTTAAAGATAACGAATTCGATTATGCCTGGTTTACTTCCTTTGCAGGAAAATATGCGGATGAATTGGGATGGGTCGTATTTGTGTTCATCACTATATTGATTGTAACAGCGGTTTCTAACGGAGCCAATCTGACGGATGGCCTGGACGGTCTGGCGACCGGTACTTCTGCCATTGCCGGAGTTACACTGGGAATATTGGCTTATGTATCGGGAAATATGGTATATGCCGATTACCTGAATATTATGTATATTCCGCATTCGGGAGAGTTGGTCGTTTTCGGGGCTGCCTTTATCGGTGCAACTATCGGATTCCTGTGGTATAATTCTTTTCCGGCCCAGGTCTTTATGGGAGATACGGGAAGCTTGTCGTTAGGGGGGATTATTGCTGTATTTGCCATTATCTTACACAAGGAATTACTAATTCCTATTTTATGTGGAATTTTCCTGATGGAGAACTTGTCTGTTGTTATGCAAGTCAGTTATTTTAAGTATACGAAAAGAAAATATGGAGAAGGGCGCCGGGTTTTTTTGATGGCACCTTTGCATCACCATTTTCAGAAAAAAGGAATTCCCGAGCCTAAAATTGTAACCCGTTTCTGGATCGTGGGAATAATATTGGCGGTATTGACAATTGTAACTTTAAAAATGCGATAAAGGGACGGGAAATTCAGCGGAATTGTTATATTCAAATAGATTAAATAATACGAATTATGAAACTGGTCATTCTGGGAGGGGGTGAAAGCGGAACAGGAGCTGCTCTGCTGGGTAAAAAGCTCGGATATGAGATTTTTCTCTCCGATAAAAAAAATATAGACGAAGCTCATAAGGCAATTCTGGTAGCAGAAGCTATTCCATTTGAAGAAGGAATACATACGGAAGAACGGATTTTGGCTGCTGATCTGGTGGTAAAAAGTCCGGGAATACCCGATTCTGCTCCCCTGATTCAAAAAGTAAGGCAAAAAGGAATAGCAGTAATTTCCGAAATCGAATTTGCCGGCCGGCATTCCGATGCTGTTATGATTTGTATTACGGGCAGTAACGGGAAGACAACTACTACTTTACTGACCCATCATATTTTAGTGCAGGCGGGCAAAGATGCCGGTTTGGCTGGAAATGTAGGGCATAGCCTGGCCGCTCAGGTTGCAGAGAAGGCACATTCGTTATATGTAGTCGAATTGTCTAGTTTTCAGTTGGACGGTATGTATCATTTTAAGGCAGATACGGCTATTATCACTAATATTACTCCCGATCATCTGGACCGTTATGATCATAAATTTGAAAATTATGTGGACTCGAAATTCCGTATTTTGAATAATATGGATGGAGCAGGATTATTTATTTACGGTTATGATTGTGAGGTAGTCCGTCGCCGGGTGGCAGACCGGAAAATCCTTTCACAGCCGGTTCCTTTTACCTATGGAAAAGAGGCCGGCATACAACCGGCGGAGCAGGAGGCTTGTGCTTATATGGAGGGAGATACTATTGTTGTAAAACTGGACGGAAAGATTTTCCGTATCGGTAAAGATGAAGTCAGTATAAAAGGACGTCATAACGTATACAATGCCATGGCAGCTATTCTGGCTTGTATGCATGCGGGAGTGAGTCCTGAGGCTATTGCGGAAGGGTTGAGAAGTTTTCCCCAGGTAGAGCACCGTTTGGAGACAGTAGCTCTTATAGAGGGGGTCACTTACATTAACGATTCGAAAGCGACCAATGTTGATTCAGCCTGGTATGCGCTGGATAGTATGACTACGCCTGTTGTCTGGATTGCCGGAGGAACGGATAAAGGAAACGATTATACAGTACTTTACGATTTGGTGAAACAAAAGGTGAAAGCTTTGGTATGCATGGGTGTGGATAACCGGAAACTGATTGAAAATTTTTCCGGGATTTGTCCGGTGGCAGATACCCATAGTCTGGATGAGGCATTGGCAGAAGCCCGGAAATATGCCGGCAAAGGAGATACCGTCCTGTTGTCTCCCTGTTGTGCCAGCTTTGACTTATTCCAGAATTATGAACAGAGGGGGGAACTTTTTAAGGAGAAAGTAAGGCATTTGAAATAGGCAATGCTTCGTCAGGCCTGTGAGGTATACATTTAATCCATTAACTACTCGTACTATGTTCAAAGGAAAATTAAAGTTGGATTTCAAAGGGGATAAAGTACTTTGGTACGTCATTATCATTCTGATGCTTGCTTCTGTCATGGTCGTATATTCCTCTACGGGGCGGCTGGCTTACCGGGAAAAGGACGGTAATACCAGTTTCTATCTGATCAAGCAGCTTATCCTGATGCTGGGCTGTATAGGAGTCATTATCGGCTTACAGTCCGTTCATTACAAATATTTCCTTACTTTTTCAAAAGTGGTGCTGGGAATGTCTTTTATTTTTTTGTTGTGGGCAAAGTTTGCCGGTACGAATTTAAATGATGCCGACCGCTGGATTCCGTTGCCTTTGGGTTTATCGTTTCAGCCTTCGGAACTGGCTAAATTGGGAATTATTATGTATACGGCCCGGGTTATTGCTTTTTATCAGACCGATAGGGGATGCAGCGACGAGGCTTTGAAAAGTGTATTGCTGTTTACAGGGCCTTTGATTTTCCTGATTTTTCTGGATAACTTTTCGACCTCTCTTTTATTGGGATTGATTTGTATGACGATGCTCTTCGTGGGGAGGTTGCGTTTAAAGCTGATTGCGATATCAATGGGAGCCTTAATTGGCTTGGTGGGAATTATTCTGGTTCTGGCATTCACCTTTCCTCAGTTTGAAAAAATAGGACGCGTTGCGACAATTAAAGGGCGGGTGACAAATTTCTTTTCTGGGGTAAAAGAGAATGACAAAGAAGGTTATTCTTATCAGTCCGATCAGGCTAAGATTGCTGTGGCAAAAGGAGGATTAATGGGAGTAGGGCCCGGGAATAGCGAGCAGCGGAATTTCTTACCTCATCCTTATTCCGATTTTATTTTTGCAATAATAATAGAAGAATACGGATTGCTGGGAGGAGGACTGATGCTGTTGTTGTATCTGATTATTTTATACCGGATCGGGGTGATTGTAAAACGGTGTACCCGTACTTTTCCCGCTTTACTGGTGACAGGTCTGGGGTTGAGTATTGTTTTTCAGGCTTTTGTCAATATGGGAGTTTGTGTGGGTCTGTTTCCGGTAACGGGACAGCCCTTACCTCTGGTCAGCATGGGAGGGACTTCATTATTATTTACGAGTGCCGCTTTCGGGATGATTTTGAGCGTAAGTCATACTTTTCAGGGAGAGGGAGAAGTGGTAGAGGAAGCAGAAGCAGAAATAGGGGAAACGGAAACGACTGAACCGGAAGAAGTTTTAGAAAATTTAAGCAGATAAGATATGAAGAGAATTATAATCAGTGGAGGCGGAACGGGAGGTCATATTTTTCCGGCCTTATCGATTGCAAATGCATTGAAACGTCTGGATAAAGATGTTGAAATTTTATTTGTGGGGGCAGAGGGGAAAATGGAAATGGAAAAAGTGCCGGAAGCCGGATTCCCGATTGAAGGATTACCGGTAAGGGGGTTGCAGAGACGGTTGACCTGGCAAAATATAAAGGTGCTGATTAATTTATACAAGAGTTTGCGGAAAGCGAAAAAAATTATAAAACGGTTTCGGCCGGATGTGGTGGTAGGAGTGGGGGGATATGCCAGCGGTCCTGTAGGACGGGTGGCTTCTAAAGCCGGTATTCCGTTGGTGTTGCAGGAACAGAATTCCTATGCCGGAGTCACAAATAAATTATTGGCCGGAAAAGCCAGAAAAATATGTGTTGCTTATGACGGAATGGAGCGTTTTTTCGACAAAGGGAGGATTGTCTTTACCGGGAATCCGGTGCGGAAAGATTTGTTGATGGCCGGGGAATTGCGTCGGGAAGGAATTGCGTATTATAAATTGGATCCGGGAAAAAAGACAGTTTTAATTACCGGGGGAAGCTTAGGGGCCGGGATGATTAATAAGGCAGTGCAGGAGAATTTGCCGTCTATCGGGAATTGGAAAGATGTACAGGTTTTATGGCAGTGCGGGGGATATTATTATGAAAAGTTAAGGCAGGAATTAAAAGATAAATTACCGGCTAATGTAGTACTTACGGCTTTTCTGAAGCGGATGGATTTGGCTTATGCCTGTGCGGATATTGTAATCGCCCGGGCAGGAGCAGGAACAATTTCCGAATTGTGTTTACTGAAGAAAACGGCTGTTTTAATACCTTCTCCGAATGTTGCGGAAGATCATCAGACAAAAAATGCGATGGCTTTGGTAAACAAACAGGCGGCGGTAGCGATTAAAGATGCTGAAGCCGGGAAACAGTTAATTCCTGTATTGACGGAATTATTGGAAGACGAACAAAAGCGGAAAGAATTGTCGCAAAATATTGCCCGGTTGGCGATAGAGGATTCGGATCTGAAAATTGCGCAGGAGATATTGAAGCTAATAGGCGAAAAAAGATGATTTATATACATAAGTAAAAGGGAAGAGGTATGGCAAGTATATTGGAAAATATTGAGAATGTCTATTTTGTGGGAATCGGGGGGATTGGCATGAGTGCATTAGCGAGGTATTTTAAAGCTATTGGCTGCCATGTCGGCGGTTATGACCGTACGCCTTCAGCCTTAACTGAAAAGATGAAACAGAGGGAGGGGATTGAAGTCAATTATCAGGATGAGGAGAGTGAAATCGAAGGCCGGTATCGCGATAAAGCCAGGACATTAGTAGTTTATACTCCGGCTATTCCACCGGATAATAAACAATTAACCTATTTCAGGAGTAAGGGCTATTCTTTACACAAACGTTCAGAGGTTTTGGGATTGTTGTCGCGTACAGGCAAGGCCTTGTGTGTGGCCGGAACACATGGAAAAACCACCACTACTACCTTACTGGCTTTTCTGCTGAAGAATTCCCGGGTAGGCTGTAATGCTTTCCTGGGCGGTATTTCCATGAATTTCGGATCCAATTTATTGATAGATACTCATTCCGAGTACATTGTTGTAGAAGCGGATGAATTTGACCGTTCTTTTTTGCACCTTTCTCCTTATATAGCTGCGATTACGGCTATGGATGAGGATCATTTGGATATTTACGGGGATAAAGCAAATTTAATAGAAGCCTTTGAGGAGTTTGCAGAAAGAACCAGGGAAGGGGGAAAAATCCTTTTGAAAAAAGGTTTACAACTGGAACGTTCACAGGTGGATGGATATTATGCTGCCGGACAGATAACAGATAATTATTCCGATCATTTACGGGTACAGAGGAGTCAATATGTTTTTGATTACCACGGGCAGAAGGCTGAAATAAAAGATCTGGTATTGGGGATTCCGGGACGTATGAATGTTGAGAATGCGACATTAGCTATTACCATGGCTTTAGAAGCTGGTGTCCAGCCCGAAGAGATACGGAAAGCCTTACCGGAATTCCGGGGCGTATTGAGGCGTTTTAATATACATACTTTCGGGAGAGTGATGTATATAGACGATTACGCTCATCATCCCCGGGAAATAGAAGCTGCCTTGAAGGCTGTACGGGAGATGTGGCCGGAGAAAAAGCTGACGGTCGCTTTTCAGCCTCATTTATATTCCCGTACGCGTGATTTCCAGTCGGAATTTGCCCATAGTTTAAATATTGCAGATCAGGTGATTTTATTAGACATCTATCCGGCCAGGGAATTACCTGTACCGGGAATAACTTCCGGCATTATTTTAAATAAACTTAACGTACCGGCTTGTATCGTCCCTAGGGAAGAATTTCCTAAATTTGTGGGTCAGCATGTGAGTGAAGGTATATTTATGACAGTGGGGGCTGGAGATATAGATCGCTTTGTACCGGTATTTACTCAGATGTTTGCAGGCAAATAAAAATAAACAGAAATTAAAAGTAGAATTCTCTATACAGATATGCGTAAGATCCAGCCTTACATATTATTCATTACTTTATTTGTATACCTGATAATTGTGCTTACCTTTGTGTCGGCAAAATTAGGAGACATACAATGTAAGGGATTACAAGTTTCTGTAAAGGGTACTGCTACCAATTCGTTTATTGACGATACAGAGGTGCTGAAGATTTTGAAACGGGGATATGGAGAGATTGTCAATTTGCCGGTGGCCCGCATTGATAAAGACAGTGTGGAGCGCTTACTGGTGCGGAATTCGGTTATTAAGTCGGCTCAGGTTTACTACAGTTTGGACGGTTATTTTCATGTGGAAATCACACAACGTAAGCCTGTACTCAGGATATTATCGGGTGGGGGATATTACGTTGATGAAGAAGGAAAAATAATGCCGTTATCTCGAAAATATACCTCTCGGGTAGTAGTTGCTACCGGGGATATATCTCAAAAATTTGCTTGTGATAAATTGTATCCTTTTGTGATCTCTTTGGAAAAGGACGAATTCTGGAATGCCCTGATTGAACAAATTGTTGTCAGAAATGAAGAATTGACGCTGATTCCAAAGGTGGGAAATTTTAAGATCCGTTTCGGAAAGTTGGAAGATCAGGAGGAAAAGATGGAGAAATTGCGTCTTTTCCTGGAAGAAGGTATTTCCCGGAAAGGGTGGAATAGATATAAGGAAATCAATTTAAAATTCAGCAAACAAATCGTTTGTGTAAGAAAGTAGATCGTTGGATAAGTCAGGGAATTTACGTGGAAGTAGGGGGAATAGGACGGTAAATCCTTGAAAAAAAAGTTTACAATTATGGGTTTGATAGCATCTTTGGATATTGGTTCCGAAAAAATGGTTATGGCGGTAGCTAGCCAGGAAAACGGGAATTACCATTTGGCAGGTATCAAAATGATTGCATTACAGGGGGTAAAGGACGGGGTAATTACCGATAAAGCAAAAATAAAATCTTATATTAAGTATCTGCTTCAGGAATTGGCGAAAGATAAGGGGATTGAAAGGATCAATGTATCGCTATCTGGGGCAGCTTTACGGGTAAGCGAACATAAAGTAAATGTATTATTACAGCGAAAGAGCGTAAAGGAAAGCGATTTAGCCCGGGCAGAGAATAAATGTATTGAATCGGCTGTTTCCCGGGAAGATGAGTTAGTGGATATTATCCCGGTCTCTTATCAGATTGACCGGGGAGCGGCTATTGCTCATCCGGTTGGTGCTACTGGCCGGAGTTTGGATGTACATTATCGGGTATATTTGGCAGATGGGGCTTATTTGATGGAAGTGAGAAAGTTGTTCGCAGATTGTGGGATTGAAGAGGTGGAATTTTTTCCTCCGGTGAGGGCTTATATGGAAGCATTGGAGGTGTATCGTACAGATAAATCTTTTGCTTTAATTGATATGGGGGCTATGCATACGACTGTAGTGCTATGGGGGGAAGGGATGCTGAAACAGGAAGTTGTTTTGCCTTTGGGAACCCGTGCTATTGATACGGATATTGTGAAAGGTTTCCGTATTGAAAGCGTTCAGACGGCCAAACAGATGAAGCATCAGTATGGAATTGCTTTGAGATCAATGTGTAAGACGGAGAAAGTGGCTATTCCGGAGGTCAAGAAACAAATTGAGAAGCGGGATTTGTCGAAGATCATCCAGTGCCGTATGGAGGAATTACTGGAGGGAGCTATCTATCAGCTGCAGCAATGGCGTTTTAACGATGCGGAGAAAGAAATTTTGCTGACAGGGGGAGGAAGCCGGCTGATCGGGACAGATACTTTACTGGCAAAATTGAGCGGACACAAAGTGAGGATTGCTAAGGTACAAGGAATAACTTCCGGTAATGAAGAAATATTAAGTGCTCCTGCCTGTCTGACCGTTTTAGGATTATTGTTGTGTGAGCATACAGAACCGGAAGAGGATAAAGGGGGGATTGGGAACTGGCTTTCCGGTATATTTAAATAAATGGATTATAAGACAATGCTTGGGGAGGAAAAAGAGGGGACAAAGAATAAAAATATTGAATAAATCTAATGCGGTAGCGTATGGAAAATGATGGATTGTTGTCGTTGAAATTGCCCGTGCAGCAGGAGTCGATTATAAAGGTAATCGGAGTAGGAGGGGGAGGGAGTAATGCGGTAAATCATATGTGCAGGCAAGGTATTCACGGCGTAGAATTTGTGGTATGTAATACGGATATTCAGGCTTTGCGTCTTAGTCCGGTGAAGAATAAAATTCAGCTGGGAAAAGATTTGACCGAAGGAAGGGGAGCTGGATGTGTGCCGGAGAAAGGAAGGCAGTCTGCTATGGAAAGTATGGATTTTATTAAAAACTTACTTTCGCATAAAACGAAAATGGTCTTTATAACTGCAGGTATGGGTGGAGGAACCGGAACCGGGGCAGCCCCTGAGATTGCAAAACAGGCACGGGAATTGAAAATCCTGACTATCGGGATTGTGACTTTGCCTTTTTCTTTCGAAGGGAGAAGAAAGATGGAACAGGCGATGGACGGAATTGACGAGTTGGAGCAATATGTAGATGCTTTGCTGATCATAAAGAACGATAAATTGAAAGATATTTACGGGGATTTAAAGCTTTCGGAGGCTTTTGCCATGGCGGATAATGTATTGACAATAGCTGCTAAGAGTATTGCTGAGATCATTACTGTAAAGGGCTATGTAAATGTCGATTTTGCCGATGTAGACGGAGTAATGCGTAACAGTGGGGTTGCATTAATGGGGGCAGCTGAGGCTGAAGGGGAAAACCGGGCCATGCAGGCCTTGGAAGAAGCTTTGATTTCTCCATTACTGAATAGCCACGACATCCGGGGGGCTTCGAATATTTTACTCAACATCTTATATGGAGAGCAGGAAGTGACAATGGATGAAATCACTTTGATTACGGAGAATTTGCAGGAGAGAGTTGGTGGAAATGTGAATGTCATTTGGGGTACCGGAGAAGATGAGACTTTGGGCAATAAATTACGGGTAGCTGTCATTGCCGTCGGTTTTAACCGGAATAGCAGTGTAGGTACTCCGCACATATCCGGGAAAACAGTACAGGGAGAAAAGGCAACGGAGGTCGTTTTCAAGGTTGAAGAAATGCCTGAAGAATTGGAAATGATTACGGTTAACTCAGCGGAATTGGAAGAACAGGCCCGGAAAAAACGTCTGAAGCAGGAAGAACAAAAAGCCAGGAAGCAGAAAGAGATGAGACGGAGGGAAGAAGAAAGCTCCAAGAAAGGGAGAGGAATAAACGATTTACCGGATTCAGACAGTTGGTTTAAACGGAAACTCGGAAATATTTTTACAGAGGACTCAAACCGGGATGCGGAAATGAAATAGATAAAAGGAAAATAATTCCTGGTAAAAGAAAATATGGAGCATAACAAATAGCTTATTTATCATGTTTGACGGATTGGTAAATTTTAATCTGGATGAGATTTCCCCTACTATAATTAAAGTAATAGGGGTTGGCGGAGGAGGTGGAAATGCTGTAGAATATATGTATTCCAAGGGAATATGTGATGTCGATTTTGTCGTTTGTAATACGGATGCCCAGATCCTGGAAAACAGCCCTGTACCCTTAAAAATACAACTTGGTAAAATGCTGACAGAAGGGCATGGAGCCGGAAATGATCCGGTACGGGGAGCAAAATCAGCCGAAGAAAGTCTGGAAGAGATAAAAGAGATGCTTCGGAAAAATACCAAAATGGCTTTTATTACAGCAGCTATGGGAGGAGGGACCGGAACGGGGGCGGCTCCGGTGATTGCCAGGCTGGCCAAGGAAATGGATATACTGACGGTCGGGATTGTCTCTATTCCGGCCCGTTTTGAAGGTCCCAAGCGGCTGAATCAGGCCCGGGAAGGGTTACGGTTGCTGAGGGACAATGTGGATTGCCTCATTGTGATCGATAATGAAAAAATAAAGAAAATTTATGGTTCCCAGACCATTTCAGCAGCTTTTGCGAAAGCGAATGATGTTTTGAATATTGCAGCGAAGGGAATTGCGGAGATTATTACTTTACCGGGATATATCAATGTCGATTTTGCAGATGTTAAGACGGTAATGACAAACAGCGGGGTTGCCATTATGGGAGCAGCTCAGGCGTCGGGGGAAGACCGGGCTAAGAGAGCGGTAACAGAAGCTTTGGATAGTCCTTTGTTGAATAATAACGATATCCGGGGAGCCAAAGATATTTTGCTGAATATTACTTCCGGTACAGATGAAGTAACAATGAATGAGATGACGGAGATTACTTCTATTATTATTCATCGGGTAGGAGATACGGCAGCCGTGATTTGGGGTGTCGGGACGGATGAAAGTTTGGGAGATGCCATTTCTGTGACGGTTATTGCTACGGGATTTCCGAAAGACGATATTGAAATCGAGGAAAATAGTAACCGGCCATCGAGGGATGGATTGATCTTGTCGGAAGAGGAAGTGGTTTTAAAACCCGGATTGACGCCGGAAGAAATTGAGGAGTTGTCCGATATTCCTGCTTTTGAGCGGAGGAGAAATGTGAGAATAATTTAGAGAGAAAAGAGGGACGTCCGTTAGCTGAAAAAGAAATAATTTAAAAGACGGTGTGTGTGGAAACATGCTGTGAAGCAGTTGTAATTTAATAAAATTGAATGGAAAAATTTAAAGAATTAGGTTTAGAAGGAGAAATTCTGAAAGGCGTAGCTGACCTCGGTTTTGAAATACCGAGTCCGGTACAGGAAAAAGTAATTCCCGTCATATTGGGGGAAGAGAATGATATAGTTGCATTGGCCCAGACCGGTACGGGTAAAACAGCAGCTTTTGGTTTGCCTTTGTTGCAAAAATTGGATAGTACAGAAAATAAAATTCAGGTATTGATATTGAGCCCTACGCGGGAGTTATGTGTGCAAATCGGAAATGACCTGAAAAATTATTCAAAATATCGTCCGGATATCCGGGTTACCTGTGTATACGGAGGTACAGATATCCGGAAACAGATACGGGAATTAGAGCGGGGGGTACATGTATTAGTGGCTACGCCCGGACGTTTGTGTGATTTGATTAAAAGAGAGGCGGTAAATATCGAGGCGGTATGGGCTGTTGTACTGGATGAGGCGGATGAAATGCTGAACATGGGATTTAAAGAAGATTTGAATTTTATTCTGGATGCTACGCCTCGTGAGAGAAATACCTATTTATTTTCAGCTACTATGCCGCGGGAAGTAGAGAGGATTGCCCGGAATTATTTGCGGGATCCCCAGGAAATTGCGGTAGGGAAAAAAAATCAGGGGGCGGATACGGTGAGGCATCAGTATTATCAGGTTAAAGCAAGAGATTTTTATGAGACATTGCACCGTGTCATTGATTGTGCACCGGATATGTATGCCATCATTTTTACCCGTACTAAAATAGATGCCCGGGAAATCGCTCATAAATTGCAAAAGGATGGAATTGATTGTGATGCCTTACATGGCGATTTGAGTCAGGCGCAGCGGGATGAAGTGATGTCCAGATTCCGTTCGAAACGGCTGAAAGTGCTGGTCGCTACGGATGTTGCAGCGAGGGGGTTGGATGTCGATAATCTGACGCACGTGATCAATTATAATCTGCCGGAAGATGTGGAAAGTTATACACACCGCAGCGGGCGTACCGGAAGGGCAGGCAAGGAAGGGATATCGGTGGCTATCATCAATTCCAAAGAAAAAAGCAAACTACGTCGTATAGAAGGAATTTTAAAGAAGAAATTCGAATACAGAGAAGTGCCGGGAGGAGAAGAAGTATGCCGGGCCCAGTTGTTGTATTATGCTGATAAAATTCTGGCTGCTGAACAGAAAGAAACCCTGAGTCCGTACCAGCAGGAATTATTTGACAAATTTGAAGAATTATCGAAGGAAGAACTGATACAGAAGATTGTATCTTATGAATTCGGTAGATTGCTGAAGAAATATGCCGGGGTGGAAGACCTGAATTTATCCGAAGCGGAAATTAAAGGATTTACTTCCGAAAGGCAAAGAGGCGGAAAGGAACGTGAAACAGCAGGACAATTTACTGTTTTCAGTGTAAATGTCGGGCGTCAGGATGATTTCGGTCCCCGGGATCTTATGGCTATCATCAATAAATATGCTCCTCAGAAAGGTTTGGAAATAGGGGGTATACGTATTTTTGATAATGTTACAAAATTTGAAGTTGATGTAAACGGAATAAAAGGATTTAGTGACTATTTCCGCAATGTAAATTTCAATGGCCTGCCTTTTATGGTCAGGGAGACGGGAGAACGTCCGGGCAGCTTGCGAAAGGGAGGCGAAAAAGGCGGTAAACGCAGTTCTACGGCCGATAATAAGTGGAAAAGTGAACGCCGCCGGAGTGATGGAAGCAGCCGGGGACGGTTTGGAGAAAAGAAAAAAGGTGTGGATAATGGCCGCCGTTCTGGGAAAAAACATTAACTTTAACCTTGTCATAAGTCAGATATTCTAAACCGGATATTATGGAAGTTGGAAAGGCTGAATTTATTGTTAGTAATACGGATGTATCTAAATGTCCTCCGCCAGACCGGCATGAATATGCCTTTATCGGAAGATCCAATGTCGGAAAATCTTCTTTGATCAATATGCTTACGAACCGGAAAGAGTTGGCCAAAACGGCATCAAAGCCCGGTAAAACACAGCTTATCAATCATTTCCTGATAAATGACGAATGGTATATGGTCGATTTACCGGGATATGGGTATGCCCGTACTTCTAAAAGTTCCCGGGGAAAATTTGAAAAAATTATACGGGATTATATTTTGAAAAGAGAGAATCTGATTTGTTTGTTCGTATTGATAGACAGCCGGCATAAACCTCTGCAAATCGATTTGGAATTTATGGAGTGGTTAGGGGAAAACGGGGTGCCATTCGTTATGGTTTTTACCAAAGCAGATAAACTCTCTGCTGCCGGAAGACAAAGATGTATAGAAGACTACCACAAGGTAATGCTGGATACCTGGGAAACTACCCCCATGGCTTTTATGACTTCTTCGGAGAAACGACTTGGAAGAGAAGAAGTATTGGATTATATCGATGAATTGAATCGAACCGTAAGTCTGGAATAAATCTGCAAAAAGGAAATCGTGTTATAAGTTTAGTCCATTGATCTATGGAATTTATCTCTTTATATGAATTAAACAGGCAGGTAAGACAAACTTTAAAAGAACGGTTTGGGGAAACGGTTTGGTTAACTGCTGAAATCGCTTCCGTACAAGAGAACCGCTCGGGTCATTGTTATCTGGAATTAGTGGATAAGCCAACGGAGGAGGACAAGATAACTGCTGTAGCTAAAGGGACGATATGGGCTTTTACTTACCGGATGTTAAAGCCTTACTTTGAGACGACTACCGGGAGGAGTCTGGAAAAGGGGATGAAAGTATTATTGAATGTGGAGGTTGTTTTTCATGAGGTGTATGGATTTTCATTGAATATCAGGGATATAGATCCTACTTTTACATTAGGGGATTTGGAGCGGAAAAAGAGGGAGATCCTGGAACAATTGGAGAGAGATGGGATTATCGATATGAACCGGAATCTGGAATTACCGCTTTTACCGAAGACAATTGCCGTTATTTCTTCTCCGACGGCGGCGGGATTAGGGGATTTCCGGAATCATCTGGAACACAATTCGTATGGGTATCGTTTTCACGTTAAGTTATTTCCGGCAGTCATGCAGGGAGAACAGGCCGCCGATTCTGTCATTGCTGCTCTCGACCGGATTTATGCTTATGAAAATTTGTTCGATGTGGTGGTAATCATCCGGGGAGGAGGAGCTCAGACCGATCTCGGATGTTTCGATTCCTATGAACTGTCGGCAAATGTAGCCCAGTTTCCTTTGCCGGTAATTGCCGGAATCGGACACGAAAGGGACGATACGGTAGTCGACCGGGTGGCTTATCTGAAGGTGAAAACCCCGACTGCCGCGGCAGCTTTTCTGATTGAAAGGTTTCAGCATACGGACGCTGTTTTAGAAGATTTAAAAGCGGATTTTTTGACAGGAGTAGGCGAATTATTGAATGAAGAGAATAAGCGGTTATTGTTGCAGATGAATGATTTTAAACGTTTGACCCAAACGCTGTTGCAAAACCGGAATACTGCTTTGCAATTTCTTTCCCGTAGATTGGAACATCATTCCAAAGTGTATATTTACAATCGGTTGAATGGTTTTGAGCGGATCCGGGACCGTATGGAACATCGGTTAAATTCTATCTTCGACCGGGAGAAAAACAATTATATACAATACCTTGAGGAGATAAGGCGGAAATGTGAGAATCGGTTGGGACGTGATTCGCATTTGCTGGAGTTGGCGGAAACAAAGGTAAGATACGTAGATCCGAAAAATGTTTTGGAAAGAGGATATTCCATTACCCGTTTGAAAGGGAAAGCTGTGAAAAGTATAACGGAAGTGAAAGATAAGGATATAGTAGAAACGATATTAAAAGACGGGAAGTTGGAGAGTAGCGTCCAGGCTGCCCGTCCTAAAAATGAGAAGTACGATGGAAGAAAAATTGAGTTATAAGGAGGCTATGGCTGAGATTGAAAGTATTGTAACGATGCTGGAAGAGAATAAACTGGATGTAGACGAGTTGAGTGCGAAGGTAAAGCGGGTCTCGCAGTTGATTGCTTTTTGTAAATCAAAACTTCACAATACAGAAGAAGAAGTGGAGAATATTTTAAAAACGATGGAAGAGTGAGGCGGAATCCGGGACTTTTCTGGTGTACGTGGGGTATATTGTGTTTACTGGGAACCTCTCTGTTTGCACAGTTCCAAACCGGATTGGAAAATTTTTTGAACAATTCAAGTTTGAAAAATGCGGTCGTCGGAATAACTATCCGGGATTGTAGTGATGGAAAAGAGCTGCTCAACTATCAGGGACAACTTTCGCTGCGTCCTGCTTCCGTTGCCAAATTGCTCCCTTCTGCATGGGCTTTGGAAAAGAAAGGTGC
Source organism: uncultured Odoribacter sp. (assembly GCF_937966165.1). Taxonomy (NCBI): domain Bacteria; kingdom Pseudomonadati; phylum Bacteroidota; class Bacteroidia; order Bacteroidales; family Odoribacteraceae; genus Odoribacter; species uncultured Odoribacter sp. The sequence continues at coordinate 188,978 of NZ_CALCLB010000006.1, forward strand.
AGATTTTTGTTATGAAACCCGGGTATTTTATTCGGGGGGTATCCGCGGACAAGCTATTGCAGGAGATGTGGTTATTGTTCCTTCGGGGGACCCGACGCCGGATTCCCGTTATTTCCCGGATTCCCGTTTTATCCGTAAATTGGTTTCTGTTCTACAGGAGAAACAGATTCATACCATAAAAGGCCGTATCCTTATACAGACGGAAAAAGAAGTAAATATTCCCGGTTCCTGGCTCTGGGAAGATATTTCCAATTATTACGGGGCACTTTGCCACGATTTCAATTATCGGGACAATACTTATAATTTAAATTTTACTACTGGAGCTGCCGGCACGCCTGCCCGTTTGCTTTCGGTAGAGCCGGAGGTGCCTGGAATTCGTTTTCAGAATCAGGTGAAAGCTGCGGTAGCTGGAGGTGATAATGCCTGGATATTCGGCGGACCGTATAGTGAAGTGTTCTATGTGAAAGGAACATTGCCTGCTCATCAGGCTTTTTTTCAGGTGAAAGGTGCTATGCAACAGCCTGAAAATTGCTTTATAAAAGAACTAACAGTTCGTCTGGCAGAAGCAGGAATAAAAATAGAAGGACAAAATCCGGAATATCCGGAAAGAGAAGAGTTGTATGTGTATACCTCTCCCTGTCTGGAAAAAATTGTTTTTCATACGAATAAATCCAGTGTAAACCTTTTTGCAGAAGCCCTGGGACGACTAATGGCCCCCCTGCATTACGAAAATGCTGTGAAAAAATGGCTGGCAGAACAGGGGATAGATACTTTAGGAGTAATCTTAAAAGATGCTTGCGGACTTTCTCCTCAAAATGCTATTCCGGCAGAGACAATAACTCATTTGCTTTATGTCCAGCGGAACAACGCTGCCTGGGTTCATTCTTTACCTGTAGCAGGCAGGGATGGGAATCTGAATGTTTATCTCCGGCATCACCCGGATTTAAAGGGAAAGTTGTGTGCGAAGACGGGTTCTTTTTCCGGGGTACGCTGTTTAGCGGGTTATCTGACAACCGCTTCGGGGAAACGATTGGCGTTTACCCTTCTTGTCAATAATTATACTTGTCCGGTTTCTATCCTGTATGAAGCTGTGGGAACTTTTTTGTCGGATTGGGTGAAATACAAGTGATTTGTTTATTTGGGACTTTCCGTCTCTTGCTTTTCCAAATCCGCCCGGCTCCGGCTGGTGGAGACAAAAAATACGCCAGTAAACACCAGTATGACGGCGATTACTTTCAGTATATTGAAATTATCCATTCCCCAGTAGATAGCCACGATACTGGCAACAATGGGTTGGATATAATTGTACATACTGGTTACGGTCGGACGCAGATAACGTTGTCCCAGGGGAATAAGCAGATAACTGACAAAAGTGGCACAAAAGACAACAGCAGCAAGTCCGACGATTACACTTTTATTGAGAGACGGCCAATCTGCAGAGAGGATCTCATGGTAAGAAAAAGGAATCAGACAGACAGAAGAATAAGTAAACATCCATTTCATCAGCGTAATAGGCGAATAACGGGCTGTCAGTCCTTTATACAACACGAGGTACAAGGAAAAACTGAGTTGAGCGAACAGACAAAGTAGGTCTCCCCAGAGATTACCGTTTCCGTTGTCGTTTTGTTGTCCGCTTAAAATCAATACTAAAGCTCCTGTTGCCCCGAGGAATACTCCCGCTAATTTTTTGCCTGAGACCGGCTCATGCAGGTAAAAAGCTGCAATAATCAGGGTGAGAATAGGAGAGCTGGTGGTTATAATAGAGGCGTTGATCGGAGAGGTCAGGCTCAGACCAAATATGAAAGACCCCTGATTAAATACTATCCCCAATAAGGATGCAAAAAAGAGAAGGAGCAGATCTTTGGTGTTTACGTGTTCGCGTTTTGTAAAAGCCGATGTCAGCCAAAATAAACCTGCGGCACCTAATATACGGCAATCTGTAAGTAATAGGGGAGTTACGGCACTGGCCAGGACTAATTTTGAAACCGGGGCCATAAGTCCCCACATCACTTCGGCCCCCAGCATGGCCCCATGACCTTTCCATTCGTTTATTGTCATATTCGGAAATTGTGATATCCCTTTTATAATAGACCGGAAATCTTGCAAAAATAGAGATAAATCCCTGCCCTTTATAAAAAGTATACAGCTTTTTGTAAAGAGCAGGGATTTACAATGCCTTTTTCGATCCGGCTTCAGTTTATAATTTAAGCATTCTCCAGTTAGGGGTAAGGGAAGGGCCGGTTTTTACTGTCGGCGTTTGTATTTTGTCGTTCACCATTTTGGAGCGTTCCCGCACATTCGTCCAGATATAATCCCGTAGTTCCCCGAGGGTTACTATGCCTTTTGTGGCTTGTAATTTTTTTAATAAGAAATAGGTAAATAATCCGTGCCCTTTTTCGGTATAAGGAAGAGCTGTTTCATCTTCCGACGAGGCACTGAAGACAATCATATTTCCGAGTGGAGATTCCGTCTGAGGTTTGATTGCCACACCACGGGTTGACGCAAGCATATTTCCGTCACGGGCAGAACCGCAGAAACAGGCATCGAGAAATACTGTGACGGAGGAAGCATTCAAGTCATTTAATTCTTTATATAAACGTGCCAGGGGATAACATACTTCGCTCTGTACACCGTAAGCGTCTATGGGCAGGAGGTAAGCTTCTTTCGTACCTTCCTCCGGTGCTCCGTGACCGGAATAATAGAACAATACCTGAATATTCTCCTTTACCTCCGCTAACTCCCGGATATCTTTCATGGCTTTCAGCATTGTGCCATAAGTAGCATTTTTATAAAGACGGATATTGGATTGCGGAATACCCAGTGTCTTTTGACAATATTCACTGAAAATTTTTCCATCGTTCAACGCATAGGGAACAGAAGCTAGTTCTTGGTAATTCTCATTTGAAATAATGACGGCAAAGGTCCGTTCTTTTTTGGTATATGTCTGAGGAATATTGATATCGACATCAGAGGGGATTATTTCTGTCGATGAATTTGGAGGGAGTACTACAGTAATTTTCTTATTGTTGTTTTCAATATCATAAGAATGATAATTGGTAAGGGAGGTTCCACTAAACTTCCCGAATGTAATCCCTGCCAGGGAAATTTCCTGACCGGCTGCGTTAAAACTGGCATCCTGACATTTTACTTTGTTTTGTATCCAGTCGTTTTTGAATTGCATGCTGCTTTCGAACGGTACGGATATAGCGATATTTCCGATTTCTGATTTAATCAGAAAAGTTTCATTATCCCTGTCATAATTACATAATTCAAATGGATTTATATCGGGATATAACTGGGTGTAAAGCATTACTGCACATCGGGAATAATATTCCATTGCCCATTTCGTATAAAGGGGAGACTGCCGCAATTCATATTCGGATAAGGATTCGAATTCATCCTTTTTTCCCCATTGCTCTATATTCAGCGTTACATAGTGCATAAAGAATTTATTGAGATCTACGCTGCGCTGGTCACCATTATAATAATAAGTTTCTGTTTTTCCCCGATAATTGAATAAGTAGCAATCTTTGCCTTCATCCGTGTTATTACACAATTTTGTGGAAACTTCTATATTCGCATTTTTCCAGACATATTCACCTATATAATCGACGAAACTATAATTTTTACCGTTTCCCTCTTCTTTTACCGGAAACAACCGATTGTAAGGTTGCCTTACATTATTCAAAGAATATCTGTTTTTTAAAGCTTTGTCGTAGTCATGGTCGTATTCTGTCAATTTGATATCATTGTACCGGATTCCGAACAACAGATTATTGTCTGAGTCCACAATACCGAATTTATTTCCCATTTTTATGCGTTTTAATTGTGCAGTTCCCCTGACCATTGAAACCGACTCTGTATACTTCGAGGCCCGGGATTTTTTCAGATAGGCTAACATCCGATTAAAATTTTGGTTCATCGCTTTCCAGCGTAAAACTGCATCTCTTTTCGCATATTCCTCCTGATGCGTTGAAATAAAAGCCGACCGGCGTGCCCATTCTTTACTTGACAATAATTTATCGGCAGACTTGTATTTAAACGTGGTTTTATTCCCCAAAATGTCGATAGCACCATAGTAACCGGAAGGTTCTGCAAAAATCAGACAATAATTTTGATAGGAAATAGATTGAATATCTTTCAATTGAATCTGCTTGGGTCCCCATTTGCTCTCAATGTTAATCCGGATCGACTGGACATTCGTTTTAGGATAAATAAGACTTAGAACAAGATCTACCTTCGGAACGTATTGTTCCTGTGCATAAGAACCAAAGCTTAAACACAATATACAAAAGATTATTAAATTTTTCATATTTTACTTTTGCTTTTTTGTTATTCTGTTTACTTATATATATGCCTCAGAATTTAAATACTTTGTAGCTAAAGGAGAACTTAAAGGGTCGTAAAAGGTGTACGGTTTACGAAAGCTTTGACTGATGGTATTCTCCTATAATTCTAATAAAATAAATAATTTTTTATTATAAATTGAAAATCGAATAGCAAGACAAAGATAAAAAATGTCTGTAAATGCAACAATATTTCAAAGGAGTTGTCTCAATAAATTTTATTCTCCGGGAACGGGGCCGTGTGTCAAAATTTGGTTCGGAACGATAGGCATCTTGAATATAAATCCATAAAAAATCCCGCTGTAAATTTACAACGGGATTTTTATTATGGTTTATTTTGAAGCCTTATTTCACTTCTTCGAAATCGACATCAGTGACTTCCTGGTCTTTTCCGCCGTTATTTTGTTGTCCGGCGTTCGGATTTCCCTGAGGACCTTGTTGAGCACCGCCCTGTTGTTGCTGTTGTTGAGCCTGGGCGTTGTACATTTCCTGGGAAGCAGCCTGGAAAACATTGTTCAGTTTGTCGATAGCACTGTTAATGCGGGCAACATCCTGAGCTTTGTGGGCGTCTTTCAGTTCCTGAAGAGCTGATTCGATCGGTGCTTTTTTATCTGCCGGTAATTTGTCTCCGAATTCTTTCAGTTGTTTTTCTGTTTGGAAGATCATAGAATCGGCTTTATTGATGGTATCGATCCGTTCTTTTTCCTGACGGTCGGCTTCGGCGTTGGCAGCTGCTTCGTCTTTCATCCGTTTGATATCGGCGTCAGACAATCCGGAAGAAGCTTCGATCCGGATAGACTGTTCTTTGCCGGTTGCTTTATCCTTAGCCGATACATTCAGAATACCGTTTGCGTCTATGTCGAAAGTCACTTCAATCTGTGGTATTCCTCTCGGGGCAGGCGGGATGCTGTCCAAGTGGAAACGACCGATGGTTTTATTGTCTTTTGCCAAAGGACGTTCTCCCTGTAAAATATGGATTTCTACAGAAGGCTGGTTGTCGGCAGCTGTAGAGAATACTTCGGATTTTTTCGTCGGAATAGTCGTATTGGCTTCAATCAATTTCGTCATCACACCGCCTAAGGTTTCAATACCTAATGAAAGCGGAGTAACATCCAGCAACAATACATCCTTTACTTCTCCGGTCAATACACCTCCCTGAATAGCGGCACCTACAGCTACAACTTCGTCCGGATTCACGCCCTTTGAAGGAACTTTGCCGAAAAATTCCTCTACTTTTTTCTGGACGGCAGGAATACGGGTAGAACCCCCTACCAAAATAACTTCGTCAATTTGGGAAGCTTGTAAACCGGCATCTTTCAATGCTCTTCTACAAGGTTCAATTGTGGCTTCTACTAATTTATACGTCAGTTGATCAAATTGGGCTCTTGTGAGTGTTCTGACCAGGTGTTTGGGTATACCGTCTACCGGGAAAATATACGGAAGGTTGATTTCCGTGGTCGTCGAACTGGACAATTCAATTTTTGCTTTTTCTGCGGCTTCTTTCAAACGCTGGTGAGCCATCGGATCTTTGCGGATATCTACGCCTTCGTCTTTTTTGAATTCGTCAGCCAGCCAATTGATAATGATATCGTCAAAATCATCTCCACCCAAATGGGTATCCCCGTTTGTTGATTTCACTTCAAATACGCCGTCTCCTAATTCCAGGATAGAGATATCAAACGTACCTCCGCCTAAGTCGAATACGGCAATTTTCATATCTCTGTCTTTCTTATCAAGCCCGTAAGCCAAAGCGGCAGCTGTCGGCTCGTTGATAATACGTTTAACGCTTAAACCGGCAATTTCTCCGGCTTCCTTGGTTGCCTGACGCTGAGAATCGCTGAAATAAGCCGGTACTGTAATCACTGCTTCCGTAATTTCCTGACCCAGATAATCCTCTGCAGTTTTCTTCATTTTCTGAAGGATCATGGCAGAGATTTCCTGAGGGGAATATTTCCGGTCGTCGATAACCACGCGCGGAGTGTTATTGTCTCCTCTTACTACCTCATAAGCTACGCGATTGATTTCATTGGTGACCTGATCATATGTTTCCCCCATAAACCGTTTGATAGAGTAAATCGTTTTCTTCGGGTTTGTTATCGCCTGACGTTTAGCCGGGTCACCTACTTTTCTTTCTCCGTTATCTACAAATGCTACAATAGAAGGAGTGGTGCGTCTACCTTCACTGTTCGGAATCACTACCGGCTCATTACCCTCCATTACGGCTACGCAAGAGTTTGTAGTTCCTAAGTCAATTCCAATTATTTTTCCCATAGTGCGTTTTATTTTATTTGTTTATATTATTCGTTTTCTTCCCTCTTAAGGTTTTCCCTTGAGTACGATTATCTTTTAACAAACCTTATGCCATTTCATTATCTGCTTCATTTTTTGTAAAAATGTCGGATTTTATATAATTTAAGTTGTGAAATGTCATGTTTTGTGCCAAAACGTCATATTTACAGGTATACGCATCCCGTCAGGACGGGTTCAGTCATTCCCCTCTAATTTTTTCATTTCCCTATTCTTTGTTTTTTCTTCTTTCGCTATTCTTTTTCTATCTTTGTATTCTAATGGGTTAGAGGTTTTACAACAATAAGCCGGGTTGGTGCGGGAAAATTATTCTGTAAAATAAGTCAGATTTAGAATGAATACGAAAAGTATCAAAAAAAAGATTTTGCTTTTATATCGTTTACCGCTGGAGGGGAAAGAGGAGAAGAAAGCGGAAAATTACGAATGGGAAATAAAAAATTTGTCAGCATCCGTTACTCAGGAGGAATATGTACAATTGTTGAATACGACGGAAGCAGAGACAGTACTTTTATTGCAGGACAATCGTTTTTCCTGGCCGGCAATAGCCAGTGGAATAGAGAAATATCTGGATGGAAAGAATAATAATAGCGTCGGGTATATAAATAATTTTGTTAAAAAAGAGAGATTTACAGGAATATTCAATCTTTGGAAAGCTGACAAAAAAGTGGTCGATAGTCCGCTTTTAATCGGTCCTAAATCTCTTTTTCTAAAAGCTTATGCCGGAGGGGATTTGGCAGCCGATCCAATGGAAGCTATCGGATACAGCCTCTATAAAACTTCGGGAATAAATTTTTGCCGGATAGAAACAAAAGGTGATTTCCGAAAGAATCCCCCTTTGAAAGAAGGACATCGTCCGAAGCTTTTTTGGAATTATGCTTTCGGGGTTCCTTTTACCTATCTGTTTTCAGGTAAATTTTTCAGGGAATTTTTTCAGAAAAAGGGGAGGGTTCCCCGTGAAATGACTTTCCGGGCATTGATGTTCCTTTTTATTGCTTTTGCTTTTGTATTTATGCCTTATATCAGCCAGGATTATGGAATTACAGGTGATGAACCGGTGGATTCCCGGCATGCGGGCTATGTTTTGGATTATTTTACCAAGGGCGATCCGGCAGCAATCAATCAACCTAAAACTGCATTACATTTATATGGTATTTCCATGCAGGTGATCGCTGCTGCTGTATGTGAGCTCTTCCATATCGATCATTATTACGAAACCCGGCATGTTATTTGCGCATTGAACGGAGCTTTGGGAATTTTATTTGCGGGATTGCTCGGCTTACGGCTGGGGGGAGGTTTGTGTGGACTGCTGTCTGTATTGCTGATGTTTTTTACTCCCCGGTATTTCGGACACAGTATGAATAATTTGAAAGATATTCCTTTTGCCGTAGGCTATTTGATGGCTGTTTATTATACCATACGCCTTTTTGATTACTATCCTTTCTTTCGTTTGCGTCATATAATCGGTTTGGTACTGGGGATTGCCCTGGCGCTGGGAACCCGTTCCGGAGGATTGATTTTATATCCGATGCTGCTTATGTACGGCGGTTTGTATTATATTTCTACTTATGGAGTGAGAGAATTTTATAAAATCGGTAAATACCGTCAATCGATATGGAATATCCTTCAGGTTTTCGTGATTGTCATTGTATCCAGCTATATATTGGCTATTTTATTGTGGCCTTTTGCCCTTCAGAAACCCTTGTCCAATGTATTATTTTCCCTGCAGAAATTTACGAATTACAGCATCGGTTTGAGAACCATTTTCGACGGGGAGCAAATGATGTCTAATATGTTACCGTGGAAATATGCTCCTAAATACTTGTTAATCGGAATGCCTTTAATTACTGTATTGGGATGTATCGGATCCGGTATTTATGTATTGGTCAAGCGGAAAGCTTTTGTATTGCCGGTTTACTTTATTTTCTTTGCTTTCCTCTTTCCCTTGTTTTGGGTGATCTATAAAAATTCTAATTTATACGGAGGAATCCGGCATTTATTATTTGTTATTCCTCCCATGGTGGTTTTATCTGCTTTTTTCTGGACAAAGCTGTTGGAATACAGGAGGAATAAGCAGATACAAACAATAGTGCTGCTCATTCTTATGGGATTGCTGGTTTTGCCGGTTATCCATTTTTTCCGGAATCATCCTAATCAATATGTATATTTTAACGAGCTGGCAGGGGGACTGAAGAAAAGTTATGGAAATTATGAAACGGATTATTATTTCAATTCGCTCAAAGCTTCTTCAGACTGGTTTAAAAAAAATGTGCAACTTCCCTCGGACCGGAAAACTGTTATTGTTACGCAGTTCCCGGACGGAGTTTCCTATTACTTTAGGAAAGATACCAATGTGAAGGTGATCTATAGCCGTTATTATGAAAAATATTCCAAAGATTGGGATTACGCTTTATTTGGAAATGTATATGTGAATCGGTTTCAGTTGCAGCAGGGGTTATATCCGCCTGACGGAAATCTGTACTCTCCGGCTGTAGACGGCTATCCCGTTTCCTGCGTTGTAAGAAGGCCCACTAAAAAAGAATTGAAAGGTTTTGAATTGGAGAAAGAAAATCGGATACCGGAGGCATTACAGGTTTTCGAAGAATATACGGCAGAATATCCGGGAAACGAGGAAGTATGGTCCAGAATGGCAAAATTGTATTATGTAACTAAACAATATGATAAAGTACTGGAAAGTGCAGAGAAAGCCTTGTCTTTACATCCGGCGCTGAATGAGGCCCTTTACATGCAGGCAATGGCTTATATTAAAGGGGGGAATTACCCGGCTGCATTGTCTGCAACGGAACGGATGCTGGCACAGAATTCTGTTTCAGTCGACGCCCATTACCTGAAGGCGTTGGTTTATTTTTCTATGAAAAATTATCAGGAAGCTATAAATTGTCTGAATAAATTACTGAATATACGTCCTAATGATGGAAAAGCTTTATTGTTAGCTGCCGATATTATCCGTATAAATGGTGATTATAGGCAGGCTGCTGAATTATACAGTAAAGTAGTGAAAGTTATTCCGGATATATCGGCTTTGACGCATTTGGCAGATTGCCTTTGCCGGATAAAAAATTATGCTCAGGCTGAGCAGGTTGTGAAAAAAGTGTTGAAAGCAGAACCCAACTATCTTCCCCTGTTAAAAGTGGAGCTGAGGTTGAAATTGATGCAGCATAATTATGCTGAGGCAGCGCATTTGTTGAGCCGTTTATCCGGGGTAAATACAGATGCTGAACTATTCGTTTTAAGGGCTTTGTATATGCAGGCTTTGAATAAATCTGAAAATGCATTGACTTTATTGGATAAGGCCTTACAGTTGGACCCGGACAACCGCGAAGCACTTTTGTATAAAAAGAAAGGAAATTCGGCATGGATCTGAAAGAAAGGCGGAAAATTGAAACAGTAAGACGGCATCCCTGGGAAATGTCGCGGGCCGGGATAATTGACAGTTTGTTGAAATTAGAACCGGAGCGGGAGTATGAGATTTTAGATATTGGATGCGGGGATTTGTTTTTAGAGGAATATCTGCTTGGGAAACATCCCCGGCTTCACTTTTATTGCGTGGATATTGCCTATTCGGAGGAAGAAGTCCTTCTGCTCAGTCAGAAAAATAAACAGGTAAAGGTTTTCAATAATTTTACAGCTGTGGCAGATAAGGTAAAACAGATGGATTTTATTCTATTGCTGGATGTAGTAGAGCATATTGAAACTGATCAGGCGTTTTTAAAACAATTGACAAACCGGCCTTTTTTTACGGAACATACGGAAATTTTAATTACAGTTCCGGCTTTTCAAAGTTTATATACTTCGCACGATCTTTTTCTGGGACATTACCGCCGCTATTCTTTGAGGAAATTGAAGGATCTCGTCCGGCAGGCAGATTTAAAAATATGTACTTCCGGGTATTTTTATACGTCTTTATTGCTGCCCCGGATATTGAAAAAAGGAAAAGAAAAAATACTGGGAAAAGGAAAAGAAACTACGGGATTGGTAGAATGGAAAGGGAAAAATGGGTGGACATCTTTGTTAAAGAAAGTATTGACTTTTGATTATCATGTAGGGAGAATTTTTAATTCAATCGGGATCCGTTTGCCGGGTTTATCAACTTATGTATTATGCCGAAAAAAATCTGTATCATAGTACCTTGCTACAATGAAGCAAATCGTTTGGCTGTAGACGTATATCTGAGTTTTCTAAAGGAAAATCCGGATATGGATATTTGTTTTGTAAACGACGGGAGTACGGATGAAACGTGGAGGGTATTGGAAAATATGCAGTCTCTTTTTCCGGACCGTATTCTGGCTGTAAATAAGAAACCGAATCAGGGGAAAGCGGAAGCTGTACGTTCCGGAATTGTACAGGTATCGGAAAAGAATACGTATGAGTGGGTGGGATTTATGGATGCGGATCTGGCAACTCCGCTTCCGGAAGTGTACCGGTTGGCCAAGGTATTGGAGACTGAAAAAAATGTAGTAGTCGTTATGGGATCGAGGATCAAAAGGATGGGGGTCAGGGTAAGCAGAAAACCCTTACGCCATTATATGGGACGTATTTTTGCAACTGTTGTGGGTTTACTTTTCCGTTTAAATGCATACGATACCCAATGCGGAGCTAAAATCTTTACGACTTCAGTTGCCCGGGAAATATTTGCCCGCCCTTTTCATTCTCCCTGGTTGTTTGATGTGGAACTTTTGCTTCGGATACGGCAGGGACATGCGGACTATAATGTGGTAGTAAAGGAAATTCCCCTGGATAGATGGGAAGAAAAAGGAGGGAGTAAAATTCGCTTTTCCCATCTGCTGAAAATGCCTTTCGAATTATATACCATCTACCGGAAATATCGTTGAACTTTTTGCCGCTCTCCTAAGGAATGGTTAAAAAGTAGTATTTATACCCAAGTCCGGTATAACAAAATACTTTAATTTTGCATATTGAATGAAATATGCTTTAAAGTGAAAACATTGGAAATGACCGATTATGTCTTGGAATCCCGTTGTTGTGGGAAGAAGTTTAGAGATGGGGACTGGGAATTAGACTGCCCGAATAAAGACGGTGCTGCTTTGATTTTTGCACAGTATGCCAAGAAACAATTAGAAGTAAAAGAGTATTTGCCTGGTCTTTATAAGTTTTCAGATTGGTTGCCTATTTGCCGGACTTTAGAAGGTTCCGGTGCTCCTGTTACCTATAAGAGTGTCGGGTTGGCAAAGGAATTGGGATTGTCTAATCTTTATATCACTTTTAATGGATATTGGCCTGAAAAAGGGGCTTTTATGATGACGGGAGCTTTTAAGGAATGTGAAGCTTATGCCGTTTGTGCCCGTATCAATCAGAATAGTAACAAAGTAATGGTGGTAGCATCGGCCGGGAATACTGCCCGGGCTTTTGCCAGGGTATGTTCGGAAAATAATATTCCGCTTTTATTATGTATCCCCGCAGATTGTATGGATGCGATGTGGGCGGCCCGTCCTCTGAATCCTTGTGTAAAAGTAATCGCCACTGAAAGCGGGAGTGATTACTTCGACGCCATACATCTTTCCAATATTGTTTGTCAGATGGAACAATTTTATCCGGAAGGAGGAGCAAAGAATGTAGCTCGCCGGGATGGCATGGGTACTACGGTCTTATCAGCCGTGACAACCATTGGCCGGATTCCGGATTATTATTTTCAGGCCGTAGGAAGTGGCACAGGTGCTATTGCTGCCTGGGAAGCCAATAAACGTTTCATTGTAGACGGACGTTACGGGAAAAATTTGATGAAGTTGATGGTATCTCAGAATATCCCTTTTACGCCTATATACGATGCCTGGAAAAGAGGGTCACGGAATTTGTTACCGGTAGCAGATGAAGTATCCCGTCAACAAGTGGGAGAAATTTGTGCAAAAGTTCTTTCCAACCGGAAACCTCCCTATGCAGTGAAAGGCGGATTGTTCGATGCCTTGACGGAAACGGGCGGAGACGTTCTGGTGGCGACAAATAATGAGACGTTGTCTGCTATGGAATTATTTTGGCGTCTGGAAGGATGTGATATTGAACCTGCTGCTGGTGTGGCAATCGCTTCTTTGATAAAAGCTGTACAAGAGGGGAAAGTTGCAAAGGAGGCTGTAATTATGCTGAATATTACAGGAGGAGGAATTGACCGTTTTAAAAAGGAACACAAATTAGTATACAAACAAGCGGATTATATTTTCCGTTTGGATGCTGAACCTGATTTTGTAAAAGAAACTGTTTCCGGATTATTTGCCTGATCCGGAAAGAGGGGAAGGGGCTCGGGAATCCTGTTTTTAGCGTAATAGCTTATTGTTTATTTTATTCTGCAAACGGTATCCCGGGATAATTCTGTTTATCGGGGAGTAGGTTCAGGAGGTTGCCGTATTCTGAAATTTATTGCCGCATTCCTCAAAAGAACAGGATTTTCGGAGGATTCCTTCTTTTTTTGTTACCCGATATGTTATATCTTTGCCTTTTAAGAGGAAAACCTCCTTCACTGTAAGCCGGAAGTTTTCTGTTTGGGAAAGAGAACTTTTTTTCCGCAAAACAAAATTTTCCTGACTGATTGTAAAAGTTTTAATTTTCCGAGAAATGCAGAAATACAAAATCAGACTAAAAAAATACGGCTCTCTGGATTTTTATTATGCTGTCATACGAAAAGATTGGAAGAAATCGACCATTTTAGGGGATATCTTTTTAAAAATTTTGGCTGTATTGGTGATATCGTTACACCGGTTTGTGAAAGACTCCTGTATTATCTCGGCCTCGGCTCTTACGTTTTACTCGGTTTTATCGTTTGTACCTATAGTGGCTTTGGCATTGGGAATTGCTAAGGGATTTGGAGTTTATACTTTATTGGAAGACCAGTTGCATCAGCAAACTTTGACAAATCCGGAGATTGTGGATTTTGTCCTTCAGTTTGCTAATCAAGCTTTAGAAAATACGCAGGGCGGATTGATCACCGGAATCGGCATCGTCTTTTTATTGTGGGCTGTAATAAGAGTACTGGGGAATACTGAACTGGCAATGAATCAGATATGGGGAGTGGTAAAAGGAAGGAGTGTTACTAAAAAATTTACCGACTATCTCTCGATTATGTTTATTGCTCCTATTTTCATCATACTGATCAGTAGTATAAACGTTTTTCTTACATCCAATCTTCAGACGATTGCCATGGAGGACGGATTTTTGAGCTATGCCAGTTCCCTGATCATTACTTTGCTGAATTTTTTGCCATTTATCCTGGTGTGGATGTTGTTTATATTTCTTTATATGTTTATGCCGACCACCCGGGTTCAGTTTAAATATGCTTTAGTTGCAGGGATTGTGGCTGGTTCTGTTTATCAGATTGTACAGTGGTTTTATATCCGTTTTCAAATCGGGGTCAGTTCTTATAATGCAATATACGGGAGCCTGGCTGCATTACCCTTATTATTGGTGTGGTTACAGTTGAGCTGGAGTATCGTATTGTGGGGAACGGAATTATGTTATATTATAAAGAACCGGCATTTTATGTTCCGGGATGTCATGGATAAAGAAAGCCGGTGGATAGATAATGTAGAAATTTCTTTACGGATACTTACCTATATTTCCAGAATATATATACAAAACCATAACATCCCGACCTTGGGAATGATTTGTGATGAACTGTGTATGAGTACGAGTAAATTGCAAGTTGTATTGCAACAATTGATCGATAAAGGGATATTGGCGGAAACGGGAAAAGACGACGATCATACGTATTTGCCGGCAATCGACCTGTATCAGCTTTCTTGGGCGGAAGTCATTATCCGTTTGTCCAATGTCGGAAAGGGGGGGGAGGATGAATGGGAGAAACGGTTTGTAAAGGCTATTTATCAGGAATTTGGGGATGAAAAATTCGCTTGATTTTAATGTTGCGGAAGACTTATCCTGCTCTTTTGATTTTGCATTTACAAATAGTTTTAGTATATTGTGCTCAAATTTAAAAAATATGCGGAAAAAAATAGAGTTGGAATATATTTTTTCATCATCTGTAAAAGTACTTTTTTCACGCTTGAGCACCGCTGCCGGTTTATCTGAATGGTTTGCAGATGACGTAATACAAAAAGAGGGAAAATTTATCTTTATTTGGAATGGGACAGAGCATCCGGCTGTGTTGGTTGATAAAAAAAACAATGTGTTTGTTCGTTTCCGTTGGGAAGATAGTGACGATCCGAAAGAATATTTTCAATTCAGTATTCAGGTTCATCCTTTGACAGAAGATGTCGCCTTGTTAATTACTGATTTTACAGATCCGGAAGATGAAGCGGATACGATTGGATTGTGGGATAAACAAATGGATATTTTGCATCGTAATTTGGGAGCTTAAAGAAAGAAGTATCTGAATTGTTTTTATAAATAATGGATAGAAACGTCCGAAACCCAACTTTCTCATTTTCAAATTCCCTAATTTTTTCTACATTTGTGGCTGCTTAATACGAAGGTTTGCAGATGAAGAGATTACATGTGTTTATGCTGAAAAGTTTTAGTGGCCCTTTTGTGGCGACTTTCTTTATCAGTATGTTTGTACTATTGATGCAGATGCTATGGCGTTACATTGATGAATTGGTAGGAAAAGGGTTGGATTTTTCCGTTATAGCAGAATTATTGTTTTATTTCTCTGTTTCTTTGATCCCTATGGCATTGCCTTTAGCCGTACTGCTTTCTTCAATTATGACTTTCGGTACTTTAGGGGAAAACTACGAGTTGATAGCACTGAAGGCAGCCGGTATTTCTCTTTACCGGATCATGTATCCCCTGATTGTATTTATCGTATTCCTCACCATTTTTGCTTTTTTCTTTTCGAACAATATATTACCGGTTGCGAATCTGAAAGCGGGTAGCCTTTTGTATGATATAAAAAGACATAAGCCGGAATTGTCTTTCAAAGAAGGAGTTTTTACAAACGACCTGGAAGGATATAGTATAAAAATTGATAAGATCAACAAGGAAACCGGAATGATGTATAATATGTTGATATATAATCATAAAACTGTACCCGGAAATTACGAAGTAACCCGGGCCGATTCCGGTATTATGGTCAGTAATCCACACGATAATGTCATGGAACTGGTGCTTTTTCACGGGCGTACTTATACGGATGAAGGAATGAAAGCTACCAACCGGAGAACTTTCCCTTTCAGGAGACTGAAATTTGATAAACAGAGTTTGTTAATCGATTTACCGGGTAATGAATTGAAAAGGACGGATGAAGATATGTTTCGTTCTGCTATTATGTTGAATTTGAATCAGTTAAAATATACGATAGATTCCTTACAAAAAATTGTAGACGACCGGAAGAATATGGATGCTACCCGTATATTGAGTACCGGTTTCGAAAAAAGTAAAGCTTCCAGTGTAAAAAAAGATAGCATTTTGCGGTTGGAGACCCGGAATTGGGTAGTTGACGTGGACAGTTTATTTACTAGTTTTGATCCGGAAGAACAGCAGAGAGCCGTGGCAAGTGGTTTGGAATATGCCCGGAATGTGAAAGCTGCCACTCAGAACAGTATGAGTTATACTTTGAAGCAAGAGGAGCAGATCCGGAAAAATCAGATTGAATGGCATAAGAAGTTTACGCTTTCTTTTGCCTGTTTTATTTTCTTTTTTATTGGGGCGCCTTTAGGAGGTATTATCCGTAAGGGAGGTTTAGGGATGCCGGTTGTAGTGTCCGTATTACTGTTTATTATCTATTATGTCATCTCTATGATAGGAGAAAGATCTGCCCGGGAAGCAGTTATAAGCGTATGGTTCGGGGCCTGGATGTCATCGATTATACTTTTACCTTTAGGAGTATTACTGACTTATAAATCCGTGACGGATTCCGAAGTGCTGAACGGAGAAGCATATTCTAATTTCATTAAAAAGATTACGGGCTTTTTTAAACGGAAAAGAAATGTCTGAGCATAAGTTGAGAATCGTATATATGGGTACTCCGGAATTTGCCGTATTGCCGTTAAAGAAGATAATCGAAGCCGGTTTTAATGTGGTGGGAGTCGTTACAAATCCCGATAAACCTGCCGGGAGAGGACAGAAATTGCAGGAATCTGCTGTAAAGAAATATGCAAAGGATGCCGGTTTAAAGATTTTGCAGCCGGAGAAATTCCGGGAAGAACATTTTTTGCAGGAATTGCAGGCATTACAGGCTGATTTGCAGTTAGTCGTTGCTTTCAAAATGTTGCCTGAAGTCGTATGGAATATGCCTCCTTTGGGAACGGTGAACTTGCATGCTTCTCTTTTACCGGATTACCGGGGGGCTGCTCCGATCAACCGGGTCTTGATGAATGGGGAGCGGGTTACGGGGGTGACTACGTTTTTATTGAAGCATGAAGTAGATACCGGTAATGTCATATTTCAGCAAAAAGTAGAGATTGGAGCTGACATGACAGCAGGGGAACTGTACGACATTTTGATGGGGACAGGTGCAGATTTGCTTTTGAAAACAGTAGAGGCAATCGAAAATAATACTTATCCTTTGCTAGACCAGAAGCAATTATTAAAAGGGCGGGAGGCTATTTTAGCCCCCAAGATTTTCAAAGAAGATATGAAGATCGATTGGGGTGCTGACGTCGGACAGGTCTATGATCATATCCGTGGTTTATCTCCTTTCCCTTCGGCCTGGACTGAGCTTCAGCATAAGGAAACGGGAGAAGTCGTAGCTATGAAAGTGATATCAGCTCAAAAGATTGTTGGAGAGCCGGGGGATGTCCCGGGAGAAATCAGGACGGATGGTAAAAAGAAGTGGGAAGTATGTGTGCCCAATGGCCGGATCCGTTTAGAAGAAATTCAGCTTTCAGGAAAGAAAAGGATGAAGACTGAAGAATTTTTGCGTGGCTTCCGGGTCAGTGAGTATAGAATCAGTATGTAGTACAAAAGAATGCAGAATAAAATTAGTATTCGGTATTTTTCGTTTTCTGTAGTTCTTCTTTTCTTTTCCGCAGGATAGTACGGATTCTTTTTCTGTATATGTACCCCATTAAAAGAGGATAAAATAAAGCAAAATAGAAATAATAGTTAGTGGTAAGAGGAGTGTGAAAACCGTAGAGGATAAGATAGACTAAAGCAAATCCCCACATACTGAAAATAACTCCCCAAAAGAAGCGTAGGTTTTTTTTATTCCATTGACGCAGGAGCCGTTCTTCATTTGTATGTTTCCACGTCCGAATTCTCTCTGTTTCTGATAAATGGTTTTTCATAATCATTGAAATGTATTTCTCAAATTTAAGCATAATTGGACAATGAAAAAAGAAGATAATGTATTTATTTCATTTTATGATTCTTCTCCTGTCTTTCCCTTGGTTTACCGATACAATAATGTCTCATCCTTTTTATTTTACATGATTTCGTTAATCAGTTTATGAGGCGACTTGTGCTTTTGTATAGTAACAGTTAAGGTCATCTTTTTTGTGGTTTACAAAAGATTTTATTAAAATCTTTTTTATTAATGCTTGTAACAGAGCAAATTAAGTTAGTTAAAAAATTTTGTTATAAAAATATGGTTTAAAATTTGGAAAAGGGTATGAAATTGTTT